>NZ_JBFUFK010000037.1:0-154920 GCF_056403475.1 Rhizobium sp. P2_G9 | reverse complement strand
ACCGTGATCGATGTCGGCATCAACCGCGTCGCCGCGCCGGAAAAAGGCGAAGGCAAGTCCAAGCTTGTCGGCGATTGCGACTTCGCCTCCTGCGAGCCCGTGGCCGGCGCGATCACGCCGGTGCCGAAGGGCGTCGGCCCGATGACCATTGCCATGCTGATGGCCAACACGGTGATCGCCGCCCATCGCAAGGCCGGCAAGCCGGCGCCGAAATTCTGAGGCTATCCGCTATTCGAAGCGGGCGAGCTTGGCGTCAAAGAGTGCTTCCGCCTGTTGGCGGGCCTCGGCCAGGATCTCGGCGACAGTACGATCACTGATGCCGCTATCCTCGCCTTCCTGGATCAGGTGATCGAGTTCGTCCAAAGCTTCCTGCCGCTCACACTCGTCTTGCAAGGGGCTTTCGACGCAGTCTCCGACGCTCCCGAGATATTGTTCACCGCCTGTTTCTCTGCCCATTCCTTGAGTGGGTTGGGAAGTGATAGCACCACTTTCGTCATCGGATTTCCGCGCGCGCTGTCTGTGTTCTTCACAAGCATGGAATGCAATTCGAAATTTGCAAGATTAAACTTCAGCCGGCGCCTTCTTCCTCATCGAACCTTATGCCTCCGTTGAAATGCAAATAGCATCATCATCCCGCAGTCGGGAAACTTCCGGCAGCCGTTCTGCCAGCGCGTCGATCGCCACGCGCACCTTCAAAGGCAGGTGCGGACTCCGCGGCCAAAGCGCGTAGCAGGGGATTTCAAAGCGCAGATGGCGTTCGACAAGCTGTACCAGCCGGCCGGACCGGACGTGCTCGCGCACCAGCCAGCACGGTAGCCAGCCGATGCCAAAACCATCCACCACAGCCATCAAGATTGACTTCAGGTCATCGAGACGCATGCGCGACTTTGGCACGATTTCCTCCAATGAACCATCGGGTCGGGGGAACAGCCATTTGCGCGTCGCCTCTATGCGCCCATAAATGATTGCATCATAGCGAGCAAGATCGGCGATGCTCTCGGGGCGGCCATGTTCGGCGAGGTAGTCCGGCGAGGCACAGAGGGTCATGCGCTGGTGGGCCAACCGGCGCGTCATCAGACCGACCGTGTCGTCAAGATCGCCGCTGCGGATTGCGAGGTCGAAACCGTCCTGAAGGATATCGACGCGCCGGTCGCTGAAATGCAGATCGAGCTCCAGGCCGGGATGTTCTCGCGCCAGATCGAGCAGCACCGGCATGACGCATGTCTGGCCGTAGACCACGGGCAATGTCACGCGCAACAGTCCGGTCGCCTGCTGCTGGCCGCTCTCGATCAGGGCGGCACCCGCACGCAGCTCCGATAGCGCCTTGCGGCAATGTTCGTAAAAGACCTGCCCGGCTTCGGTCAGGAACAATTGCCGAGTTGTCCGATGAAAGAGCCGCGCACCGAGCCGTTCCTCCAGCCGTGCAATCGTCTTGCCGACCGCCGATCGCGACAGATTGAGTTTCGCCGCCGCCGCGGAAAAGCCTTCGCGCTCGACCGCTTCCACGAAGACGCCAATATCCGCAAACCGATCGTCCATGTCGCCTCTGTAGAAATACAGGATACAATAAGGAGAATTTATATCGCAACTGTATCCACCAGTGAAGCGATATAAACCGCCATCGAACAAGCCCGTCAGGAGAATACGATGGCAGAGACGATGAAACGCTGGGTCATGAATAAATTTGGGCGCGAAAACCTCCGGCTCGAAGAGGTTTCCATTCCGACCCCGAAACCTGGTGAGATCCTGGTCAAGACGGCAGCGGTTTCCCTCAATTACCGTGACAAGCTGATGATCGGAAACGGCATGGGCGCACCGCTTGCCTTTCCCTTTACGCCGGCATCGGATCTCGCCGGCGAAGTCGCGGCAGTCGGGGAGGGGGCTTCACGCTTCCGCCTAGGCGACGAAGTCGTGACGCTCTTCATGCCCGGCTATGTCGATGGCTTGCCGCAGGGTGCCGCGCGCGACTTGCCCTATCGTTCACTGGGTGGCGTCTATCCGGGCGTGCTCTCATCCTTTGTCTGCTTCCCGGAGGACTGGTTCGTTCGGAAGCCCGCAACGCTCGATATGGCTGCGGCAAGCACATTGACTGTTGCCGGCTCGACTGCCTGGATGGCGCTTGCCGAGCGCGCCAAGATCAGACAGGACGATTGGGTGTTGACCCACGGTACGGGCGGCGTCTCGCTGTTCGGCCTGCAGATCGCCAAGACGCTTGGCGCGCGTGTGATCGTCGTGACGTCTTCGACCGAGAAAGCGGAGCGCGCGCGGGCGCTGGGCGCCGATCTGGCGATAGACCGCAATGCGGGCGACTGGACGGATGCCGTCATAGCCCATACCAGCGGCTACGGAGTTGATCATGTGCTCGAAATCGTTGGCGGCGACAATGTCGGTCGCTCGGTCGATGTCTCCGCGATTGGGGGTCGTGTGTCAGTAATCGGCGTCATCGAAGGTTTTGCCTTCGCCGGCCCGACCGCACCGCTGATGCTGAAGCAGGTCTCGATTCAAGGCATTAACGTCGCTCCGCGCAATGCCCTGGAACGCTTTGGCCGCATCGTTGATGAACATGGCTTGAAGCCGGTCATCGACAGGACTTACGAATTCGCCGACCTGCCGGCGGCGCTTGATCATCTTGACCGAGGCCCATTCGGCAAGATCGTCCTCACGGTCTGACTGTCAGACGACGCCCCGCGCCGCCCAGTCCTCGTAGAGGATCGACATCGAGAACAGGTCGACACGCCTGCCGTCCGGCAGCGTGCCGGCCCCGCGCATCAGCCTGTCCTCGCGAAAACCCATGCCGTGATAGAGATGCAGCGCCCGATGATTGTCGGGCAGCACGCTCAGCGACAGGCGCTGCGTGGGCGCGCCCTCGAATGCCACGCGCATGACTTCCGACAGAAACAACTTGCCGGTGCCCATGTTCGGTGTCCGCACGATCATGCGATTGATCTGTACAACGCCGTCGCGATGGCCAAGGCCCGAGAGCGCGGCGAAGGCGATGGGGATGCCCTCCCCATCGTCATGGACGAAGTAGAGCACGCCGGGCTTGCTGATGTTGTGGAAATGCTGCGCTTCGTCCCAGCGTCCCACAAGCGCGTCATAGCCGGGTTGCCGTTCGATCGCCATGATCGCCGGTATATCGGCCGCCGTCGCGCGCCGGAGGATCGTCTGCAGGCTCCATACGCTCATAGCGAAGATTTAGGGAGCACATGGGGCGCTTTGCAAGTCAGCGATGCCGCAGAGCCTGCCATTCCGGCTTGAGGACCGACATGACGGAGAGGTCGGTGCGACTGCCGTCCGGCAGAATATAGGCCTGCCGCGAAATGCCCTCGCGCTGGAAGCCGTTGACCTCGTAGACATGCCGGGCGCGATCGTTGGTGATGATGTGGTCGAGCCAGAAGCGATGCGTCAGCGTGCTGTCGAACACCCAGTCGACGATCTCGGCAAGCAGTCTTTTGCCAAACCCCCGCCCGGGAGACGCGACGGCAAAGCGCTTGAGGTATGTATTGCCCTGTGCGTTGGTAAGATCGCGCAATATGCAGAAGCCGCCGATCATGCCATCCTCGGCAAGGCCTGCAAGATAGGCATGGTCCGGATCGTCGATGACGCGGGCGTGAAAATCGGCCGAGGATCGGCCGACAAGTTGTTCATAGCCCGGCATGCGTTCGATCTCCATGATGCGCGGGAGATCGGCGGCCGTGGCGCGACGAATCAATTCAGCACTCCGCCGCCAAGATCGGCCGGCCCGGCCATCTGGCGGAAGATCGAGAACAGCTCGCGGCCCATGCCGTAATCATTGTGCGACAGGTCAGCCGTTGCCGGTTGGCGCAAGGCCAGCTCCTCGGCATCGACAAGCACTTCGATCTTGCCATGAATGGCGTCGATCCTGACGATGTCGCCATCCTCGATCTTGGCGATCGGCCCATCCTCCTTGGCCTCCGGCGTCACATGGATTGCCGCCGGCACTTTGCCCGAAGCGCCGGACATACGGCCATCCGTCAGCAACGCCACACGCTGGCCGCGATCCTGCAACACGCCGAGCACGGTGGTCAGCCTGTGCAGTTCCGGCATGCCATTGGCTTTCGGACCCTGGAAGCGGACGAC
This sequence comes from Rhizobium sp. P2_G9, assembly GCF_056403475.1. NCBI lineage: Bacteria > Pseudomonadati > Pseudomonadota > Alphaproteobacteria > Hyphomicrobiales > Rhizobiaceae > Rhizobium > Rhizobium sp. P2_G9. The sequence goes on along the minus strand of NZ_JBFUFK010000037.1, from coordinate 150,819 downwards.
GGCGATAAAATCGCCGGTCAGTTCGCCATTCTTGAAGGCGGTATTGAGTTCCGACTGGTCGTGGAAGACACGCGCCGGCGCTTCGATAACATGACGCTCGGGCTTCACCGCGGATGTCTTGATGACCGCAGTGCCAAGATTGCCCTTGAGCATCTTGAGCCCGCCGGTTGACTGGAACGGCGCGTCGATCGTCGACAGCACCTTCGGATCGCCGCTCTCGGCCGGCACAGGCATACGGGTCACCGCGCCGTTCTCGCCCAGCCGTGCCTCGACCGTATAGGCGTCGAGGCCATGGCCGAAGACGGTGCGAACATCGTCATGCAGCAGCCCCTGCTTCAGCAATTCCCGGATCAGGAAGCCGATGCCGCCTGCGGCATTGAAATGGTTCACGTCGGCGAGCCCGTTCGGATAGACGCGGGCCAGCAGCGGGATCGCATCCGAAAGGTCCGAAATGTCCTGCCAGGTGAGGTGGATACCGGCGGCGCGGGCGATGGCCACCAGATGCATTGTGTGATTGGTCGAGCCGCCGGTCGCATGCAGGCCGATGACGCCATTGACGACCGAGCGCTCGTCGATCATCTCACCCGCGGGCGTGAATTCGTTGCCAAGCGCGGTGATGGCAAGCGCGCGCTTCGCCGCCTCCTTGGTCAGCGCCTCGCGCAACGGCGTGCCGGGATTGATGAAGGATGATCCGGGCATATGGAAGCCCATGATTTCCATCAGCATCTGGTTGGAATTGGCCGTGCCGTAGAAAGTGCAGGTGCCGGGGCCGTGATAGGACTTGGACTCGGCGTCCAGCAATTCGGCGCGGCTGACCTTGCCTTCGGCAAACAACTGCCGGACCCTGGTTTTTTCATCGTTCGGCAAGCCCGTGGTCATCGGTCCGGCCGGAATGAAGACCGCCGGTAGGTGGCCGAAGGTCAGCGCCGCGATCGCCAGGCCCGGCACGATCTTGTCGCAGACGCCGAGATAGACGGCGGCATCGAACATGTTGTGGCTAAGACCGACGCCGGCCGCCATGGCGATCAGGTCTCGCGAGAACAGCGACAGTTCCATGCCCGGCTGGCCCTGGGTCACGCCGTCGCACATGGCCGGCACGCCGCCCGCCACCTGCGCCACGCCGCCTGCCTCGCGCGCCGCCTCACGGATCAGTGCCGGATAGGTCTCGTAGGGCTGGTGCGCCGACAGCATGTCGTTATAAGCGGTGATGATGCCGAGATTGGCAACACGGTCTCCAGCCAGCATCTCCTTCTCGGCGGGGGAACAGACCGCGAAGCCGTGAGCGAGATTACCGCAGCCGAGCACGGACCGATGCGGTCCCTTGGACGCGGCATCCCGTATGCGACCCAGATAGGTCTCGCGGGCGCGCTTCGAACGTTCAACAATACGAGCGGTGATCGCCGCAATTCTCTTGTCGGCTGCCATGGTCTGTCCTTTCTATGTCATGCCGTGTGGGAGGTCACGGCATCGTCGGCACCCTTCAGGGCGCCCAGTAGATTTCGGTATCGGATGCTGCTGTAGCGATAACGCGGCCAATCGGCAGCGTGCTTGTCGCTCCTTCGGCGAGCGCACGGTCGATCACCGGCTTTTTCGCCTCACCCTCGATGTGGAGCACGAGCAAACGCGCATCCTGGAGAGCAGAGAAGGTGAAGGTCAGGCGCGGTTCGCCGGCATCCTGCGCCTCCATGGTGATGACACTGCGCGGCGTTGACGGTTTCAACGCCCGTTCCAGATTGTTGCCACCCGGGAAGAACGAAGCCGTGTGCCCATCGCCGCCCATGCCGAGAATGACGACGTCGAAAGGTGATGCGACGTCACGCATGTCGCCGGTCGCCACCAGGGCGGCGTCCTCGGCATCGGCGACGGCATGATAAAGCGGGATGAATCTCGCTTTGGCCGCTTCGTTCTGCAGCAGGTTCTGCGCCACCAGCTTATGGTTCGAGCGGTCGCTGGTCTCGGAGACGAAGCGCTCGTCGACCAGCGTGATCTTTACTTTGTCCCAAGCTATCGGCTTGGCCGACAGCGCCTGGAAGAAAGCTTTGGGCGTCGAACCGCCGGATACGGCGATCGACGCACGGCCGCGTATGGCGATCGCGCTGCTCAGCGCTTCCGAGACTGTGTCGGCCAGGGCTTGTGCGAGCGCGGCACCATTCGGAAACGTATTGAAATGGTATGCCATCAGTGCTGCCTCAGCTCTCTGTCGTCATTGCTCTGTGCTATCGCTCGATGAGCGCGATCGACTGGCTCGGCCCCCAGGTGCCGGCCGTATATCCCTGCACCGGCTGGGCGGTCTCTTCCCAGGCCTTCAGGATCGGGTCGACCCAGCGCCATGCGGCCTCGACTTCGTCGCGGCGCATGAACAGCGTCTGCTGCGAACGGATGACATCCAAAAGCAGCCGCTCATAGGCATCCGGATTGCGCACTTCGAACGCCTGGGCGAAGCTCATGTCAAGCGACACTTCCCGCAGCCGCATGCCGCCCGGGCCGGGGTCCTTGATCATCAGCGACTGCTTGACGCCTTCGTCCGGCTGCAGGCGGATGATCAGCTTGTTCTGGTTGATACGGCCGGCCGACGAGTCGAAGATCGAATGCGGGATCGACTTGAAGGTGATGACGATCTCAGACACGCGCGTCGCGAGCCGCTTGCCGGTGCGGATATAGAAGGGTACGCCGGCCCAGCGCCAGTTGCCGATCTCGGCTTTGATCGCCACATAGGTTTCGGTGTTGGAAACACCACCCTCGAGTTCTTCGAGATAACCCCTGACCGCACCCTTGTCGGACGCGCCGGCGCGGTATTGGCCGCGGACGGTGAACTTGTCGGAGTTGGAGGCGTCGATCGTCTTGAGTGCCCGCAGCACTTTCAGCTTCTCGTCGCGCACCGCTTCGGCGCCCATCGAGGCCGGAGCCTCCATGGCCACCAAGCAGACGAGCTGCAGGATATGGTTCTGCACCATGTCGCGCAGTGCGCCGGCCTTGTCGTAGTAGCCGGCGCGGCCCTCGAGGCCGACCGACTCCGCCACCGTGATCTGCACATGGTCGATATGGGCCGAATTCCACAGCGGCTCGTAGAGCGCATTGGCAAAGCGTAGCGCCATCAGGTTCTGCACTGTCTCCTTGCCGAGATAGTGGTCGATGCGGAAGATCTGTTCTTCCTTGAAGGCCCTGCCGATCTGGTCGTTGAGCTCCAGCGCCGAGGCGAGGTCACGGCCGATCGGTTTCTCGACGACGATGCGGGTATTTTTCGTGATCAGCTTGTGGTCGCGGATGCGGTCGCTGATCGGCCCGAAGACCTGCGGCCCGACCGCAAGGTAGAAGGCCCGGACCCGGTCCTTGCCTTCATCGAGCAGTTTGCGCAGGTTGTCCCAGCCGCGTTCGGAACCGGCGTCGACCGACACATAGTAGAGATGCGAGGTAAAGCGGGCCAGCGATTCTTCCGTGAATTCGCCCGGCTTCAAAAATTCCTTGAGCGCGTCGGTCGCGAACTTGCGGTAAGCCTCGTGGGTCATCTCCGCACGCGAGGCACCGATGACCCGAGTAGGGTCCGTGAATTGACCGGACTCCATGCGATGGAAAAGTGCGGGCAACAGCTTGCGCTCCGCGAGATCGCCCGTGCCGCCGAAGACGACATAATCGAAAGGTTCTACGGGAATGATCTGGCTGCTCATCGGCGTTCTCTCATCTTTCCGGACAGGGGGTTGTGTAATCTAATCGATTTAAAAATACCAGCGCTTCGCGACGGAAATATGAACTTTTTCTCGCGTCACGCAATGGCTGCTCCCTGTCCTATACCTTGTCCATCAACGAGAACCACGTCAACGCAAGGAAGAGCAAGGGGGCACGGAAATTCTGCCCGCCCGGGAAGGGGGGCACTTTCAGCGACCGGTAGAGATCGAGATCGTTGGCCTTGCCGAGCAGGCTTTCGGCATAAAGACGGCCGCAATAATTGGCGAGCATGATGCCGTGGCCGGAATAGCCGCCGATCGAGGTGACGTTGGGCATGACCTGGCGGACATACGGCGTGCGCGGCAGCGTGATGCCCACGGAGCCGCCCCAGCCATGGGTGAATTCGATATCCCTGAGCTGCGGATAGATCTCCGTCACCTGGCGGCGGATGTGAGCGGTGATGTCACTGGGTGCGTTGGACGTATAGGCCTCGCGACCGCCGAACAGCAGCCGGTTGTCCTTGGTCTTGCGCCAGTAGCGCACGACGAAGCGGGAATCGCAGATCGATTCACCGCCGGCAATGATCTCGGGAAACTTGTCGAGCGGCGGCGTCGCGCCGATGAAGGAACCGATCGGCATGACATGCGCCGCCGTATTCGGCTCAAGCCTGCCGGTATGGGCGTCGGTGGCCACGAGCGCCTTGTCGGCCGTGATCGTGCCGCGTGTCGTCTCGATCACGACCTTGCCGTTGTCCGACCGGATCGACTTGGCTGCCGTCATTTCGTGGATCCTGGCGCCGGCGTGTTTTGCTGCGCGGGCAAGGCCGACCAGATATTTCATCGGATGGATATGGCCGGTTTCACTGTCATAGATGCCAAAATGGAACCGGCTGGAGCCGGTGACGAAGGCCGTCTCCTCGCGGTTCATGAAGCGGAGATGCGGATAGTTGTAACGCTCGGCGGCGATCACCGGATTGGCGCGAAACTCCTTCTCGAAGCGCTCCTTGTGGGCCACGATCATGTGGCCCTTGACATAATCGATCTCGAAATTCTCCAAAGCCGCGAAATCGATCAGGTTGCGCTTGGCGGTTTCGGCCATGTGAAACAGAGCGCGTGAGGTTTCGATGCCGAATTCCTCTTCACGGTCCTCCGGCCACCAACGCTGCCCGGTGCCCAGTTGGCCGCCATTGCGGCCCGATGCCCCGTCGCCGAACCGGTTGGCATCGACCAGCACGACGTCCGTCCCGGCCTTGGCGAGATGGTAAGCAGCCTGCAGCCCGGTGAAGCCGCCACCGATGATGGCGACATTGGCTTTCGTCGATCCGTCGAGGGGAGGATATTCCGGACGCTCCTCGATCGAGGATTCATACCAGGATATACCCGGAGAGATCGGGCTCTGCCATGCCATTTATCAACACCTCAGATGCTTGCACCCGTCGGTCGGGCGCCTCTCTGATAGCCCATCCGGACGAGAAGGAGCAAGGCATGTGATATGGTGGAAGGCGTCAGGTTTCGCCTTCGAAGTCCCCGTCGTCGGGCAGCGCTCCGAGATAGAATGTCTCGTAGTCCCGGCCGCCGTAAAAGATATTCGTTATGCGGACCCGATCGTGTTCGACCTTGTAGGCAATGATGGCGGAATGTTCGAAGGGCACGGTGCGCAGCCCCATTTCGAGATCATCGCGTGGCCGACCGCCATGAGGAACGAACCCGATGCGTTCGCAGCGGTCTTCAATTCGGCTGACGAAGCGCTTCGCAGTCGGTCGGTTTTGGCTCATTTCGAAGACGATGTCGTAAATATTCTGGAGGTCCAGAATTGCCTCGTCTCGATAGCCAACCTTAAGATGACGCATTCACGTCTTCCGCTTCCGCTCGAGCCATGTACTCTTCCATTCGCGCCCGGACCTCTTCGCTAGACACATCCGGCCGCGGATCGTCCAGCGACCGCCGGATACGCGCCTTGATCGACTTGATCGCCTCCGCATGCTCCTCGCGGCGGCGTTGCCAGAGCCGCATCGCGTCGCGGATCACCTCGCTGGTCGAGGCATATTCGCCAGCATCGACGCTTTCGCGGATCAGCCGCAGCATTTCGGGAGTGACGGTGATGCTGATCTTCTCTGCCGACTGCATGGCTTTTCCTCCTTAGAGACCTGCCGGAAGAGTAGCATAAAATCATACCCCGCGCCAAGCAATCGGCCGGGCGCGGGGCAGGGTAGGGAGATCCAAGCGGAAATCAGGCGGCGCGGCGGCCTGCGTCGTAATAGCCTTCGTCATCCAGATGGAAGCGGTTGACCAGTTCCATCAGGTGATCGGCCTCTTCCGAAAGCTGACGCGTCGCGGCATTGGTTTCCTCGACCATGGCGGCATTGCGCTGGGTCATCTGGTCCATCTGGTTGACCGTCGAGTTGACCTCCATCAGCGATACCGATTGTTCGCTGGCCGACGTGGCAATCAGCTCGACATGGCCGGAAATCTCGACGATCTGGCGGGAAATCTCCATCAGCGCCTCGCCGGTTTCCGTGACGTAGCGCGAGCCGGTCGACACTTCATCGGCCGAATTGCCGATCAGTTCGCCGATTTCCTTCGCCGCCTTGGCGGACCGCTGCGCCAGTTCGCGCACTTCCTGGGCGACGACTGCGAAACCCTTGCCGGCATCGCCGGCGCGGGCCGCCTCGACGCCTGCATTGAGCGCGAGCAGATTGGTCTGGAAGGCGATCGAGTCGATCACGTCGATGATCTGGCTGATCTTGTCGGATGCATCCTTGATCCGGCCCATGGCCGAAATCGCGTTCTGCACGATGCCGGAGGAATTGTCGGCATTGCGCTTGGCCGTGGCGACGATGTTCTTGGTTTCGGCGGCGCGGCCTGACGCGGTCTTGGTCGTGGCGGTGATCTCTTCCACCGCTGCCGCCGTCTGTTCGAGCGATGCAGCCTGCTGCTCGGTGCGTTTGGAGAGCTCGTCGGCGGCATCGGCCATCTGCCGGCCATTGTCCTGGATCAGGCCGGACGCGGCGCGGATGTCGTTGAGCGTGTCGCGCAGGCCGGCAATCGAGCTGTTGAAGTCGTTGCGCAACTGTTCGAGATTGCCGGCAAACGGTTTGTCGAGCGTCATCAGCTCGCCACGTGCGAGATTGCCGAGGCCTTGGGCCAATGCATCGACGGCGAACTGGATCTGCCGTGCCGTCTCCTGCTTTTCAGCCTCGTTGCGGACGCGTTCCTCCTCGGCCGTTTCGCGGGCGCGCTCGGCCTGTTCCTCCATCGTGATCTTCGCCAACGCATTGTCCTTGAAGATAGAGAGCGCGCGCGCCATGTCGCCGATTTCATCCGGCCGCTTCTCGCCGGAGATCGACGTATCGAGCCTGCCTTCTGCAAGCCGGCGCATGGCCGAGGTGATGGCACCGATCGGCCCCTTGAGCGTGATCACCAGAGCCGCACCGGCCGCCATGGCGACGAGGATGCCGACCAGAACTGCACCCACCGAAATGGTGTTTGCCTGTTGCCGCTCGACACCCGCATTGACCTTCTGGTTCTCTGCAAAATTGATCAGCAGATTCCATGTGCTATCGATCTGTTTGGACGCAGCCGCAAATTCCTGCTTTTTTTGCTGCGCATTCTTGGAGAGATCGACGGCATTCTTATCCAGTCCGTCCAGGATCTGCTGCATCTTCTTCGGCAGGTCGGCGAAGAACGGATCGTCCTTCACGGCCGTGGAAAGGCTGCCTACCTCGTTGGCATACATGTAGAGCGATTGCTGAACCTTCTTGACCGCATCTTCGTCCGGATTGGCGAGCAGTTCGGCAAACACGACACGGATTTCGTTGTTGTCGCTGACGATAGCCCGCAGATTGTTGGCGACGCCGTCGGCGCTGGAGATTTCCACATCGGCAGCAGCCAGGTTGAGGATCGACTGGCGCATCAGGTCGCCGCCGAATTGCTTGAACATCGAGGCCGTGCCGCGGAAATTGTTGAGAATGCCATTGGCCTGTCCCATCGCCGCATCGCTCAGATCCTTGGCCTTGATCTGCGTCAGGAGCTGGTTCGCCTGTTTCTCGAACTTCTTGCCATAGGGCAATTTTTGTTTCGGCAGAGATGCCAGGACTTTGCCGACAGCGCCTTGAAGGTCCGGCGCGTATTTGGTGAAGACCTTGAATTTGTCCTCGGGTGTCAGGACCTTGCCGTAATCGACCACCATGGCATCGAGCAGGACGGAGACGCCGTCAAGCTCCATACCCGATGTCAGGCCCTTCTTTTCGGTCTTCTCTTTTTTCTTGGCTGCCGCGATCAGCTTGAAGGAGCGCTTGCCCGCCTGGCCCTGCATGTCGAGGAGTGCGGCTTGGGCCTTGGCGACGTTTGCGAGGATCGTCTCCTGATCCTTCTGCAGTCCCCAGATTTTCTCGATATTGGTGGAGATCGTCTGCGACTGGGCTACCGCAGTGTCGAGCGTCGAGACATCGGTATCCTTCCGCAGGCTCTCCGTGGTCTCCTTCAACAGGGTAAGCTGATTTTCCGTGTCTTTGGCGGCGCGGTCGTGGTTTGCCTGCGTCGGCTGCATGAGAAAATCGCTCATGCTGGCGAACACCTGCTTGAAGCCGGAGAGCGATTGCAGCACGCTGTTGGAAATCTCCATGCGGCCTTGAAGCAAGCCGGAAGCATAGAGCCCAGTCAGGCCGACGGCCGAAATGCTGACCACGAACGGCAGAACCAGGACGATGACCTTCGTCTGAATCTTGAAGCGGGACATAAATTTATCAATCAAAGCACATTCCCCCAAACCATCGCATTGCCCTGGTCAGCCCGTGCCTTTTTCCCCAAAGACTCCGGCTGAGCGCGCGAGCGCATTTTCAATTGGCGAGGGTCGCACTTTGCTCTTAATGATCGGCTAAAAACATATTAGTCAAATTGATATTATTTCCGTAACGCCCTGGAAATAAACGAATGGCACGGGCTTTTCGACCCGTGCCATGTCCATTGATGTCGTTTCCTTGGTTAGGCGGCGCGGCTCAAATGGCCGCCGTTCCGCTCCTGTGTCGAAAGCTTGAACTGCTCGACCAGCATCATCAGCGCGTCGGCTTCCTGGGCGAGCTGCCGGGTGGCGGCATTGGTCTCTTCGACCATGGCGGCATTGYGCTGGGTCATCTGGTCCATCTGGTTGACCGAGGAATTGACCTCGGCCAGCCCGATGGATTGGTCGCGGCTGGCCATGGCGATCATCTCGACCCGTTCTGAAACGGTGACGATCTTGGCGGAAATCTCCGACAGCACGGTGCCGGTTTGCTGCACCTGCCGCGCGCCGGCGGAGACTTCCGTGCTCGACTTGTCGATCAGTCCCTTGATTTCCTGGGCCGCACTCGCTGAACGCTGGGCAAGTTCGCGCACTTCCATCGCCACAACCGCAAAGCCCTTGCCTGCCTCGCCGGCGCGCGCGGCCTCGATCCCGGCATTGAGCGCCAAGAGGTTGGTCTGGAAGGCGATCTCGTCGATCACATCGATGATCTGCACGATCTGGTTGGAGGCATCCTCGATCCTGCCCATCGCATCGATAGCGTTCTGCACGACGGCCGACGAGGCATCCGCTGCCCGCTTGGTCTCGGCGACGATCGAGTTGGCTTCCTCGGCACGCTCGGCGGAGGATTTGACCGTGACGGTGATTTCTTCGACCGCAGCTGCCGTTTGCTCGAGTGAAGCGGCCTGCTGCTCGGTGCGTTTGGAGAGTTCGTCAGCGGATGAACTCATCTCGCCGGCATTGCGCTGGATCATGTAGGTGTTGTTGCGGATCTGGCTCATCGTGTCCTGGAGGCGCAGCAGCGAGCCGTTGAAGTCGTTGCGCAGCTGTTCGAGCCGGCCGAAGAACGGCGTCTCGATCGTCTGCGAAATATCGCCGGCCGCGAGACGTCCAAGACCTGTTGCGAGCGCGTTGACGGCGAAATCGATCTGCCGGTCCACGTCGAGCTTTTCCTGGTCGTTGCGCTGGCGCTCGGCTTCAGCGGCGGTGCGTTCAGACTCGCTCTGGCGCTCGATCTCGATCTTGGAAAGCGCGTTCTGCTTGAAAACGCCAAGCGCGCGGGCCATTTCGCCGATCTCGTCGACGCGGGCCTCGCCGTTGATCTTGGTGTCGAGCACGCCTTCGGCGAGCCTGCGCATCGACGAGGTGATCTGGCCGATCGGCCCCTTGAACGTCATGACCAGGCCGATGCCGGCGAAGATGGCGATGATGATGCCCAGGACCGTGGCGCCGATCGAAATCGAATTGGCGTCCTGGCGTTCCTTGCCGGCGCTCTGCTTCTGCAGTTCGGCGAAGGTCGTCAACTGCTTCCAGATCGTATCGACACCGCTGGCCGCTGCCGCAAAGTCGGTGTGGCGTTGCTCCGATACCTTCACAAGCGCCTTGCTGTCCTTGTCCATCTCGTCCAGCGCCGGAATGAACGTCTTCTGCAGGTCGGCATAGAAAGGCAGGTCCTTGGCGGAGCCGGCGAGAGGGATCATATCCTTCTTGACGATTTCGAAATCATCCGCAAGACGGGTGCGGTTCTGCTCGTTGGGGATGAGCATGAACTTGGCGAGCAGGATCTGGATCGAATAACCCGAAGTGACGAGCTTGCGGCTGTCGTTGAGCAGGCCCTCGGCCTTGACCAGCGGTGCATCGAGCTTGGCGAAATTGTCAGTCGCCTGCTTCATCTTCTGTGCAGCCGCAAGGCCGAGATAGACGTTGAACTGCCGGAAGCCGCTCAGCTTCGTCTGCATCTTGGCAACATTTTCGTCGGACGGGTCTTTGCTGTCGATCACTGCAGAGAGATCGGAAATAGAGGCGGTGAGCGACTTGACGATCGCCTTGTTCGATGCGGGCAGCGCGGCAGCCAGGATACGCTGGCGCTTCTTCAGATCGCCAAGGCTATTCTTGATCAGGTTGAATTTGTCCTGCGGCGTCTTGGCCTTCATGTAGCCGTTGGCGATATCGACCAGTCCCTGAGCGTTGACCTGGATGCGGTCCGCCTCGCGCAGCAGCGATTTCGCCGCGTTCTGGTCGTTGTTCATCTGTCGCTGCACCTGGGTGGTGGCCTCGGTGATCTTCATCTGCGAGGCGACGACGACGTTCAGGCTGTTCTGGAGGCTGTCGGATAGCTTGGTTTCCGTCTCGTGCAGCGTCCAGAGGCCACTCATATGGTCGATGATGCTGTCGATGGACTTGGTCGCCTCTTCGAGATCGGCGCGGCCTTCCGCGTTCTTGCCGAGATGCCCCAGCATGCCTTGCAGCATGTCGCGCTGGCTGGCCAGCTTCTGGGCAACGTCGTCGCGGCTTTCCGGTGTCGCATTTTCGAGGAAGCGGCCCATCGCCGCCGAAACATCTTTGAAGCCTGAAAGCGATTGCAGGACGCTGTTGGAAATTTCCATGCGCCCTTGGAGGAGGCCCGAGGCATAAAGGCCCGTGACACCGACGGCTGAAATGCTGACCACGAACGGGAAAATGAAAATCAGGACCTTGGTCTGAATCTTAAAGCGGGACAGTATGCGGTCGATGTTCATTCATTTGCCTCCTTCAATTGGCGGGCAAATGCCTTTGCGAATGCGTCCGTGACCCATCTTGTTTGTGCCGGCAGGGTGCGGTGTCTTCGAAACACTGAGCGCAATCATCGCACCCGCGTGTCAGGGCATTTGCCGACATCATCGTCGTTTCGCCTACTATCGCGGGTGGCCCTTAAAATTAAATTACCGCTAATAAAAATCGATGAATTTAATCAATTACGTATAGGGTTGGTGAAGCGGCGGACGACCGTTGTTTGAAAATTACTTGAGCATTTCGATTTGCAGACGATTTTCAGCTGGCGTCGCCCGAGCGATCCGATCGTGGCACTTCTCAAGATCGGGTCCGCAGTTCGGCAATCCGCATCATGCGAATCGAGAGGCCGATCGGATTTCAAAGGACGAACGTCATCAACCCGTAAAGGCAGGCTGCTGCCATCGTCACGGCGAAGGCAATAACCTCCATCTTCCGAAACCGGTCGTCAGCCGTCTTGGCGATGGCAATTGCGCGGGCCTGCCTCCGTCTGTCGTTCTGCATTCCAATTTCCCCTTTCGTTTATCTCAGAATGGGCGCGTTCCGTTAATAACGCCTGAATCTGCCTTCGGTTGCGAAGCGGGTCCGCGCCGGCATTGTCGATGCGTCGCCGGTGAGTCGAGAACTGTGTAGCAGTCCTGCCGGTTAAAGACATTGATTCCGGTCAATTCATGTCCGCCGCCAATTCGTCCAGGAATTTGGGAAATTTGCGGCGAAAATGCTCTCCCCCTCTCGCCAATTGACCGCAAACCGCTATGATCACCGGATTATCAACCTCAAAACGGTGCATCATGGTCGCACGAAAAGCGCTCGGCAAGAAAGTCAGGACAACAACAGAACTTCCTCCGAAGCCTTCGCCCATGCTGTTGCGTTCCCGCGGTGTCACCAACTGGAAAGAAGCGGCTGAATGGCTGCGTGTCCGCGGTATCGAGGACATCGAATGCATCACACCCGACCTGGCAGGCGTGCCGCGCGGCAAGATGATGCCGTCGTCGAAATTCACCTCCAATACCTCGCTGGCGCTGCCGTCGGCGATCTACCGCCACACGATTTCCGGTGACTATCCAGAGGAGACGGAGGAGTTTCGCTACGATTCCCGCGACAGCGACATCAAGCTGGTGCCGGATCTGTCGACGCTCTCGGTCGTGCCATGGGAGACCGACCCGACGGCGCAGGTGATTTGCGATATCATCGACACGGACGGCAAGCCGGTCTCCTACACGCCGCGCAATGTGCTCAAGCATGTGCTGGCGCTCTACAAGGACCGTGGCTGGAAGCCGGTCGTGGCACCGGAAATCGAATTCTATCTCGTCGCCAAGAACGATGACCCCGACTATCCGCTGAAGCCGCCGCAAGGGCGCTCCGGCCGCTCGATCCAGGGCGGACAGGGCTATTCGATCGCCGGCATCAACGAATTCGACGAGCTGATCGACGACATCTACCATTTCTCGGCGGCGCAAGGCCTGGAGATCGATACGCTGATCCATGAGGAGGGGCCGGCTCAGCTCGAAATCAACCTGCGCCACGGCGATCCGATCGAGCTGGCTGACCAGGTCTTCCTGTTCAAGCGCACCATTCGCGAAGCAGCGATGGGGCATGGCATCTACGCCACGTTCATGGCCAAGCCGATGCAGGGGCAGGCGGGTTCGGCGATGCATATCCACCAGTCCGTGGTCGACATCAAGACCGGCAAGAACGTCTTCTCCAACCCTGACGGGTCGCCCTCAAAGGAGTTCTTCAACTTTATCGGCGGCATGCAGGCCTATGTGCCGAAGTCGCTGCCAATGATGGCGCCCTATGTGAACTCCTACCGCCGCCTGACGCCGGGCATGTCCGCCCCGGTCAACAATGCCTGGGGCAACGACAATCGCACCACGGCTTTCCGGGTTCCGGTCTCCGACGCCGCCGCGCGCCGCGTCGAAAACCGCCTGCCGAGCTCGGACGCCAATCCCTATCTGGCCTTGGCGGCTTCACTCGCCTGCGGCTGGCTCGGGATCATGAAAGGCCTGCAGCCGACCCCGCCTTCGGACGGAACGGCGAATGAGGGTTCCGTGGAACTGCCGCGCGGCCTGCTCGAGGGCGTTTCGCTGATGGAGAACGAGCCGGCGCTGCGCGAGGTCTTCGGCGACGAATTCATCGGCATATATGCCGGAGTCAAGCGCGGGGAGTTCGAGACCTTCATGCAGGTTATCAGCCCCTGGGAGCGGGAATATCTGCTGCTGAATGTCTGAAGTTCGTGTGCGAGCGCTCGGCGGTATTTGCTGCGCGGGCGTTCGCCCCTGCACGACGCGCGATCCGTACTAACGGCATGGCTTTAGTGCTTGGAGTGGAGACTTGTGGCCCCGGCGTGTCAATCTCGGATCGTTTCTGGCGGTGACAAACCGCCGATACGTCCTTGTGCGCGGAAATTGCTATTCTTCAGCCTTCTGCGATAGAGCTGTGCAAATCGCGGTCTCCAGTTCCCGCTGCTGAAAAGGTTTCTGCACGATCGGCACCCGCTGCAAAAATTCAGGCAGGCTCGTTCTGCTATATCCGGTCGCGAAAATGAATGGCAGACCGCGAGCCCTGAGAACTTCGGCGACAGGGAAGCTGCTGCTGCCGTTGAGATTGACATCGAGGATAGCGATATCGAAGACCAGTGATGCCGCTTTCTTGAGCGCTTCGTTCAGTCTTGGCGCCAAACCGATCACGGTGCATCCGATGTCCTCGAGCGTATCCTGAAGAAACATGGCGACCATCGACTCGTCCTCGACGATCAGCACGCTTCGACCGTTCAGGGTTGCCCCGATATCCATGACTAGATGCCTCGAATATTCAAATTAAGCGAATCTGGCCGCTGTGGCTCTTCGTGCTGAACACGAAGCTCCTCCAAAGGCGCCTCAATCGAACAAATCACACCATCCTGGGCGAATTCCAACTTGACGTCGCCATAGAGGTCCTGCGCAAGACCCTGCTCGATGAGCCGTGAACCAAATCCGCGTTTAAGCGGAATTGCCACCGGCGGTCCACCTTGCTCGATCCAGCGAAGGTAGAAATATCCAGAGTCTTCATCGATCCGCCAGCTAACCTCAACCATTCCGCCTGGAACGGTAAGCGCTCCATATTTGACCGCATTGGTGGCGAGTTCATGCAGGGCCATCGACAATGCAAGGGCGGCCTTCGGCTGCAGGCGAATCCTCGGTCCATCAAAGCGCATGCTATGCTCGTGCGCGCCCGATACATAGGCTGCGAGCGCGTCGCGGACGATCTCGCGCAATTCCGCGCCTTCCCATTGCTCCCGCGTCAAGACGTTATGTGCCTTTGACAGGGCGATCAGCCTTGCATCGAAGGCCTCTCGGCTCTCGCTCAAATTCGAGGCGTTGCGAAGCGTCTGCTTGGCCATGGACTGTACGGTGGTCAACGTGTTTTTGACCCGGTGATTCAGTTCGTCCAGCAACATTCGCTGATGCTGTTCGTGACGCTTCCTCTGTGTGACGTCGCTGGCCGCGCCGAACCACTCAAGGATTTCACCGCTTTCGTCGAAAAGAGGAATGGCGCGGGAAAAGGTCCAGCCCAGTGTGCCGTCGACACGCAGGACGCGGTGCTCCAGTTCAAAAATACTCTTCGTCCGGATGGCTTTTTCGATGGTCGCCATCACTTCCGGCTGATCATCGGGATGGATATATTTGGTGAGCCAGGTCTGGTCCGGCTCCACGGTTGTCGGAATGAAGTCCTTGCCCTCGAGGTGGCGCATTTCGAGCCAATCGGCGCTCATCCGATACACGACATCCGAACTGGCTGTGACGAAGGCGCGAAACCGCTCTTCACTCTCCTTCAATGCCGTCACGGTGTCCTGCCAAGTGCTCCTTGGCAAAGCCATTGGCTCCGTCGCCGCATCCGTGTCGATGACGGCAGCCTTGAGCGCTTCGAGTTCATGCCTCAGCCGCTCGTTCTCACGCTCAAGGCTGCGAAGGCGACTCAGGTCCGATTTCCCGAAGGCCATGAGGCCGATATTCCCTCTGTCCGTAGGAGATGCACGCCTATGGAGGACCTTCCTGCGCATGGATCGGCCCCCTCGGCGCGCAAATCAGCATAGACAGGCAGCGTAAATCATAACGGAAGACCACGCCAGCTGCAATTTGCAGTCGAGGTCTCGACCGGGGGAAGAACGGCGGTTATCGTTAAGGAAGTTGCCCGGCAGGCAGATAGAATAGCTGCACGCTCAAGCCTCCCTCGACTTTCCCCTCAATCTCCGGAAAATCCCGAGCGCCACGGAAAACCGCGGCTGCGGCGGATAATCACGATAAAACTCCTCCTCTTTGCGGCGCAGTTCGAGATAGCGAACGAAATGAAACGCGGCGAGCATGTCGGTCATCTGAAGTCTCCTTGGTGAGTTGCGACGAATAGTCGGTCGCGAGCGCGCCCAATCGACAGAGCGTGGTCGGTCTCGCGAGAAAATTCGTTTTGGGCGCGGTGGCCTTGTGGGAGAGCTTGTTTTTATCCGACAAAAATCTCTTTATCTACGTATTAATTAGAACTATGTTTTTCAATCATGAAAAACATCGGCTGGGATGGCTATCAGATATTCCTCATCGTCGCTCGACAGGGCGGATTGACTGGCGCAGCACAAGCGACCGGCCTCAGTCCCGCCACGGTCGGCCGCCGTATCCTGCAGCTCGAAGAAGCGGTTGGCCGGTCGCTGTTCGGTCGCAGCCAGGCCGGCTATGCGCTGACTGCTGATGGCCAGGTGCTGTTCGATGAATTGCGCGACATGGAAGCTGCCGTGCGCCGCGTCGAAAACTGGCGGCAGGAAAGCGCCGGCCAGGTTAGGGTGCGCGTCGCGCTGGGCACCTGGGTCGGCCTGCTGGTGTCGGAGAATTTCCGCGCCGTCTGTACCGAGCGCGACAATATCCGTATCGAACTTTCCATGGCGGAGCGGCGTGCACCGCTGTCTCATCGCGAGAACGACATCGGCATGCGCGCCTTTGAGCCCGATGAGCCGAACCTTGCTTCCCGCTTCATCAGCGAGGTCGCCTACGCCGCCTACCGGCAGAAGAATGGCCCGCATTTCGACCGCTGGATCGCAGTGCAGGAGAGCGAAGCGATCTCCAACTATCTCCGCTGGCCGCATCAAAACCGGCCGGGCGAGATCGTCACTACGGTCAATCGGCCGCGATCGCTGGTCGATCTTGCCCGCGCTGGCACAGGACTGGTCGTGCTGCCCTGTTTTATCGGCGACCTCGATCCGATGCTTGAACGAGCCGGTGAAGAGATCGGCGAACTTCGTCACAAGCAATGGCTGGTGACCAACAATGACGACCGCAATCGCCGGGAGATCCGGCTGATCTATGACCGATTGGTCAGGCTGTTGAAGAGCCATGTGGATGTGTTTGCCGGCAAGCGCCCAAGCCGGACAAGCTGAAAGACCCGGACCGCGGAGGCGATCCGGGTTATCGCCGGTACGGGCCGGCGGCGCGCGGGGTCAGTTGCCCTGTGCCACGACGACGGGGATCAGCAGATCGCCCCAATTGCCTTCATTGTGGTGCCTGGCCGAACGGATCAGCTCAACCGACACGCCGGCATCGACCGCCTTCATGACGGACTGATTGAGCCGGTGCAGGTCGTTGGCGACCATGCGGATCGCAGCTTGTTGTTCGGCGGTCATTGTGGAAGCTTGTTCCTCGGCGCGTTCCTTGACGCGGGTCTGGACAGTCATGGCATTTCTCCTCTATCGGGGTTCTTGAAGGTGGAAGTCTCGCCCCTCCCTTGAGGGGAGGGGAATTCCTTATTCCGCCGCGGGGCGGAACTGGGCATGCTCGGTGGACTCTTTCATCGCCGTGGTCGACGATTTGCCACCCGAGATCGCCAGCGACACCGCGTCGAAATAGCCGGTGCCGACCTCGCGCTGATGCTTGGTCGCCGTGTAGCCGTTGGCTTCGGCGGCGAATTCCGCCTGCTGGAGTTCGGAATAGGCGGCCATTTGCCGGTCCTTGTAGCCACGCGCCAGTTCGAACATGCCGTAGTTCAGCTGATGGAAGCCGGCCAGCGTGATGAACTGGAATTTGTAGCCCATAGCGCCGAGTTCGCGCTGGTATTTGGCGATCGTATCGTCGTCGAGATTCTTCTTCCAATTGAACGACGGCGAGCAGTTATAAGCGAGCTTCTTGCCCGGATGCGCCTTGTGCACCGCCTCGGCGAATTTCCGTGCCTGGCCGAGATCGGGCTTGGAGGTCTCCATCCAGATCAGGTCGCTATAGGGCGCATAAGCAATCGCGCGGGCGATGCAGGGATCGATGCCGTTGCGCACCTGGTAGAAACCTTCGACGGTTCGACCGGCGTCGTAGTCGACGAAAGGCTGGTCGCGCTCGTCGATGTCAGAGGTCAGCAGCTTGGCGGCTTCGGCGTCGGTGCGCGCGACGATCAGCGTCGGCGTACCCATGACGTCGGCGGCGAGCCGCGCGGCCGTCAGGTTGCGGATATGTGCAGCGGTCGGGATCAACACCTTGCCGCCGAGATGGCCGCACTTCTTTTCCGACGCCAACTGGTCCTCGTAATGGACGCCGGCCGCACCCGCCTCGATGAAGGCCTTCATGATCTCGAAGGCATTGAGCGGCCCGCCGAAACCGGCTTCGGCATCGGCAACGATCGGCGCAAACCAAGTCTCGACCGAAAGCCCGTTGCCCTCCTGCGTTTCGATCTGGTCGGCGCGCTGCAGTGTCCGGTTGATGCGGCGCGCCAGCTCCGGTGCGGCATTGGCCGGGTAGAGCGACTGGTCGGGATACATGGCCGACGCGGTATTGGCGTCGGCAGCGACCTGCCAGCCGGAGAGATAGATCGCCTTCAGCCCGGCGCGAACCATCTGCATGGCCTGGTTGCCGGAAAGCGCGCCAAGCGCGTTGACGAAATCTTCCCCTTGGATCAGCTTCCAGAGACGATTGGCGCCCATTTCCGCCAGTGAATGACGGATTTCCACCGAGCCACGCAGCCGCCTGACGTCTTCGGCTGTATAGGGGCGCTCAATGCCATCGAAACGGCCTTGCGGCGCATTCGGGACAAGATTGTAAAAATCAGTCATAGGTCACTCCATCTGCTCTGTTGACCAGAGATTTGCGCTCGTGGTTCGATGAGGTGGAATTTACATTGCGTTGCAAAATTCGCTATAAAATTGGCAAAAATCGCCTTATTAATCAGGTTATGATGTGCTAAGTTTGACAAAGGTGATCTGTAAATTTGTAAATTTTGTCAAAGATGACGCTGGGCACATTCTGTAAAAAGGATTGACAATTGGCGGAAACCAAAATTTTTGCCGGCCCGCGCGTGCGCCGTATCCGCAATCGGCTCGGTGTTACCCAGATGGCGATGGCCGAGGGGCTTGGCATCTCGCCATCCTACCTCAACCTCATCGAGCGCAATCAGCGGCCGATCACGGTGCAATTGATCCTCAAGCTTGCCTCCGTCTACAAGGTCGATGTCGAGGAACTGCGCGACGAGAGCGGCGGCGTGATCGGCCAGTTGAAGGAGGCTTTCGCCGATCCGCTGCTTGCAGGCGAGATTCCCGGCGGCGATGAACTGATTGAAGTCGCCGAGGCGGCCCCCAATGCGGCGCAGGGCATGGTAAAACTCTATCGCGCCTACAAAGAACAGGCGGCGCGGCTCAGCGATCTCGCGGCACTCCTGGCCCAGGCTGGCCA
The DNA here is from genome assembly GCF_056403475.1 of Rhizobium sp. P2_G9. Classification (NCBI taxonomy): domain Bacteria; kingdom Pseudomonadati; phylum Pseudomonadota; class Alphaproteobacteria; order Hyphomicrobiales; family Rhizobiaceae; genus Rhizobium; species Rhizobium sp. P2_G9. The sequence goes on along the minus strand of NZ_JBFUFK010000037.1, from coordinate 131,938 downwards.
CGATACCTCGGTCTCGGCGGCGAAGATGCCGATGGACGAGGTGCGGGAGCATTTTGCCGCACGGCCGAATTTTCATGAAGGTATCGACACCGCCGCCGAGGCTTTCCATGCCCAGCTTGACGCTGGCGAGGATCTGGCAGGCGCCATCCGCAACTGGCTGCGGGCCGATTGCGGCATCGTCGTCCGGACGCTGCCGGTGCATGCCATGCCCAACCTCCGCCGCCGCTACGACCGGCATTCGATGCGGCTGTTTCTGTCGGAGCGGCTTTATCCGCATGATCAGTTGCGGGAGATGGCGCAGGAGGCCTGTCAGATTGCGCTCAGGAAGGAAATCGCCGCGACGCTGGAAGGTCTCAATCTTTCCTCCGGCGAGGCGAGGCGCATCGCCCGCTTCGAGCTTGCGCGTTACGCGGCGCTGGCGCTGATGATGCCTTATGGCGTCTTCCTGTCGGCAGCGCAAAAGGCGCAATACGATATCGGCCTGCTCTGTGCTCGTTTCCGCGTCTCCTTCGAACAGGCGGCAAGCCGTCTCACCAGTCTGCAGCGATCGGGTGCGGCGGGAGTGCCGTTCTTCGTCATGGAGGTTGATATCGCCGGAAATCGTATCCGTGCGGCCGGCAGCCACGGTTTTCCGCAGGCGCGCTTCGGTGGTCACTGTCCGAAACTCAACATCCACGCCGCCTTCGCCGCACCTGGGCAGATTCTTGCCGAAACTGTCGAGCTGATGGACGGCGCGCGCTATCTGCTGATCGCTCGGACGCTGGAGGGGCCGATCGCCGGCTTCGGCGAGCGTGTGCGGCGGACTGCCTTGCTGATCGGCTGCGAAGCCGCCCATATGGGGCACACTGTTTACGGCCAACTGGCCGCCACATCCCCACTCCTGGCGATTGGTACCGGCTGCCGACTTTGCGAGCGTCCCGGCTGCCTGGCGCGCGCCGAGCCGCCGGTCACCCGTCCGTTGGGCCTGGACGAAATGGTCGCCGGCCTCAGCGTCTTCGATTTCCAATAGAAACACTTCCGAGCAAAATACAAATTTTTTAGTTGTCGGCCGAAAAAATCCTTTCTAATCTGCTGTCCTGGAGAGTGGAACGCCGGACCCGTCGGTAGAATGGCGGGCTGGTTCAAACAGGAGATTATGATGAAGAAACAGCTATTTGGCTTGGCTGTCACGATGACGGCTGCGCTGTTGCTGGCAAGCCCTGCCAGCGCTGAGGACAAAGTTGTCAACGTCTACAACTGGTCCGATTACATCGACAATTCCATTCTCACCGATTTCACCAAGGAAACCGGCATCAAAGTCGTCTACGACGTTTTCGATTCCAACGACCTTCTTGAAACGAAACTCCTGGCCGGCGGCTCGGGCTATGACGTCGTGGTGCCGACCGCACCCTTCCTCGCCCGCCAGATCCAGGCCGGCGTCTTCCAGAAGCTCGACAAGTCCAAGCTGCCGAACCTGAAGAACATGTGGCCGGATGTCATGGGCCGCCTTGCCAAGTACGACCCGGACAATCAGTATGCCGTCAATTATATGTGGGGCACGACCGGCATCGGCTACAATGTCGACAAGGTCAAGGCAGCACTCGGCGACGTCAAGATCGACAGCTGGGACGTGCTGTTCAAGCCTGAAAATGCCGCCAAGCTACAGAAATGCGGCATCAACATTCTCGATGCGTCCGACGAAACCATCGCCATTGCCATGAACTATGTCGGCAAGAGCGGTGACAGCAAGAAGAAGGAAGACCTCGAGGCCGGTGGTCAGGTCTACCAGAACATTCGCCAATATGCCCGTACCTTCAACTCGTCGGCCTATATTGACGACCTGGCGAATGGCGACATCTGCATCACCATCGGCTGGTCGGGCGACGTGCTGCAGGCCAAGAACCGCGCCACGGAAGCCAAGAACGGGGTGAAGATCGAGTATGTGATCCCCAAGGAAGGCACCTATATGTGGTTCGACAACCTGGCGATCCCGGCAGACGCCAAGCATGTCGACGCGGCGCACGCCTTCATCAATTACCTGATGCGGCCGGATGTCATCGCCAAGTCGTCGAACTATGTCCAATATGCCAACGGCAACCTCGCTTCGCAGAAATTCGTCGATGCGGCCATCCTCAACAACCCCAACGTCTATCCGAACGCCGAGATGATGAAGAAGCTGTTCACCATCTCGCCCTATGGGCCGAAGGAACAGCGGGTGCTCAACCGGCTCTGGACGCAGGTCAAGACTGGCAAATAACCGGACTTTCGGATGGGGCGGCTAGACCGCCCCATTCTTTCTCAGGCGCACAGGGGCGCGCCGATCTTAGATATCAATGATCATCAAAAAGGTGGCACAGGGGAATGGCGAAATCTCTCGGACCGGTAAAGCGCAAATTCACCCCGTGGGATGATCCGGCTGCGAAGCCCTTTATCCGTTTCGAAAATGTCACCAAACGTTTTGGCGATTTCGTTGCCGTCAAGAACCTCACGCTCGATATCTACGAGAAGGAATTCTTCTCGCTGCTCGGCCCGTCGGGCTGCGGCAAGACCACGCTGATGCGCATGCTGGCTGGCTTCGAGGAACCGACCGAGGGCCGCATCCTTCTGCAAGGCAAGGACATTTCCGGCGTGCCGCCCTATAAGCGACCCACCAATATGATGTTCCAGTCCTATGCACTCTTTCCGCATATGACGGTGAAGAAGAATATCGCCTTCGGCCTGGAACAGGACAAGCTGCCGAAGAACGAGATCGATGCCCGCGTCGACGAGATGCTGGCGCTGGTCAAGCTCAAGGAATTCGCCGCGCGCAAGCCGAGCCAGCTTTCCGGCGGCCAGCGTCAGCGCGTCGCCCTTGCCCGCTCGCTCGCCAAGCGTCCGAAAGTGCTGCTGCTCGACGAACCGCTCGGCGCGCTTGACCGCAAGCTGCGTGAGGAAACCCAGTTCGAACTGATGGACATCCAGCACACGCTAGGCCTCACCTTCCTAATCGTCACCCATGACCAGGAAGAGGCAATGACCGTTTCGGATCGCATCGCTGTCATGGACAAAGGTGTCATCGTGCAGGTCGCGACGGCGGCGGAAATCTACGAAGCTCCCAATTCGCGCTACGTTGCCGACTTTATCGGCGACATCAACATTTTCGATGGCAAGGTCGTGTCCAACGAGGCCGGCCAGGTCCGCATCAATTGCGCCGGGCTTTCGGTCACTGTTGCACAGGAATGCACGGCAGTCGCCGGCAATGATGTTGCCTTCGCTGTCCGTCCGGAGAAGGTCAGGATTTCGCTCGACCAGCCGGCCGATACATCAATGAACGTCGCCCATGGCGAGGTGCTGGATATTGGCTATCTCGGCGACTTCTCGGTATTCATCGTTAAACTCGACGATGGCCGCATCATGCGTGCCGCGCAGGCCAATGTCGCCCGCCTTGTCGACCGCCCGATCACTTTCGAGGACACGGTTTGGCTCACCTGGCCGGCAGATGCCGGTCTCGTGCTGACACGATAGGAGACGAGCCGATGGCAGATGTCCCCGCCGCGCAACACCAGAGCCCCGCCCGTTGGCTGGTGGTGATCGTCCCCTATGTCTGGCTGCTGCTGTTCTTCTTCGTCCCGTTCTTCATCATCCTGAAGATCTCGATGTCAGAGACAGCCATTTCGATGCCGCCCTATACGCCGGTATTCCAAGGCTTTTCGAAGCTTGGCGACTTCTTCTCGCAGCTCGATTTCGAGAACTATACGGCGCTGACCGAGGATCAGCTCTACTATATGTCCTACCTGAATTCGTTGCTGATCGCCTCCGTCTCGACCATCCTGCTCTTGCTCGTCGGCTATCCGATCGCGCTTGCCATGGCACGCGCCCCTGCGACGATCCGCCCGACGCTGCTCATGCTGGTGATCCTGCCCTTCTGGACCTCGTTCCTGATCCGCGTTTACGCCTGGATCGGTATTCTAAAGCCGGAAGGTCTGCTGACGTTGCTGCTGCAGACGCTGCACATCCTCGGCCCTGACCAGCAGGTGCAGATCTTCCATACTCAAACGGCCGTGTATATCGGCATTGTCTACTCCTACCTGCCGTTCATGATCCTGCCGCTCTATTCGGCGCTGGAAAAGATGGATGGCACCTTGCTGGAAGCCGCGAGCGACCTCGGTTGCCCGCCGATGAAATCGTTCTGGCGGATCACTTTCCCCTTGTCATTGCCGGGCGTCGTCGCCGGCGCGATGATCTGCTTCATCCCGATCACCGGTGAATTCGTCATCCCCGACCTCTTAGGCGGTCCCGACACGCTGATGATCGGCAAGACGCTGTGGACGGAATTCTTCGGCAATCGTGATTGGCCGCTGGCCTCCGCCGTCGCCGTCATCCTTCTGCTCTTGCTGGTGGTTCCGATTGCGATCTACCAGAACCAGCAGCAGAAAGTTTGAGGGGGGGCGACCATGAAATCCGCAAAGATCGATCCCGTCATCCTCACCATCGGGTTTGCTTTCCTCTATATCCCGATCCTGATCCTGGTGATCTATTCGTTCAACGACTCCAAGCTGGTGACCGTCTGGGGCGGCTTCTCGACACGCTGGTATTCGCAGATGTGGTCGAATCAGAGCCTGATGGATGCCGCTTGGGTGACGATCCGCGTCGCCGTCCTTAGCGCCTCGATGGGTACTATCCTGGGTACGCTGGCAGCGCTGTCGCTGGTGCGCTTCGTCCGGTTTCCCGGGCGCATCTTGTTCTCCGGCATGATCTATGCGCCGCTGGTCATGCCGGATGTCATAACCGGCCTCTCGCTGCTCCTGCTGTTCGTCGCCGTCAACGTCGACCGCGGCTTCTGGACCATCGTCTTCGCGCACACCACCTTCACCATGTGTTATGCAGCGGTCGTCATCCAGTCGCGGTTGATCACCTTCGACCGTAGCCTGGAGGAGGCGGCACTCGATCTCGGCTGCCCGCCGGTCAAGCGACGCTGCCGATCAAGATCTACAGCCAGGTGCGGCTCGGCGTGACGCCGGAAATCAACGCCGCCTGCTCGATCCTGATTGCCATCGTCACCATCGGCGTGATCATCGGCTCGATCACGACGAAGCGAGCGGAAATCCAGCGCCAGCGCGATGAGAGGGCGGCAATGGCACAAGCATAGCTCGCCGGCGCGCCCGCAAAATACGACATCGACGTCACTTTCAAGACAAGCCCGGCCGCACCGCTTGCCCTATGGTGCGGCCACGGTTCTGTTGCATTGCAGCGAACGGCTTGATATTCGAATTTGAATACATCTTGGAGGGTTCGATGGGAGAGAATACACCGCTTTGGTCGCCGAGCGCGGCGCGGATTGCCGAAAGCGCGATGACGAAGTTCCGCGATTTCTGTGCGGTTCGGAATGCGATTTCGCTCCCGGATCACCCCGCCTTCCATCAATGGTCGATCGAGGATCGCGGCGCCTTCTGGTCAGCGGTCTGGGACTTTTGCGCAGTGAAGGGTGAAAAAGGTGCCCGCGACCTGATCCATGGCGACGTGATGCTCGACGCCCGGTTCTTCCCCGATGCGTCGCTGAACTTCGCCGAGAACCTGCTGCCGAAGACCGGCTCGGATGACGCAATGATCTTCCGTGGTGAGGACAGGGTCGAGGGCCGCTGGAGCTGGGACCGCCTGCATGCCATGGTCTCGCGCCTGCAGCAGGCCTTCCGGGCCATGGGCATCGGCAAGGGTGACCGCGTCTCGGCCATGATGCCGAATATGCCCGAAACCATCGCCTGCATGCTCGCTACAAGCTCGATCGGCGCCATCTGGTCGTCATGCTCGCCAGACTTCGGTGAGCAGGGCGTGCTCGACCGTTTCGGCCAGATCGAACCGAAACTGTTCATCTGCTGCGATGGCTATTGGTATAACGGCAAACTGCAGGATGTTTCCGACAAGGTGCGCGCCGTCGAGCCGCGCCTGCAGACGCCAGTTCTGGTTGTGCACTATGCCGGCGATGCCGAGGCGCTTGCCGGCTCGCTTGCCGATGGCCGCACGCTCGATGCCTTCGTCTCGCCCTATGAGGCAAAGCCGGTCGAGTTCGAGCCGCTGCCGTTTTCGCATCCGCTTTATATCCTGTTTTCCTCCGGCACGACCGGCGTGCCGAAATGCATCGTCCATTCCGCCGGCGGCACGCTGCTGCAGCATCTCAAGGAACAGCGCTTCCATTGCGATCTGAAAGCGGGGGACCGGCTCTTCTATTTCACCACCTGCGGCTGGATGATGTGGAACTGGCTGGTGTCGGGGCTGGCCTCCGGCGCCACGCTCTGCCTGTTCGACGGCTCGCCCTTCGCACCGGATGGCAATGTGCTCTGGAACTATGCCGCCGACGAGAAATTTGCCATTTTCGGCACGTCGGCCAAATATATCGATGCGGTCCGCAAGGGCGGCATCGAGCCGATCAAGACGCATGACCTCTCGGAATTGCGCCTGATCACCTCGACCGGTTCGCCGCTGTCGCCTGAAGGCTTCTCCTTCGTCTACGAAGGCATCAAGCACGACATCCAGCTTGCCTCGATCTCGGGCGGCACCGACATCGTCTCCTGCTTCGTGCTTGGCAATCCGATCCTGCCGGTCTGGCGCGGCGAGATCCAGGGGGCCGGCCTCGGCCTTGCTGTCGACGTCTGGAACGATGAGGGTCAGCATGTGGTCGGCGAGAAGGGCGAACTGGTCTGCGCCAAGGCCTTCCCCTCCATGCCGGTCGGCTTCTGGAATGACAAGGATGGCGCAAAATATCGGGCCGCCTATTTCGAACGTTTCGACAATATCTGGTGCCACGGCGATTTCGCCGAATGGACCGAGCACGGCGGCATGATCATCCACGGCCGCTCGGATGCGACGCTCAATCCCGGCGGTGTGCGTATCGGCACCGCCGAGATCTACAATCAGGTCGAACAGCTCTCTGAAGTGGCAGAAGCCATCTGCATCGGCCAGGATTGGGAAGATGACGTCCGCGTCATCCTGTTTGTTCGGCTGGCACCGGGTTTGGCGCTCGACGCCGAGCTCGACAAGAAGATCAAGACCAAGATCCGCACCGGCGCCTCGCCGCGGCACGTGCCGGCCAAGATCATCCAGGTCGCCGATATCCCGCGCACCAAATCCGGCAAGATCGTCGAACTGGCAGTCCGTGAGGTGGTGCATGGCCGCCCGGTGAAGAACAAGGAGGCGCTCGCCAATCCGGAGGCGCTGGAGCTCTACAGGGGGCTCGATCAGCTGAAAAACTGAGCCGCGAAAGCAGTCGCGGTGGCGGACGGCATAATTGCTGTCAACGATCGAGGATAAATGATAGCCGTTGGTCGAGTTCGCCGCATCGGGCTGCGATCTCCGCAACAGGAGTGGCGCAGTGGCAGAATTCACCGAAGAGGGACGCCGGATTCTCAGCGAGATCGCAGGGCGCTATGGTGTCAGTTTCGACGCGGTGCAACATCTGCTGATGGCCGTCATTGCCGGCCAGACGACGCAGGCCCAGTTCAACCATCCGGATCTCGGCGGCATGGGACAATGGTCCCAGGGCGGCATGATCATGGTCGGCGACATGTTCAACAACGGGCTCAAGGCCAGGGTCGACGGGCTTTGCAACGAACTTGCCGGACTGGCGCGCAGTGCCAACATCTTCCGGCCAGCGGCACCGCTGCAGTCCCAATCGCAATCCCAGGGCGCCGGCGCCGGCGTCAGCCTGTTCGTCCCGGGAGCATTCACCTCCGGCAATTGGTGGCCGGAGGATTTGGGTTACGCCGCTTCGACGGGCGCCCAGAACGACCTGCGCTATGCGTTCTTTCCGGCGACGCATCGTCTTGCGATCAATGTCGGCGGCCGGGTCACCGTCTATGACACCAGGGATCACCAGATCGGCGGCTTTTCGCAGCAGCAGAGCGGCGACCAGTCGCTGACGTTCACCTCGCAATATGGCTTGGTCAATCTGTCGTCACTGGACATCGTGCCGCCGGCCGGCGTCCGCGACGTTGCCGCTTCCGCCCCGCCGCGGCCGGAATTTACCGCGCCGGAGACACCAGGCGCGCCGGAGATGGCCCCGCCTCCTGTACAGAATACCGTTCAGCAGACAGCGATATCACCAACGGCTCCTCCGTCTGCCGGTGCGTCAACCGATGACGACATTTTTGGCAAGATCGAACGGCTGGCGGAACTATACGCCAAGGGTATTCTGACCGACGACGAATTCCAGGCGAAGAAAGCCGACCTGCTGAGCCGGCTTTGATGCAACTCTGAAAGGTTCTACAGCCGATAGGCCGGCTCGACGATGCCCTTTACGCTGATGCCGAGATCATAGGTGAAGCCGGCCTGTGGGTCCGCTTTCATCGCGTCGGCATCGAGACCTTCGCGGGCGGAGGTCACCAGCAGTCGGTCGGCCTTCTTGCCGATGAAGGCCGGGCAGGTGGTGAGCTTTGACGGCACCGAATAGATGGCGGTCAATTCGCCGTTCGGCGAATAGCGATGCACTTCGCCGACGCTCCAATGCGCATTCCAGACATAGCCTTCGGCATCGCAGACCGAACCGTCAATGCCCCCGTCCTCGCTGGCTTCGTCGACGAAGATCTGCGGTTCGCCCGTCGGCAGCCCGGTCAATGGATCGACCGGCACGCGCATATAGCGGTTTTCCATCGTATCGACGAAATAGCCGACCGTGCCGTCGGGCGAAAAGCAGATGCCGTTCGGAATCGAAATCTCGGGAAAGAGCTTTGTCACCACGCCGCCGACGACATGGTAGATCGAGCCCGCGCCCTTGCGGCCTTCCTGACCTTTCTTCATCGTGCCGTACCACAGCGCGCCTGAAGGATGCACCCGGCCGTCATTGGAGCGCATGTCCGGCCGATCGTCTTCGATCGGCGTGACAAGCGTGAACTGGCCGGTTGCCATGTCGCGCAGGTAGAGACCATTTTCCGTCGCAAGCACTTGCCGGCCGCCGTCGACGCGCGCGACGACGCTGCCCATGCAAGGCAGTTTGTGCACCGAGCGCTTGCCGCTTTCGAGGTGAAGCTCGACCAGTTCACTGTCGAGAATGTTGAGCCACCAGGCGGTATCGGTCGCCGGATCATAGGTCGGGCCTTCGCCAAGGTGATCATGGACATTGCTCAGGGCGGTGCCGGCAAAGGGCTGTGCGGTGATCATTTCAGGCTCCGAAGACGTGGCGATAGGCGCTGATCGTGGCGATGGCGCGTCGGGAAATGTCGGCCGCGTCCATGCCCGGCTTGAAGATGCTGGAGCCGAGGCCGAAAGCCTTGACGCCCGCTTTGGCATAGTCGGCGAAATTCTCGTCCGAGACGCCGCCGACGGCAGCAATCAGCAGATCCGGTGGCAGCACGGCGCGAATAGCGGTGATGCCAGACGGGCCGAGCGCGCTGGCGGGGAAGAATTTGAGGCCCGTGGCACCAGCGGCGGCAGCGGCAAGTGCCTCGCTGGGCGTGAAAACGCCGGGCAGCGTCACCATTTTCCTGGCGACGGCATGCGACAGTACCGGCAGGTCGACATTCGGGCTGACGAACAGTCTTCCGCCGGSACTTTCCAGCCGGTCGACATCGGCGACGGTCAGCACGGTGCCGGCGCCGATCAGCGCATCGGCCGGCGCCATTTTCGCGGCGATCTCGATCGACTTGAACGGCTCCGGCGAATTGAGCGGGATTTCGATCGCCCGGAAGCCGGCGCCGAGCAGCGCGTCGAGCGCCGCCGGTGTCTCGGCCGGCGTCAGGCCGCGCAGGATCGCGACCAGCGGATAGGGCATGTCGGGGAAGGGGATGCGGTCCATGAACAGTCCTTTACAATGACCAGATGCTACGCGCCGCATGCGACAGGCCCTGACGGACCGCGTCGTCGGCATCGATGGTCGAAAATGTCAGGCCGACGCGATGGAAGGCCGCTTCGTAGAGGCCCCGCAGCTTGCCGGAGACGACGAGCACGACGGGCGTATCCTTCGGCGCCGATTTCAGCGCGCCGGCAAGTTCGAGGCCGATCATCGTGCCTGATAGAGTGGCTTCGGCCTCGACCGGCGTCACGGAGAACAGCAGGCCGCGGGCGCGCACGGACGAGAACAGCCGGCTGGAGGTGAATTCCGGTTCCTTGTAGGCTGAGAACACCGCGTCGGTGAAAGCCGGGTTGGCGCCGTCGAAGCCGGTCGAATCCTGCATCGCCATCGACAGGATCGTGTGTTTCGAAATCGCCGAGAACAGTTCACCGGTCATGAAGGTGGCAAAGCCCAGCACTTCGTCGCGCACGACGCGCACCCATTTCGAATGCGTGCCGGGCATGGCGACGAGGCAGTCGCTGCTTCTCATCCGGTGTGAGGAGCCGAGCAATTGCGTCTCCTCGCCGCGGATGACGTCGGCGGAGTGCGGGTCGCGCTGCGCCAAGCCGGGCAGTATGCGGATGTCGCGCGCCTGGCCCTCGATTCGGACCGCCTGATCCGGGATGTCGGAGAGTTTTGCCGGCACATCGATATAGCCCGCTTCCTTCCAGCCCTGCTTGGCGCCGGCCATGCCGCAGACGATCACAGGCAGCCCGTCCGGCGCCTGCACTGTCTTGAGGTGATTGTCGAGCACAGCCTCAAAACCGGTTTCGCGAGCAGTGGTCATCCCCTCGCCGGAGCGGCTTTCGGCAAGCACCTCGTCATCTTCGCCGATCAGCCACAGGCGAAAGCTGGACGTGCCCCAGTCCACCGCTATGAATTGCGGTTCTGGCATCAGAGATAGCCTCCATCAACGATCAAGGATTGAGCGGTTATCGCCGCGGAGCAATCGGAGGCCAAAAACAGGCACGGGCCGATCAGATCTTCGGGCATGAGGGTGAATTTGAGCGCCTGCTGCAGGCGATGCGCCTCGGCGGAGGCATCGCTGACCCAGAGCGCCTTCTGCCGTTCGGTGATCACCATGCCCGGCAGGATGGCATTGACCCGGATATTGCCGTCGCCCAACTTGCCGGCCAGCGCCTTGGTCATGCCGATGATGCCGGCCTTGGCAGTCTCATAGACCGGAATTTCCGGCATGTTGAGCAGGAAGGCGATCGACGAGAAATTGATGATCGCGCCGCCGCCGCCAGTGCGTAGATACGGTGCTGCCGCCTGGCTGACGAAGAAGGCCGGCCGGAGATTGACGGCGATATTGTCGTTCCAATAGGCCTCGGTGACAGTATCGAAGTCGTGACGGTCGTCCCAGGCGGCATTGTTGACCACCACCTTCAACCCGCCGAGCGCCTCGGCGGCATTTCGCACAGCGCGCTGCGCGGCCGCGACGTCGCGGAGATCGGCATGTTCGAAATGCGGGCGGTAGCCGGTCGCGACCGAGACGTCATCCACCGTCCTGAGCGCCGCCTCTCGATCGCGGTCAACGATCGCAACCTTCGATCCCTGTGCCGCAAAACCCCGGACGAGTGCCGCCCCTATGCCGGATGCACCGCCGGTGACCAGCACGCCGACGCCGCTCAAATCAGCAAATGTCGCGGATGGCATGCCCATGCCGGATCGGTCTCCCTCCGAGGATTGAAAGCGTCGCCTTCGTGCGAAAATGCGACTGCAGAGGCGATCTCTATAGGACGGAAGCCAATGGCAGGAAACCCCCGTCGGCTAAAATCATACAATTGAATCGGGCATTAACGAAAATGTGGGAATTGATAAGTCTGCCGAAGAAACAGGTACACGATACTGGCGAATCAAAGGCCGCTCTGGCATCAAGTCAATATAAGGCTATTCTTAAATGGTTTTCCCGGAGCCAATCCATCGGACATTGTGTTACCTATGGTTTTCCCGGCATCTATTCGCCGGTTTTCCCGCTAGGCGTTCGCATCACACAAGCTTGAACCAAAGCACCGCATGAAAGTTGTATTTGAATGGGCCTGAACGCTGTTTTCAACGGAAACGGGATTTGCTGCTTCGACGAGAGCCGGCAAACGGAACGAAATGTCTGAAAAAGACAACGCCGACGGCGTGGATCATGACGCGTTGCTGAAGGAAATCTCGGCGGCAGCGACGCAATTCGACGTGCTGCGATTTCTAAAGAAGACGACGGAACTGTTCCGGGCCCGCGCTTTCATCGTGATGCGCATTCCGGGCGCGACGACTCAGGCGCTCCAGGCTGCCTCCGTGATCACCAATTGGCCGTCTGACCTATTGGCGAAATATGACGCCGAAGGTCTCCTGCAGCACAGCCTGACGATCCATCACATCCGAACGTCGTCCTTGCCTTTCCTGGCCGATGTTTCGCAATTGACGCACAAGCTGCCGGAGACGCAGCGCGCCAGGGTGTTCGAGGCCTTCGAACGTTATCATATGCCACGCGGCATTTTCTTCCCGGTTTGCGATCCTGGCGGCGACCGCGGCGCTGTCGGTTTTTCCGGCGACCGGGAGCCCTATTCGAGTTATGAAGTGCTGCAACTCAATATGATCAGCACCTATGTGTTCGAACGGATCTACCAGATCAGCGGCCGCGATCAGAAAACGGGCGACGATCTTACCCAGCGCGAGATCGATTGCCTCAACTGGACGGCTGCGGGTAAGACCAGCGTCGAAATTTCCGATATATTGAGTCTGTCCGAGCATACGGTGAACCACTATCTTAACCGCGCGACCAAGAAGCTCGACACGGTCAACCGGACTCAGGCCGTGGCGAAGGCGCTCAGGATGGGCATCATCAACTGAGGCGCATCGCGCCGTGATCGGGAAATCCGCCGTCGGGACGCTGGCGGGTCACGCAGATTTTATTCAGCTGACATTCACACCCGCTAAACCATAAACTACAAAACGGTGCAGCGTTTGGTGGGCGAGTAGCGTTTGGTAAGCATCTTTTGCAGTGGGCATCTTACTGTGGTTCGGTGTCTGCCCATTCGCTACATATTCAATCTCGGGAGAACGGTAGTGGTAACGAAGAATACGTCGGTCACGCTCGATGGCTCATCGAAATTCACCCTGGATGACGATTATACGTGGAAGAGCAGCAAGCTCGATTATGTCTCTTTCCACTCCGGCGAGGTCAAGCAGGATGTTACGGTCACGCTGAACCTGGCCAACAGCGGCTGGATGGTCAGGCATATCGAGGGCATTAACAGCCCGAACCTGATGACCGTCATCAACGACAAAACCGGATCCGCAGGAGCAACGATCGGGTCGATGACGCTTTCGGGCGGTCTCGGCAACAATGTCACACTCACCAACACCCATGTCGATATGTACGAGGGCAGCAATGCCGCTGACCGCGTCACGATCGGCGACGGCGGCGTCGACATGCTCAACGTTGTTGGCGGCAACAATAGCGTCAAGATCGGGTCGGGCAAGGTCCATTCGATTCTTGCTTACGATGGCAATGACAAAGTCACGACGGGCAGCGGCACCGTCGATTCGATCGACCTCGGAGACGGGAAAAACACGATCACGACGGGCAAGGGCGTGATTCAGTCGATCCTGACCGGCAAGGGTGACGATACGGTCACCGTTGGCGACGGCGGCGTCTCGATGATGAATCTGGGCGATGGCGACAACGTGGTCAATATCACCGGCAAGGGCAATGTCGGCACGATCATGGGCGACACCGGCGACGATCATGTCACCACCGGCGATGGTTCGGTTGCCGTGATCAACCTCGCGAAGGGTGACAACGTCATCACCACCGGCAAGGGTACCGTTTCGGCCATCGTCACCTATCTTGGCGACCAGACGATCCATGTCGGCGCCGGCGGCGCGGGCGTCATTCGCCTCTCCGACGGCAGCAGCACTGTCGAGGCTGACGGTCATGTCGGGCAGTTGATGGCCGGCCCCGGCAACAAGTCGTTGATCTTCCACGACGCTGTGGGCACCATCGACATCGGCGGCGGCACCAACACCCTGGTCTTCGGGGGCCAGTATGTCGACGCCCTGCAGATCACCGATGGCACGGACACGATCACTCTGCAAAACGGCTGCAACCTGAACCAGGCTGTGACCGGCGATGATGATGATGTCATCGACGCGAGGAAAGGCGAAATCGGCACGGCACAGATGGGCACCGGAAACGACGCCATCTATACCGGCGCTGCCAGCATCGGCCATGCTTCTATGGGCACCGGCAATGACACGATCTTTTTCGGCGACATGACGGACTTGAAGAACGACTCGACCTTCAACGGCGGCAGCGGCATTGACACGATTAACTTCAAGAACGTCGCAGCCGGCGGCGTGAACATTTCGCTAGGCGATGACAGCGCACAGGCGACATCGTCGGGCAAGATTCGGTTCTGGAACTTCGAAAAGCTGATCGGCAGCGACTTCAGCGATACACTCGGCGGCAGCAATGGCGCCGACTTCCTCGGTGGCGGTAAGGGTGCTGACAAGTTGACCGGCGGCAACGGCGTCGACACCTTCATATTCAACACGGGTGACGGCAAGGACGAGATCACCGACTTCGATTTCACTACAGAGAAGATCGATCTGAGCGGCGTCACTGGTATCTCTAATTTCAACGATCTTAAAACGCATTTCAGCAGTGACGGCGCTGGTGGTACTATCATTGACCTTGGTGGTGCTGGGGACCAGTTGACACTCGATCACGTATCCAGCGGGCGGCTTTCGGACAGCAATTTTGTTTTCTGATAGACTAAATAAGAAGCCTTAAGCACGCCGCGACAAGAATGCGTCTTCCGATTGATTTCGGAAGGCATTTGTTTTTTTGTGGGATTGATGGGAACACTTCAACAAATCGGTTCATCATTTGTGATCCGAATTTCGCGATTTTTCAGCGGCATACCCCAATTGGGGGATATCATTTTTCCGCGTTCTGATTATTCGATAAATAACCGGTCAGAGTGTCCTTGAAACTCTAGCACGGCGGACCCCACTTCCTCCGCTTTTGCGGACGAAGACGCTTGCTGGTAAAACCCGCCCGCAGCCCTGCCGGGCGGGTTCACTTTTCCGGGCCTTCCGATTCCTTGGGCGCTTCTGACAATTCGCCAGCACGCTACATACCATGTGTCGGTATGCAGGTGTGCTTGCTCGCGTCCCAGACGCCGTCCTGGCACGGCACGTCAGCAAAGCCGGTCAGGCCCATGACGAGAAGGCCGACCGCGAGCGCTGCGATCAATACGCCAAGTGCGATCAGCCATGTCTTCATTCGCAATTGGATCAGCTCCAAGTCTTGCCGCCTTGGGGCGGGGCCTTCAAACCTTCACAGCGCAATTGGTCTGTACCGGTTTCGAAACGGCGACGATTGCCGAACTGCATATTTTTATGCTTGGGACACATCCCATTCGTCTTATGGGGTTTGCACAGCCCGCATACTGCAATCCGCGGCCTTTTCCGCTTGTAATGCATTTCGATCTCCGAACGAGGTCGGTGCGCCCCTATGGCGCACGCGTCTCTTCCGGAAATCGGATTGCTCAAGCATCATGGGTTCAGATTAAGGAAAGTCGACTGGGAGGGCAAGTCGGCAAGCGCAGTCGTTTGTCCGCTCCGTTCCTCCAGGACTGCTTTCGACAACACAGAAGATCGCCTGCATGCCCAAAAAAGCAGCGGCGTCATGAAAAAATTGGCAGCCGATTGGAGCCCAGATGAGGGGGCGGAGCCCCATCTTTGCAAGATATTGAAGTCAAAAGATATTTTTCCCAATGGCACATGGCATGCTTCCTGCTTTTCTCCTCTCAGATCCGGAGGGGATCGAAAAGCACCTCATGAGAAGGTGTACGAAGGCAAAGCCGCCTTTCACGTCGTCTACCCGCGCTAGCGAGGGGTGGCGTGGACGGCGGCTTTTGTTTGCGACGGATTCTTTCGCTCCAGGCGTTGGCTGCCGGTCGATGATCGCTTATCTAGTCCGGATAAGCATGAGGTCGAAAAAATGGCAGAAATCACCGGCAACGACGTCCTGGAACGGCTGCGGACGATTCGCGGCCCGGACATGGAAGGCAACATTGTCGATATGGGCCTCGTCTCCGACGTGTTCATCTCCGACGGCAAGGCCTATTTCTCCATCACCGTGCCGGCCGATCGGGCCAAGGAACTCGAGCCGCTGCGGCTCGCCGCAGAGCGGGTGGTCAAGGAAATGCCCGGCATGAGTGGCGCCTTCGCGGCCCTGACAGCTGACAAAAAGGCGGGCACTGCCGGCCAGCCGGTGGCTCGGCCGCAGCCGGCGCCGCCGCAGGGGCGTCCCCAGCATGCGCATCCCCATCCCGCCCGCGGTCCCGGCAATGCACAGCCGCCGAAGCCCGGCATTCCCGGCGTCAAGCACATCATTGCCGTGGCCTCCGGCAAGGGTGGCGTCGGCAAGTCGACGACGGCGATCAATATCGCGCTGGGGCTCAACGCGCTCGGCCACAAGGCCGCTATTCTCGACGCCGACATTTATGGTCCGTCGATACCGCGACTGATGCATCTTTCCGGCCGGCCGCAGCAGATCGACGGCAAGCTGATCAAGCCGATGGAGAATTATGGCCTGAAGGCCATGTCGATGGGTTTCCTCGTCGACGAGGACGTGGCGATGATCTGGCGCGGGCCGATGATCCAGTCCGCACTGCTGCAGATGCTGCGCGAGGTTGCCTGGGGCGATCTCGACGTGCTGGTGGTCGATATGCCCCCCGGCACCGGCGATGCGCAGCTCACCATGGCACAGCAAGTGCCGCTCTCGGGCGCCGTGATCGTATCGACGCCACAGGATCTGGCACTGATTGATGCCCGCAAGGCGATCACCATGTTCAAGAAGGTGGAAATCCCACTTCTTGGCCTGGTCGAGAATATGAGCCATTTCGTCTGTCCGGTTTGCGGCACCAGCCATGATATCTTCGGCCATGGCGGTGCACGGCACGAGGCGGAAAAGATCGGTGTGCCATTTTTGGGCGAAGTGCCGCTCGCCATGACCATCCGCGAGACATCCGATGCGGGCACCCCGGTCGTCGTCTCTGCGCCTGATGGGCCGCATGCCAAAGTCTACAAGGATATCGCCGCAGGGATTGCCACACAGTTGTTCGATAGCGGCAAGGCGCCGCGTGTCGCGCCCTCGATCGTGTTCGAATAATGGACAGGGGCTTTTGCGGCGGCATGCAGACCAGAGCGCTTTTTGCACTGCCATAATCTTTTCTTGATTATTAACGCGTTTTGCGCGATATGACCCGCCATGCCTGACAATTCGAAACATGCCCGTCGTGACACACCATCGCTGTCTCGCGGGCTCAGCAGAGGCTGATTATGATCTCCTGTGGAGCATTGGCCTGATGATCATCGCTTACCGTTCCAACGGTGAAGCGGTCCCGCTTTCGCTCGATCATCGGCTTGCGGCACTGCCTCCGGATATCGTTTGGCTCGATCTCAACTGCCCGACGCGCGACGAGGATCATTACGCCGAGGCACTGACCGGCATCGAGGTGCCCACGCGGCAGGATCTTAAGGATATCGAGCCGTCGAGCCGCCTCTATACGGAAGGCAAGGCGACCTATCTCACAGGTTCCGTTATTGCCCACGCCGACACCGGCATACCTGTCCTAAGCGACATCGCCTTCGTTCTGACGGATGCGGTGCTTGTCACCGTCCGTTACGAGGATCCCAAGGCATTCAAGCTTTTCTCCGCCGCGATGTGCCGCGTTCCCGGTGGTGTGTCCACGGCACATGCTGTGCTCACCAAGCTGCTCGAGACGATCACCGACCGCACCGCTGAAGTGCTCGAACATGCCGAGGTCAAGGGTGACAAGCTGCTCAAACAGATCTTTCCGACTGACGAGGCTGAAAAGAAGCGCCGTCCGCCAAAATTCCTCGAAGACCTGCTGACCGAGATCGCCATGCACCATCGGCTGATCTCCAAGGCCCGCGACAGCCTGGCATCGCTGTCGCGCGTGCTCACCTATCTCTACACCGTGCCGGTCATCCAGGCCGACCCCGAAGCCAAGGAACTCTGTCGCTCGACCTCCCGCGACATTCAGTCGCTGTCGGAGCATGCGGCCTTCATCTCCGGCAACATCACATTCCTGCTGGACGCATCGCTCGGGCTGATCAATGTCGAGCAGAACGCCATCATCAAGATATTCTCAATCGCTTCCGTGGTATTCCTGCCGCCCACGCTCGTGGCCTCCATCTATGGCATGAACTTCAAGTTCATGCCCGAACTTGAATGGATGTTCGGCTATCCGTCATCAATTCTGTTGATGATTGTGTCGGCCGTCATTCCGTTCTTTTTCTTTCGTTGGAAAGGCTGGCTTTGAGTCAGAAAGACACCATGTCCGAACAGGCACTGCACTCTGGTAGCCACAGCGGCCCCATGTCGGCGCGAAAACTGATCGCCCTGACCCTCGGTTCGGTCGGTGTCGTCTATGGCGACATCGGCACCAGCCCGCTCTATGCTTTTCGTGAATCGCTCCGGCCGGTCTCCTTTGACGGCGTCGACCGTTTCGAGATTATCGGGCTGATTTCACTGTTCTTCTGGGCGCTGACCATCATCGTCACGCTCAAATATGTCATTTTTCTGCTGAAAGCGGACAACGATGGCGAAGGCGGCACCCTGGCGCTCTTGTCCCTCGTCATCAAGGCGGTCAGCGAGCGACGCGCTGGCATCCTGCTGGTGATCGGCATTTTCGGCGCCTCGCTGTTCCTCGGTGATTCGATGATCACGCCGGCGCTGTCGGTGCTCTCGGCGGTGGAAGGTTTGAAAATCGTCGCACCCGGCCTGCAGCAATATGTCGTGCCGATCTCGGTCGTTATCCTGGTGATCCTGTTTGCCGTGCAATCGCGCGGGACGGGCGCCGTGTCGATCTTCTTCGGACCGATCATGGCGGTTTGGTTCCTCAGCATGGCCGCGGTCGGCATCTATCACATTTCCGACGATCTGAGCATTCTGGAGGCGTTCAATCCCTATTTCGCCGTCTGGTTCCTGGGCAAGAGCGGCTTGCTCGGCTTCATCGTTCTGGGCTCGGTGTTCCTGGCCGTCACCGGTGCCGAAGCGCTCTATGCCGACCTTGGCCATTTCGGCCGCGCGCCGATCCGGCTTGCCTGGTTCTGTCTGATCTTTCCGTCGCTGATCCTGAACTATCTGGGGCAGGGCGCCTATGTGCTGCAGCATCCGGAAGGGCTGTCGGATCCGTTCTTCCTGATGTTCCCAGGGTGGACACGGGTGGCCGCGGTGATCCTGGCAACGGTCGCCACCGTCATCGCCAGCCAGGCGGTGATCACCGGCGCCTTCTCGCTGACGCGACAGGCGATCCATCTCGGCTTCCTGCCGCGCATGGAAATCTATCATACCTCCGAATCCAATACCGGCCAGATCTACCTGCCGGCGGTCAACACGGTCCTGCTGTTCGGCGTCATGGCGCTGGTGCTGATGTTCCGCTCGTCTGAATCGCTGGCTGTCGCCTACGGCATTGCGGTCACCGGCGACATGGTGGTCTCGACCATCCTGCTTTACAATTTCGTCCGCATCTTCTGGAAATGGAGCCGGCCTCAGGCACTGCTGGTGATCGCGCCGCTGTTCTCAATCGAGTCGGTTTTCCTTGGTTCGAATCTCAGCAAGCTGCATCATGGCGGCTACGTGCCGGTGCTGATCGCCTCCTGCTTTATCGTCATCATGTGGACCTGGCGGCGCGGCACGCGCATCCTGTTCGACAAGAGCCGGCGGACGCATATCCCGCTCTCCAGCTTCATCAAGTCACTGGAGAAGAAGAGCGAGCATGGACCGATCGAAGTGCCGGGCACCGCGATCTTCCTGACCTCGGATCCTAGTTCGACGCCGGCGGCGCTGCTGCATAACCTCAAGCACAACCATGTCATCCACAGCCAGAACATCATCCTGACGATCAGGACGCAGAACCGGCCGCGCGTGCCGATCGAGGACCGTGGCCGGATCGAGCGCCTGTCGGAGCATTTCCAACTGCTGGAGCTGAATTTCGGCTTCCAGGAGACGCAGAACGTGTCGCAGGCGCTGGCCCATCTCAGGAAGACCGGCCTGAAGTTCGACATCATGTCGACGTCGTTCTATCTCGGCCGGCGCAAGCTTATACCGGACGCCAATTCCGGCATGCCGGGTTGGCAGGATCGCCTGTTCATCGCGCTTGCGACGGCAGCAACCGATCCTTCGGACTATTTCCGCCTGCCGGCCAATCGCGTTGTCGAACTCGGTGCGCATGTGACGGTGTGATCTGCCAATTTGCAGCCAGAGCTGCGCCGGACAAATCGCTGCGCGACCGCCTTGACGAAGCGCTTCGCCGGCCATCATCGCTGGCTTGCAGCTATATCCGGCTTTGCCGTCACACCTGAGATGGATGCAACCGCATCGTCGACGCTGTAGCGGCTGCGCGCGACGATCGCATCGGCCTTGGCTGCCGACAGCAGGTCCCGAACCCTGTCGTGCATGCGAGCGTAGACCACCTGAACGCCGGTCCGCGTGATCGCAGTGTCGAATTCGACGATCGCATCGAGCGCCGTCGTATCGATCTCGAACGTCTCTTCCAGGCTGATCACGATCGCATGATTGACAGGCTCTGCGCGTGCCATCGAAGCGATCCGGCCTAGCATTGCCTCGGCATTGCCGAAGAAAAGCGGCTGCGAGGGCCGCCAGATCGCGATGCCGGCAATTTCGTGCGCATCGTCATGCCGCTCGATGTCAACGAAGGCGTGGCTCGAGGCGAGCTGCCCGAGCCGGGCAACATGCGCTACCGCAAGCCGGCGAATGAAGATCGCGAAAGACAAAAGCACGGCGATCAGCAGTCCATCGAGGATTCCGAGGAGGAGAACGCTCGCCGTGGCGGCAAGTGCGACATACTGGTCCTGGCCGAGCCGCCAGAGCCGGTAGAGCGGTGCGGGATTGAGCGCGTGCATCAGCGCCGCGATCACGACGGCAGCCAATACCGGTTCCGGCAGCCGCGCCACCAGCCCGCCAGCCGACAGCACGAGAAGCGCCAGTGCCACGGCCGCCACGACCGCAGCCCAGCGGCTCTCGGTCCCCGCCGCTTCGCTCGCCGCACCTCCGGAAAAGCCCGCACCGACCGGCATGCCCTGGACGAGCGCACTCGCCAGGTTGGCAGCGCCGAGCGCGCCGAGTTCCCGATTCGGCTGCACGGCATCGCCGTGCCTGAGCGCCAGCGAACGGATCGTTCCCCAGGATTCCGCCAGCAGGATCAGCACGAGAGGAAAGGCATAGGGCAGGAGCCGGATCGTCTCTGTAAGCCCGCTTGCCGGAATTTGCGGCAGCGACAAGGTCAGAGGAATGGCGCCGACCACTGCAACGCCGTGCGACGGCAGATCGAGAAGCCACGATGCGCCAATGCCGCCGCCAAGGGTGAGGAAGGAACCGGGCACGGCGCGCCAGCGCTTCAGCACGAGCAAAGCCGCAAGCGCCACCACGCCCGTGGCTAGGCTGACCGGATGCCATTGTCGTGCACCAGCGAGCAGATGATAGACAAAATCGAAGATATTGCCGCCTGGCACCGCAACGCCGGTCATCAGCGGTAGCTGGTGGAGAACGATGGTGATCGCCAGGCCAAAAGCGAAGCCGCCCAGCACCGGCCGTGAGATCAGCGCCGCCAGCGCACCCAGTTGCAGCAACGACATCACCAGGAAAATGAGGCTGACCGCGGCGATCAGCACGGTCACCAGAAAGAATCTGTCGGCGGCTGGCGTCTGTAGCGCTATGAGGCTGGCGGCGAGGACTGCCGCCGACGAGGATGTCGGGCTGACAACGGCGAACCGGCTGCGGCCGAAAATGGCGTAGACGAGGCAGCCGACCACCGCCGCCAACAGCGCCCGCTCCGGCGGCAGGCCGGCAATGCCGGAATAGGCGACGGCCTCGGGCAACATCAACCCGGCGACCGATATCCCTGCGACAATATCCGCTCTGTTCAATCCGCCCTCCGCCGGCGCGCCGAATAGGCCAACAATTATAAAGGCTTCGTTAAAAAAGAACAGGTGCCTGGAGAGGCCCGCTACCATATATTGATTTCACGGAGAGGTGATCGATTTCATTAGAACTTCAAAATTCAGCCATTTTTTCCAACCTATTCAAAGCGGCGGGAGCGGCGGAAGCGGTTGCGCAGGCGGATCGGCGGATGAAGACGGGGTGTCTCGGGATGCGACAGTATCGCAATGGAAATGCATATTCGGCTTTTCTGATTAAACGCCTATTAACCATATCGGCGCATGGTTAACGCAACGTTTTCCGGGGCGTGCCGGCAAGGCCTTCCGGGAATCTCCATCTTCGTCTTTCTGGAGTTGCGTTTTCGTGTCGAAGCGTAAACAGGCGCCCCGGCGCAAGGGAATGAAAATTGCCAATTGGACGGCGCCCGCAGTGTTTGCCTTGAGCGGCCTGTTCGCACTGCCTTCCGCCCCTGCCGACGCCGACGTGGCGTCGCTGCTCTCGACCAGGGCAAGCGACACGGCCAGTTGGCGGGCCTATATGGTCAACGCGCCGGCCGGCTCGATCCACAATGAGGAACTTGTCTTCAAGAATGTCGACAGGGCTTCTTTCGATCCCGCTTCTCGCGGTCTCGTTCTTCCGGATGGCAAGCTCGTCGCACTCTCGCCCGACGAGAAACCCGTGCCCGCGACCCCGGACGAGGATCGTGTCACCCGAAATCTGAAGAAGGGCCGGCYGATTGCCGTCGACCGCATCGTGCCGCCCAAGGATTTCACCGCGGGCAGCATCCTCAACCGGCGTGCCAGCCTCTACGGCCCGGCCTTCTCGCCGCAAACCACCACAGTCTTCGCGATACCGAAACTGTCGCAGAAGCAGGTCGAGGTTGCCTTCTCCTTCCGCGAGATCAGGCCCACCGCCAGGGATTATGGCGTGCCGGTCATGCTGGCGGACCTGGTGACGAGCGATACGGCCGACAGCCTTGCTGCGGCCTATGCCAATCCCGATGCGGCAAGCGATGATCCGTCCCCCTTCGACTCCATCCTGACCGCGAAGAAGCCGGATCGCTTCGTGCCGAAGATCAAGGAAAACGATCATCCCTGGGCGGCCAATGTACTGCCGGAGAGCGTATTCTCCGCGCCGGAACAGAAATGTCTTGCCAACGCCATCTATTTCGAATCTGCCAACGAGCCGCTGAAAGGCCAGGCGGCAGTGGCGCAGGTGGTGTTGAATCGGGTCCGTAATCCGACGTTCCCGAAGTCGATCTGCGGTGTCGTCTATCAGAACCAGGACTGGACCAATGCCTGCCAGTTCTCTTTCGCCTGCGACCATATCCCTGATATCGTCTGGTCGCATACCAAGTACAAGATCGCGCAGGAAATCGCACTTGCCGTCACGGCGGGCAAGATCTACCTGCCGGAGATCGGCGATTCGACCCACTACCACGCGGCCTATGTCCGTCCGAACTGGGCACATACCATGATCCGCGTCGACCGCATCGGGCTGCACATCTTCTACCGCACCCGCTATGGCGGCTGGAGCTGATAGCTTACAGTGGCAAAATTCCCGCAGCCGCGGACGGAATCGCCGCGGTCTGAACGGGAAAAACGCTTCCTTGCGTTAACGCACTGATTTCACAGCGTAAAAATGCGTGAATTCTAGGCCGTCCTTGCCTTGACTATCCGAAAGCCTGAAACTATGTTGCAGCCGGCTTGGAGGCGGGG
The DNA here is from genome assembly GCF_056403475.1 of Rhizobium sp. P2_G9. Lineage (NCBI taxonomy): Bacteria > Pseudomonadati > Pseudomonadota > Alphaproteobacteria > Hyphomicrobiales > Rhizobiaceae > Rhizobium > Rhizobium sp. P2_G9. The sequence continues at coordinate 108,447 of NZ_JBFUFK010000037.1, read as the reverse complement.
GTCTGTCAAGCTTTCCGATCGAGGCCCTACCGGCCTTGCATCTCTGAAATGACTGGGTTAAGGCCTGTTTTTCAGAGGAGTAAGGGATGGAGACGGACCCCAAGGACAGTCTGGAAGAACGCAAGCGGCAGCTCGAAAGCAAGCTGGCGCAGGCGCGACAAGGCGACGATGGCAACGACAAAGCCGCCAATGATGGCCGGACTGGCTATTCGCAGGCGCTGAAGCTGTCATCGGAATTTGTCGCCGCCGTGATCGTCGGTGCGATGATCGGCTATCTTCTCGATCTGGTCCTACCCACCAAGCCGTGGGGGTTGATCGTTTTTCTTCTCCTTGGATTTTGTGCGGGCATCTTGAATGTCCTGAGAACGGCAGGGGTCGTGAATTCCCCTCATCCGGTCGACAGGATTGGCGAGCACCGCGAGAAGAACGGCAAGCGCTGAGCTGCATCCGCAGTTTGGCGAACAGGATAAATGAGAGAGAGCGCACGTGGCGAGCCCTGACAAGGTAGATCCGATCCACCAGTTCCACATCAACACGATCGTGCCGCTGGGCAAGTTCGACTTTACCAATTCGTCGCTGTTCATGGTGATCGTCGTCGTCGTGGGTGTTAGCTTTCTGATGTGGGCATCGTCTGCCAAGGCGGTCATTCCCGGTCGTGCGCAGTCGCTTGCAGAATTGTCCTACGAATTCATCGCCAAAATGCTGAAGGACAGTGCCGGCAGCCAGGGCATGAAGTTCTTTCCGCTGGTCTTTTCGCTGTTCATGTTCGTTCTGTTGTCGAACCTCTTCGGCCTGGTGCCTGGCTTCTACACGGTGACGAGCCAGATCATCGTCACCTTTGCATTGGCGCTTCTCGTCATCCTGACGGTGGTGATTTACGGTATCTGGAAGCATGGTTTCCATTTCTTCGGCTTGTTCGTGCCGTCGGGCGTGCCTGCCGTGCTGATCCCGCTGGTAAGCGCGATTGAGATAATCTCCTTTCTCTCGCGTCCGATCAGCCTTTCCGTCCGTCTTTTCGCCAACATGCTGGCCGGTCACATCACCCTGAAAGTGTTTGCCGGCTTCGTCTTCACGCTCGGTCTGCTCGGTCCGGTCGGCTATGTCGGCGCGATCCTGCCGCTTGCCATGACCGTGGCGCTGACGGCGCTGGAATTCCTGGTCGCCTTCCTGCAGGCCTACGTGTTTGCCGTTCTGACCTGCATGTATCTGAACGACGCCCTGCATCCGGGACACTAATCAAAAGAAACCGGCTGGCGAAGACGCCCGCCACGCAATAGTCGCAACAACTGACACTAAAGGAGTTCAAAATGGACGTGGAAGCAGCAAAGCTAATCGGTGCAGGTATCGCTTGCCTGGGCATGGGTGGTGCAGCTATCGGTCTCGGCAGCATTTTCGGCAACTACCTGGCTGGCGCTCTTCGCAATCCGTCTGCCGCTGATGGCCAGTTCGGCCGCCTGATCTTCGGCTTCGCCGTTACGGAAGCTCTGGGCATCTTCTCGCTCCTCGTCGCGCTGCTCGCCCTCTTCAAGTAATTGGCGCTTAAAGCACCGGGTCACGGGAGCAATCTCGTGACCTGTTTTGATGCCATATCCTTGCCTGGAGGTAGGAATGTTTGTGACGACAGCCTATGCTCTGTCGGCCACGGCCGCCGAAACGGACGCGACCAAGCCCGCCGCCACCGCGACGAACACCGAAAAAGGTGTGCCGCCGAAGGTGGAGCATGAGGCGTTTCCGCCATTCGATCCCAGCCATTTTCCGTCGCAGCTGCTCTGGCTCGCGATCACATTTGGTATTTTCTATTATCTCGTCTCGAAGATGATCTCGCCACGCATCGGCGGCATCATTGCTGCCCGTGAGGGCCGCATCGCCGGTGACCTCGCCGAGGCCAAGCGGATGAAGGACGAGGCCGACGCTGCCGTCGCCAAGTACGAGGCCGAACTTGCCGAGGCTCGCTCCAAGGCGCAGGCGATCGCTCGCGAAGCCGGCGACGAAGCCAAGGGCAAAGCCGACGCAGAGCGCACCAAGCTCGAAAGCGAGCTTTCCAAGAAGATTTCCGAGGCTGAAGCCAGCATCGCCGAGATCAAGAACCGGGCGTTGGGCGAGGTAAACACGGTTGCCGAAGACACGGCTGCCGAGATCGTCGAAGCGCTTGCCGGCATATCCGTAAACAAGGCCGATGCCGCTTCCGCGGTCGCGGCTGCCAAGGGCTGATCGGGAGGTTCGTCATGGATGCAACTTTATGGGCCCAGACCTGGGCACAAGTCGCCCTGGTGATTTTTCTCGGCGTCGTGATCTACCTCAAGGTTCCAGGCATGATCGCCAAGAGCCTCGATGCACGTGCCGCTAAGATCGCCGATGAGCTCGATTCCGCCAAGAGACTGCGTGAAGAAGCCCAGTCGCTTCTGGCGGAATACCAGAAGAAGCGCAAGGAAGCCGAAGCGGAAGCTGCCGAGATCGTCGCTGTCGCCAAGCGTGAGGCCGAAGCGCTGGCCGAAGAGGCCAAGCAGAAGACGGCCGACTATGTCGCCCGCCGCACTGCGCTCTCCGAGCAGAAGATCAAGCAGGCCGAGCACGAAGCGATCACCGCTGTCCGCTCCGCTGCCGTCGACCTGGCCGTCGCCGCCGCTGAAAAGCTGATGGCGAGCAAGCTGGACGAAAATACGTCAAATGGCCTGTTCGACAAGGCCGTCGGCGAAGTCAAGGCGCGCCTCAACTAAGCGCAAGCGGACAACTGCCAGCACATTTTAAAACCCGCCTCGTCACCGAGGCGGGTTTTTCATTTCTTGCGGCATTCGATCTCGCGATAGAATGACAGGACATGCGAGGCCTCTGGCCAGCGCTCCCGGTAGATCAGCTTGTCGAGCGGGATTTTCTCCCGCCAGCCCTTCACCGCCAGTTCCGGTGAGGTATAGAGCTGTTCGACATAGCCGACGCAGAGATAGGCGATGATCTCGACGCTTTCGGGAATGCCGAGATGCGTCTTCAGCCGGTCATGGTCGAAAATGCTGACCCAGCCGACGCCGACGCCTTCCGCACGCGCGGCAAGCCAGAAATTCTGTACGGCGCAGACGGTGCTATAGAGGTCCATGTTGGGGTTATGCGTTCGCCCGAGGACAAAGTCGCCACCGCGCTTACGGTCGCAGGTGATGCAGAGATTGACCGGCGCCTTCAATATGCCTTCGAGCTTCAGCGACATATACCGGCGCTTCTGCTCGCCCTCCAGGCGATCGGAGGCTTCGAGATTGGCATCATGGAAGATGCGATGGACAGCCCGCCGATTCTCTTCGTCGCGGATGACCATGAAGTTCCACGGCTGCATATAGCCCACCGACGGTGCGGCATGGGCCGCTGTCAGCAGGCGATGAAGAACATCGTCCGGCACCGGATCGGGCAGGAATTCATTGCGCACGTCGCGGCGCGAATGAATGGCGCGGTAGACCGCTGCGGTCTCGGATTCGGAAAACGGACCGGCCGCCGCAAGGTGGCGAGAAATGGAGGCGTGCATCGTCAATCCCCGACGGAATGCCTTCTCAGCTGGCGCCGTCCGCGCGCCCGCGTCTATCATGTCCGGCCGGTCTTCTGGCTTGGGATCATCTGGCGCTGCAGCCTTCCCGGTTTCCCAGTGGCATCAGGCAAAAGCCCGGCAGCCCATCCCCCTTACAGCGTTGGGCACGCGCCGGCATCACACCGGCTTCCCGATTCTCCCATATTCTGGGCACCGGACACACTTGTTTAAGCAGAAGCGGTGAGGGGAGGCAAGCGGTACGCCGACCTCGAATGCCGCAATCAATCCTTCCGCAGCGGGCGGAATGTCATCCTGTGGATGGCGCAGGGGCCAAGCTCGACAATGGCATTGCGATGGAACTCTGTCGCGTAGCCGGCATGGAATTCAAAGCCATAACCCGGATAGCGGCGGCCTGCCGCGACCATCATCCGGTCGCGTGTCACCTTGGCAACGATGGACGCCGCGGCAATCGACAGGGACCGTGCATCGCCGGAAACGATCGCCTTGCCGGGGCAGGGCAGGCCGGGCGCTACGTCGCGGCCGTCGATGAGGGCAAAATGCGGACGGCTATGCAGCGAATGCGCCGCACGGCGCATGGCTTCGAGGCTTGCCCGCAGGATATTTATCCTATCGATTTCTGGCGCTGAGACGGACGAGATTGCCACGTCGAGCGCACTGGCAAGAATGAGCTCGTAGAGCGCTTCGCGCCGCTCCGCCGTCAATTGCTTGGAGTCGTTAAGGCCATCAGGGATATTGTCGGGGTCAAGCACCACGGCACTTGCGACCACCGGACCGGCCAAGGGGCCGCGGCCGACTTCATCGATGCCGGCCACCAGCCGGTAGCCGTCGCGCATCAATCCCTGCTCGAACCGGAACGTTGGAGCCGGCTCGATTTCCTCCAGGGGCAGGGAATCGGCGAGAAGTCTCATGCGGGTTCAAATGACACTTCCACCGATTCCCCGCAAGTCCCGGAACGAGGGCGGCGTTCCTAGGACTGGGTGCGCAGGCCGGCGGGACAGGGATTGCCGGCGGCGCGGAATTCAGTGCCTCGGCCTGATGCGGGCAGGGTGCGAGTGAGACACTGAAGTTTTCGCCGATCCGGTACGGCAGGCGGGCCGCCCCGGATCGACCAAGACATGCACAAACAAAGACCTAAAGCAGGCTGAGCTGTACGCCCGCACCGCTCGGCGGCACGAAAAGCTCCGTGTTCAGCGGCATGCTGCGCGTCCTGCGAATGCCGAGCTTCTTGGCTGCCAGCTCGAATCGGCGGCTGATCTGCCAGGCATAGGGGCCTTCGCCCTTCATCCGCTTGCCGAATTCCGCATCGTAATCCTTGCCGCCGCGCATCGAGCGGATCAGGCTCATCACGTGCCGGTAGCGGTCCGGATAATTCCTGAGCAGCCAGTCGCGGAATAGTGGGCTGACTTCGAGCGGCAGGCGCAGCAGCACATAGCTTGCCTCCTTGGCGCCGGCAGCAGCGCCTGAATCGAGGATGCGCTCCAACTCGTGATCGTTCAGCGCAGGGATCATCGGCGCTGCCATCACTGCCGTCGTCACGCCAGCCTCGGTCAGCGCCCGGATTGCCTCCAGCCGCCTCGACGGGGTCGAAGCGCGCGGTTCCATCAGCCGTGCCAGCCGCCGGTCGAGCGTCGTCACCGAAATCCCGACTCGTGCCAGGCCGCGCTCCGCCATTTTGGCGATGATGTCGATATCGCGCATGACTAGCGCCGACTTGGTGACGATCGATACCGGATGATTCGCCGCATTCAGCACTTCGAGGATCTGGCGCATGATCCGCCATTCCTTCTCGATCGGCTGGTAAGGGTCGGTATTGGTGCCGATGGCAATGGCTTTCGGCTTGTAGCCGGGCTTTGAGAGTTCGCGTTCGAGAAGTTTTGCCGCATCCGGCTTGGCAAACAGCTTGCTTTCGAAGTCGAGCCCCGGCGACAGGCCCATATAGGCATGCGTCGGCCGCGCAAAGCAGTAGACACAGCCATGTTCGCAGCCACGATAGGGGTTGATCGAACGGTCGAACGGAATGTCCGGGCTTTCGTTGCGGGTGATGATCGCGCGCGGCTTTTCCACCTGCACTTCGGTCTTGAACGGCTCCAGCGTTTCGATTGTCTGCCAGCCGTCATCGAGCACTTCGCGCTCCTGCGGCTCGAAGCGGCCGGACGGGTTGATGCCGGCGCCACGACCGCGACGGCGGTCAATATCAATGCGCAGACCGCTTTCCTTCAGCAAACCATCGGCAAGCTCTGCCGTGTTGGCAGGCGCGAATGCGGCCTGCCTCGAAAGAGACAGATTGATCATTGGGCAACTCCTGCGAGGCGACTCTCTGCCCCGTCATGATTATTTTCCTATCTTCAAAACGAGAACAATGCAAGAACAAATTTGCCGACTGGCATTTTCAGGGCTGTTGTAATAACGATTGACCATGCTGACTGTTTTGCTGGAATGCCGGGATAACGAGCCGGAATTGGCGCATACGCTGGCGGTGCTGGTGTCGGGCGCGGTGGATGGATTGGTGAGCGACGTGATCGTGCTCGACCATGGTTCACGCGACGGTTCCGCGCGCGTTGCCGACGCCGCGGGCTGCAAATTCTTCGACACCTGGACGCTCGACGAGACGATCCGCAATGCGCGCGGCGATTGGCTGATGCTCTTGGAGCCTGGCGCGCGGCCGCAAAGCGGCTGGATCGAGGAAATCCTCGAATATGCTTCACTCGCGAAGGCGCCGGCACGCTTTTCGCCGTCACGCCGATTCCGCCGGCCGTTCTTCAAACGGTGGCGGCGCAAGGGCGAACTGGAACTCGGCCTGGTACTGCCCAAGCGTCAGGCCAGCGCACTCGTGCAGCCCGGCATGGACCTCAAAGGGCTTGCCAAGGCCTCTGCCGCTAAGACGTTGCGGTCGGAACTGATCCCAGCCTGGGTGCTGCGCGAGCGCCGTTAGGCGGCGGCATCCACGGAGAGTTGGATGCCCTGATAGCGCTGTAGCGTGGCAAGCACCTTGAACAACTGATCTGCACGCGGATTGCCGGCCTTGCCGAACATCCGCATCAGGCCTCTCTCGGAAATGCCTGTTCGTTCCGACAGTTCGCGGAAGCCGATCGTCGCTTCGATATAATCGTGCAGCACGCTTTTTGCCGTCGGCAGGTCGTCGCCGAGCAGCACTTCCACGGCCTCCGAAAGCAGCGCGAAGCGGAAGGCATGGTCCGATTGCAGGCGGGCTCTGATATTCTTTTTGAAGTCTTTTGGGAGAGCCATCTTCGGCATCCTGATCACTATTTGAGTACACTCGGATATATAGGGGCGAGTTCGTCGCAATCACGGCGACGCGATCAAATAAATTCTCATTTTCGTGAAATATGATGAATGCCGGGCCAGGCGTGGCCAATGAGCCACACCGCCGAGGCGGAAATGGCATTTCGTTATCAAATGGTTAACGGGCTTCGGCATTTCTCGGAAGGCGGCCAATTCCTCGGCATATCCTGATCCGGATCGCGACATGCCCGCCGATGAAGGTTCCCCTCCGGCAAGGCATGTCATCTCATTGTGCGTCTGCCTTTTGGTCTGTCACCGAATGACGGAAGATCTGGCTCAGAACGAGAAGTCGCTGACATTGAGGTCGCCGACCAGGGTATGCTGGAGGGTCAGCGTATCGGTACCCATGTGGATCACCAGATCGCCATTGGACGCGCTCACGTGGTTGTTGACCAGGTCGTTGAAGTCACTGATGGCATTTTGACCTGTCAGGTCGATATGGTCTGTTCCAGCCTTGAAGTCTGTAATTGTGTCTTGACCGTCATGCGTCGCGAAAACGAAGACGTCCTTGCCCGATCCGCCTACCAGGAGATCGTTGCCTTGGCCGCCATCAAGGGTGTCGCTGCCGGCCATGCCCATCAACGTGTTGTCGCCGTGATTGCCGGTGAGCGCATTGGCGCTCTTTGTGCCTGTTCCGTCAATACTGGCATTGCCGAGCAGGATCAGATTTTCGACATTGGCCGTCAGCGTGTAAGTCACCGTCGATTTGACCGTGTCGGTGCCGCCACCGGCATCTTCCTGAAGATGCACCTTGGCATCATCGGTAATCAGCGTGTCGTTGCCCTTCTGACCGTAGATATCATGATCGACCTTGCCGCCACGATTGTCGAAGGTGTCGTCCCCTTCGCCCATATAGATCAAGCCCTTCATCTGGCCGTGGTTGGTCACCGTGTCATCGCCGTAGCTGCCGGAGAATGCCCATGCTCCTTTCAACAAGCCATCATTGGTCAGGGTCGACGTCGTATGATACGAACCATCGAACTGAACGGCGGCACTTTGCGATGTGATGCGGCCACCCGCTTCATTGACAACGCTGACATCACCAAGGCCGCCGGCCGAGATGCCATTCTGGCCGCCCGAGATGTGCCCGAAATTGGTCACCGTCTGCTGGACGCTTTGCAGCCACACGCCGTAGTTTGAGCCATCGATGGTGCCATGGTTGGTGAGTTGTTGATTGCCAAAGCCCAGCTCAACGCCGACGCCGGCCTCGACAACCCCGGTCGAGGTGATCTTGACGTCGCAGCCGCTCGGGTCAGAGTTCACGGCGGTATCGGTATTGCCGTCTCCGCCGGTTACGTGTCCTTTTATGATGAGATGGCTATTTGAAACGCCATCCTGGTAAAACAGCGCATCCGGACTATCCGTTGTGATCGATGCCCCTTGTTCCAGAATGTAAGTGGTATTCGAGGCGGTCATTTTGTAGGCAGACGTGAGCTTGCGGTCGATTGAGATGATGAGTGGAATGACCTTCACCATGGAGCCGGTTTCCTTGTAGCGACATTTTCTGCTGGATAGAACGTTTCAGCGAGATACTTCGAGTGAAGCCGTTGTTCATTTTGTTTCAGCGGGAAATTTCGCAAAAGCAACTACAGGCGTCCGGCTGTCCTATGCTTTTGAAGCACCAAGATCGGTAGCAATTCTCTACGACAGGCCAAGCGCCCACCCACAGAGTGATGGGAGCAAAGCGACGCATTTTCCGACGCGCGGACGATGACATGCGGGCCCCGGCTCAACATGCAGGGAAAGCCGGGGATTATCTCATTCAAGTGGGCGGAAGACCTATCCAGCGATCTTGGAGAAATCCGCAACCGTGCCGGTGGCACTGCGAATCGCGGCAAGCAGTGCGAGCCGATTGGCGCGGATCTCCGGGTTCTCGTCGTTGACCAGCACGGTGTCGAAGAACGTGTCGACCGGGCTGCGCAGCTTTGACAACGCTTCCATGGCGCCTTCGAAGTTTTCGCGAGCGACAGTTTCCGCAGCCCCTTGAGAGGCCGTCACGATTGCCGAGTGCAGCGCCCGTTCGGCTGGAAGCGTCAGCAATTGCAGGTCGATGCGATCGGCGATCGCCGTGCCCTTCTTTTCCTCTGCCGCCAGCAACTGCGTGGCACGTTTGGTCCCGGCCAGAAGATTGGTGCCGTCCTCGGAGGTGAGGAAGGTCGACAGCGCTTCGGCGCGGCGGACGATGGTCAGAAGATCATCGGCATCTTCGGTCAGAACGGCGTCGACGATATCGTGGCGGCGGCCGGCGTCGCGGAGATAGACCTTCAGTCGGTCATGGAAGAAGGAGAGGAGGTCTCGATCCTCGGCTATGGTCAGCAACGGTAACCGGATGCCGTTCTCAAGAAGAATGCGGATCACGCCCAGCACTGCGCGGCGCAGCGCATAGGGGTCTTTCGAACCTGTCGGCTTCTCGTCGATCGCCCAGAAGCCAACCAGCGTATCCAGCTTGTCGGCCAGTGCCACCGTGATAGCGACCGGATCGGTTGGAATGCGATCCGAGGGGCCTTGCGGCTTGTAATGGTCCTCGATCGCTGCCGCGACAGATGAATCCTCGCCTTGCAGTACCGCATATTTTCGGCCCATCAGGCCTTGCAGTTCCGGGAATTCGCCGACTGCCTCGGTCCGAAGATCGGCCTTGGCGAGCACCACGGCGCGGTCGACCTTGATCGGGTCGGCCTTGGTGACTTTCGCCAGTTCCGACGCCAGTGCCCGAATGCGCTCCACCCGATCACCCTGCGTGCCGAGCTTGGCATGGAAGGTGACGTTGAGGTGATCCAGCTTGGCCATGCGCTGATCAAGCGGCTTCTTGAGATCAAGGCCGAACTTGGCGGCAGATGCGGTCAGCGTGTCGAGGTCGGGCATGTCGCCCTGGTCGCGCCTGTAGAAATGCAGCGCATCGGAGAGACGGGCGCGCACGACCTTGCCATTGCCGTGAATGATCTCGGCACCGCCATCCTTTGCCTCGATATTGGAGACGAGGATGAAATGGTTGGAGAGCGCGTCGCTGCCGTTGCGGCGGGTGACGAAGCACTTTTGGTTGGTCTTGATCGTCAGCCGGATGATTTCCTGCGGAATCTTTAGGAAATCCTCCTCGAAAGAACCCATCAGCACATGCGGATATTCGACCAGGCCCGAGACTTCCTCCAGCAGTGCCTCGTCCTCGACCAGATCAAGACCCGAGGCGAAGGTGACGTTCTTGGCGTCCTGCAGGATGATCTGCTTGCGGCGCTCAGCGTCGAGGATGACCCTGGCCTTTTCCAGGCTCGACACATAATCGGAGAAGCGCTTGACGGTGATCGGCTCAGGCGCATGGAAGCGATGGCCGTAGGTGATGTTGGAGGCGACGATGCCATCGACTTCGAACGGGATCACCACGGTCTCTTCGTGCTCGGAGCCGAAGGTGCAGACGATCGATTGCAGCGGACGCACCCAACGCAAGCTGCCCGGCCTGGCCGACGCCGCGCCCGAGCGCATCGATTTCGGCCAGGGAAATGCGCGGATGATCTCCGGCATCACCTCGGTGACGATCTGCTCGACCGAGCGGCCGGGTTTGGAGATCACGGCGACGTAGAATTCGCCTTTCTTCGGGTCGCTCTGCTTGATCGCCTCGTCGATCGAGGTCAGGCCGGCCGAACGGAGGAAGCCGTCGATTGCCTGTTGCGGGGCATTGACACCAGGCCCCTTTTTCTCCTCGCGCGTGTCGGCGGAGCGGGCGGTCATGCCGCGGATGTCGAGCGTCAGGCGCCGGGGTGTCCAATATTCGCGCGCGCCTTCATAGGTCAGGCCCGCATTGACAAGCGCATCCGTGACCAGCTTCTTCAGGTCGCCGGCCGCCTTGCGCTGCATGCGCGCGGGAATTTCCTCGGAGCGGAGTTCGATGAGAAGATCGGGCATGGAATGGCTTTCAGTCGGGCGAAAATCAGGGCTCGGACCTAGCAAGTTCCGGCGAGGTTGTCATCTAGAATAAGGCGCCATTTGCCTGTCATCGGACCTTTGACGGCTTAGTCGAAATCGGCAAGATCCGCCTCGTATCAACCGGCGTTTGAGCATAAATTGAGGCAACGAAAACTTTAAAGGGGACGTGCGATGAGTATCGAAGACGAAGCAAACGCAGATCACAACGAACTCGGAGAGATGTTGGTCGGCATGGCGATCAACCTCCTGGAGAAGAATGGGGAATTCTACCCCATCGCGGCCGAGATGTCAGCGGACGGCGAAGCGCGGTACGTCATTCCCAATCTGGAAGACGAGCATCCCGACAGCCAGGTCCTGATTGACTACTACATAGCATCGCTCAGAAAAGAAGCGTCGGCAGGTTCTGTGAGAGCGGCTGCTATCGCTTATGATACCTTTGACAAGCGCGATGGCGGCAAGCGGGACGCGATCGCCATCCGGCACGAGCATCGGGATGGCGAACCGCTGATCATGGTGACACCCTATCGCGTCGCGAATGGTGAAGTGGTTTTCGACGAAGGCTACATCCAGGATACGAAGCCACTGATCTTTCTGCCCGCATAGCAAGCTTCGATGTCACCATCCCCCGCCGCCACCGCCACCGCCGCCGCCACCCGACGATCCGCTCGAGGAAAAGCCGGAGGATGAATCCGATGTTGGAGCGGGCAGCGAGGCGGAAATCGTTGCTGGCAGCGACGATGAGAAACTCGATATGCGATCGCCAAACCGGTCGCTGTTGAAATTGCTGCCGCTGTACCATAGGGGCTGGTAGCTCGCGGCGGCCGCCGCGCCCGCCGCATCCAGCCAGCGTTGGAAATGCTCGGACCAGGGACGTTCGACACCGAGGGCAACCGCGAAGGGCAGGAGCGTCTCATAATGCTGGGGCGACATTTGCGGCGCGCCGGCCATGTTCATTCGCTGTCTTTCCGCCACTGTGAGATAGAGTTTCAGCCCTTCGATACCGTCGCGCAGTTCGCGCCCGAGCGGCGTCGCCGCACCCATGATCGCGCTGAAGAAGGCGGCGATCATGATCATGGCGAGACAGACGATATAGGCGACGCTGTCGTCAGGCGAGCGCGCCGCATCGACAGCCGCCCAGATCGCGGAAAGGATGATCACGACAAAGGCAAGCCAGAATGCGGTGAGCAGGATGCCGGCAAAAACGCGCGCGACGACGGAAGGCGAGGACAGCGCCGTCGCCGACAGCACAGCCGAGAAGATGGCGACAAACAGGAAGATGACGACGGGTACGACCATCAGCCCGAGCATGTCGCTGGTAAAATCGCCGATAGCAAGCACGGCGATGAAGGCGATAATGGTGAGGATGATGCCGAGCGCGATCGTGCCGGCATTGTAGCTGTGATATTTGCCGCTGTGCTCCTTGTCGATTGCCGAGCGGAAATCGCTGCCAAGTGATTGCAGCCTGGTGCCGTTGTCCTTGGTGATTGCGAAGTAACCGGTCTTCACGGCGTTGTAGATCTTGTCTTCACCAAGCGGCAACCTGTCCGCCGGCGCCTTGTCGGTGCGCTTCAGCATCACCGTTTTCGTCAGGTCCTCGAGCGTGATCAGCCCCTTGACGGCAAGGTCTATGGCAGAGGCCGAAAATGCGGTCCAGCCACCATGGTTGAAGCCTCGATTGGCCACATAGTTGACGAGCGCCGGCGACAGGCCGGCCGGCGGATCCCAGCGTGGCACGACAACGCCCCGGGCAGGGTCGCGGCCGATGCGCCACCACTGTACGGAGAAAAACAGGAAGACGAGGATGAAGCCGACGCCGGCGGCGATGGCATTCATCCGGTCATGCAAGGTCCACCAGAAGCTGTCGCTGGAGGTTGGCTGCAGGATGGCACCCTTGGCAAATTTCACCCCGATCGTCAGGCCTTCATGTTGGCCGAGAGGCCGCGTGGTGGCAAAGAAGATCCGGCCATCGGCCTCCGTTACGCGCGCGTTCTTTTCCGTCGCGCCAATCGCGCCGGTATAGAACACCGTCGCGTCCGGCTTCACTTCAGGGGGCAGGATCACGGTCGCGGTGGCCTCCTGGATCGGAGATTCCCAGCCATTGCCGGTGACGTTCCAGAAAAGTTCGTCGTGATCCGGGAAATAGCGGATCTGCCGGCCGGTCTCGTATTTGATCTCATAAGTGTGGTCGCCGGTGGGGACGAGAGTGTCGTCCTTGCCGATCAGGATACGGACGCCGTTGTCGAGACTGCTGGTCTTGAACTGCTCGTCCCGGCCGTCGCGCTTGATATCGACAAGGCTGAAATCGACGCGGTGCATCTGCCCGTCATTGCCGGTGAAGGTCAGCGGAAAATCGCGGTAGATACCGTGCAGGATCCTGTCGTGCTCAACAGACACCGTGATTGTTTCGGTGACGGTCAGCTTGCCGGATCTCGCGACTTCGATGTCTGAATGGTAGGATTTGATCACCTCCATGGCTTGCGCCGGCGCCGAAACGACAAGCCCCGCGATCAGGAGCGCGAGGAGATGGAGAATGCTGAGGCGGTACCTGAAATTGACCATGGTAGCCCCCGCGCGCGCTAGAATTTGACGGATGGTACGGCGCGATCCGCCGGGTTGTCGATCTCGAAGAAGGCTCGCTTCTGGAAGCCGAAAGGACCGGCGAGCAGGTTCGACGGGAAGCTCTCGACCTTGATGTTAAGGTCACGGGTGGCGCCGTTATAGTAGCGGCGGGCCATCTGGATTTCACCCTCGATGCCGTCGAGCGAGCGCTGCAGTTCAGCGAAATTCTGGCTGGCTTTAAGATCGGGATAGGCTTCCGCAATCGCCATCACCCGGCCGAGCGCTTGGCCCAGCAGGCCTTCGGCGGCGCTGCGGCCTGCCACGTCGCCGGCTGGCACGGATTGCGCCTTGTTGCGCAATTCGACGACTTCTTCCAGCGTCTGCCTTTCGTGCGCGGCATAGCCTTTGACGGTCTCAAGCAGATTCGGGATCAGATCGGCGCGGCGCTTGAGCTGCACGTCGATGCCGGACCAAGCCTCTTCAGCCATCTGCCGGGCGCGTACCAGGCCGTTATAGAGGAATATGACAAGCAGGACAGCGATAACGATGACGGCGATGACGATATAAGTCATGGGGTCCCCCTCCAATTTTTCATTTTGAAGAGGTAACGTTCCAGCCTGCCGAAGTCATCGGCACGCCGTGGTTTTTTCCTGCGGATCGGCTGAAAGGAAGCGCTTAGGCGCGCTTCCAGATCAGCACCGAGCTTGCGGCATAGTTGAACACCGCGCCCATGATCGCGCCGGCGAGACCGGCGACCCAGGCAGTCGAGTAGAAGGTATGGATCCAGCTGGCGACGCCGACATTGCTGACGGTGCCGATCGAACAGGCCGCGTAGAAGGTGAGCATGCCGGTGAGGAAGCGCCAACCCGTGAGCCGGCTGTCGCGATAGGTGAGCCGGTTGTTGATGATGAAGTTCCAGGTCATCGCCACCATGACAGCGGCAAACTGCGACCACTCGAACGTGAGATGCATGATCGAGAGCGCCCAGTTGAGCACGAGCAGGTGCACCGCGATACCGGAAACACCGACGGCGCTGAACATCAGGAAGCGCACCGGCAGCACGCCGCCGAAGAAATGCGACACCAGCAGCCCGAGATAATCGACGGTGACGAGTGTGTCGAGCTTGCTCTCGCCGGCCTGGCGTTCGCGGAAACTATAAGGCAGTTCCTCGATCTTCAGTCCCTTGCCCGCAGTGGAGAGAATGTCGAACAACAGCTTGTAGCCTTCCTTGGAGAAGGACTCGGCCTTGTCCTCGACGATCCGGCGGCGCAGCATGAAAAAGCCGGACATCGGGTCGGAAACCTGGACGCCCATGATCTTGACCGCAAGCCGGGTGGCGAGCTTGCTGCCCCAGCGGCGAACAGCGGAGAAGCCTTCCATGGCCGAGCCGCCCTGGACATAGCGGCTGCCGATGACAATGTCGGCTCCGGCTTCGATCCGCTCATACATCAGCGGCAGCAGCGTCTGGTCATGCTGCAGGTCGGCGTCCATGACCGCCACGACCGTGGCCGCGGATGACAGGATGCCTTCGATGCAGGCGCCGGACAGCCCGCGCCGGCCGACGCGCCGGATGCAGCGGATGCGGGGATCCTCGAGGCTCATCTTCTTGGTGAGTTCGTAAGTGCCATCAGGGCTGTTGTCGTCGACGACGACCATTTCCCAGGCGATGCCCCTGAGGTCCAGCTTCAGCCGCCGGAACAGTTCGGGGATATTGTCGCGCTCGTTATAGGAGGGAACGACGATTGTCAGAGCCGGCGACCGGGTCGCGATCGTCTCTGTTTCCTGGGTATGTTCGACAACGTCCAGCAGCATAGGGCCAACTACTCATACTTGGATTGGAAAGCTTGGGATGGACTTCGTATACAAAAATATGACAGCCTCAAGACGGTGAAACAATTTGTCGCTGTGATCAGTCAAATAATTCGACAGTCGACAACTGGTTCCCGTAAGCGCGCGAGAAATGCAGCGCGGCCTTGATCCGCGATAGCACCATTCCTTTAGGATCATAAAGCTGCGGTGCGAGATGAATGAACCATACCCGCTTATGCGTGGCGAGCGCCGCGTCCACCAGCTTCAAGTCGTCCTCGATCAGCATAGGCCCGCCGAGATTGCTGACATAGATGCGCGGCAGGTGCCGCTGCGGATAGGGACCGGGCACATAGACCCGATCCGGGAAGTTCGGATAGCGACGGGCGTAGTATTCGACGGCTAACAGGCCTTGGGCCGGCAGCGCGATGACGACATCCCCGGGCTGCGCGTTGTCGCCGATTGCCGTGATCACCGACCGCCAGTCCTCGGTGATGCGACCTTCGTCGGCGATCGACCGCGCCGACGACCAGCCGATCATCACCACGGCTAGACAGACGCCGATCCATCTTGGCCCGCGCCAGGCCACAAGGCCGAACGCCACGACGGCGAGCGTCAGCGGCGCCATCCATTCGAACAGCCGGTTGATATAGATCGGCTTGACCGTGAAACTGACGGCCAGCACGGCATAGAGCGGCAGGAGGAGGATGACCAGYACCTGCACGGCAAGCGTCCGCTCAAGCCTGATCATGGCCACGATGCCGATGAGCAGCAGGACAAGGCCGAAAATGAATTGCGGCCAGCCATCCCCGAGCGTCTGCATCCAGGCTTCATAGAGATCCGGTATCCGCGGCTTGATCCAGAAACTCAGGCCGGAAAAGGCGCCCGATTGATGCAGGAAGATCGAGATACCCGGGCCCCAGACGAGAAGCGCGAGCAGGCCGGTGCCTGCGACGATCGCGAGATTGACGAGCCGCCGGGCCGGATTGCCGAACAGAACGACCAGACCCAGGCCGCCCCATATGCCCGAGGCGACGAAGAACCCGGTATTGTGCAGCCAGAGCGAAAATCCTCCGGCGAGCCCGAGTATCAGCGCCCAGCCACCCCAGCCCGCTCGGTTGCCGCTTTCAGGGGCTGCACAGAGCCGCTGGCCGAGAGCAAGTGATGCCAGGATGGCAAGCGTGACAAACAAGGTCTGGGGTCCGTAAGGCCGTGAATCCAGTGCGAAACGGATATTTCCGTAATTTGCGGCAAGCAGCAGAGCCGCAAGCAGGCTGGCGCGATCACCCAAACGACCGGCGCGCAGCGCCCGCCCGGCAACCGCCAGCGTGACGATTGTCAGCAGGCTGGCAACCAGCGACAGGCTGCGCATGCCGGCTTCCGAGTGACCGAAGATGCCCATCCAGAGCTTCAACATCGAATAGTACATCGGTGGATGGGTTTCGTATTGCGGAACCTCCACCCAGAGATCGTGCCAGGACCGGCTGGCGAACCATTCGCTATAAAGCTCATCGATCCAGAGCGAACGGCTGGAAAGCCCCGGAAGCCGGAAGATCAGGCCGATCAAGGTGACGGCAGCGACCGCCCACCAGAAGAAGCGGGCGATCAACGCGTCCAGACGATCGAAAATACCGCCGATCGGCGCCTTGCCGAGATCGGATTTTGTGTCAACGCCAGTCACCATCGGTGGAACTCATTACTGCTGGAGCTGATGATCGTTGTGGTTTACGCCGCCTTCGGCCAGTTGACGCCGCCGGCATCGGTGAGCAGGAAGGCTTCGCCGCAGGCCTTGGCCAACGTACGCACCCGCAGGATATAGCTTTGGCGTTCGGTCACCGAAATCACGCCGCGGGCGTCGAGCAGGTTGAAGACATGGCTCGCCTTGATGCACTGGTCATAGGCCGGCAGCACGCATTTGTGCAGGCGTTGATTGTCGCTGTCGCCGGGCGCGCCGGCCTTGAGCAAAGCCTGGCATTCCTTCTCGGCGTCGATGAAATGCCGGTGCAGCATTTCGGTATTGGCATATTCGAAATTGTGCCGCGAATATTCCTGCTCGGCCTGCAGGAAGACATCGGCATAGGTGATCTTCTCTTCGCCTTCGCGGCCGTTGAAATTGAGGTCGAAAATCGAATCCACGCCCTGCAGATAGGTGGCGAGGCGCTCGAGGCCGTAGGTCAACTCGCCGGAGACCGGGGCGCATTCGATGCCGCAGACCTGCTGGAAATAGGTGAACTGGCTGACTTCCATGCCGTCGCACCAGCATTCCCAGCCGAGGCCCCAGGCGCCGAGTGTCGGGCTCTCCCAGTCGTCTTCGACAAAACGGATATCATGCAGCAGCGGATCGAGGCCGATGGCCTTGAGCGAGCCGAGATAAAGCTCCTGCAAATTGGACGGATTGGGTTTCAGGATCACCTGATATTGATAATAATGCTGCAGCCGGTTGGGATTTTCGCCATAGCGCCCATCGGCCGGCCGGCGCGACGGCTGCACATAGGCCGCCCGCCAAGGCTTGGGGCCGAGCGCGCGCAATGTGGTGGCCGGATGGAACGTACCTGCGCCGACTTCCATGTCGTAGGGCTGCAGCACCGCGCAACCCTTGTCCGCCCAATAGTTATGCAGCGTCAGGATCAGCCCCTGGAAGGAGCGGGCCGGGTTCATATAGTCGGGAAGCTCGGACATGGCACTTGTTCTGAAGGTTTGAATGACCGGGCGTGAAGTGCCACGCGGAGCGGCGGGGGTCAAGGACTTCGTGGCAATCCGGCTTGATTGAAGATAGGCGCAATGTCGTATATCCTTGCTAGAACAAATCGTGGAGCCTGAGACAGCCATGAATGTAAAGATCTCGATCGAACTGTCGGAAAACCAGCTCGAATTCGCAGAACGCAAAGTCCGGGAAGGCGCCTATACGTCTGTGTCGGAAGTAATTGCTGAAAGCCTGCGGGATACAATGTTGGCTGAAGGCGAAAACGCAGATCAGAGCGATCCTGTCTGGGAGATGAGGCACGAGATCAGGCGGCGGTTGCAAACCCCGGATGATCAGTGGATCACGATGGACGAAAACGACACCATGTTCGAGGATCTCGAAGCGCGTCTCAGGGCAAAATTCGGCGCTACCGCCAGATGAAGCGATATGTGATCGAGCGTCATCCGCTGATCGAAAGCGACCTTGAAACGATCCAGGACTACATTGCCCCATTCGCCGGCGTCGATACGACGCTCAGAATTATGCGGAAAATCCGGGAAAGGATCGTTGACCTCTCACTCTTCCCGCACGTCGGTACCATCCGTGACGAAATCATTCCCGGCCTCCGTGCGCTGCCGGCTGCCGAAAAAGCCATAGTCTGCTTCAGCGTCCGCGATGAAACCCGCATCGTGAAGATCGTTTGCGTCACATATGCCGGACAGGACTGGCAGAAGATCGCCGCGGAGCGGGAAAACCAGGATCTTTCACGCAATATTTGACAGCATTGGCGTCCCATGCATCCGGGCGCTGTGCTTCATATCAATAGAACAATGCGGCATTATCATCCGCCTTGAAATTGATCCTGCCGAGGGGCCATCGCAGTGTGGGGGAGGGGAAGCATGACTGAGCAAAACGATGTGCTTGTTATCGGTGCCGGGCCGACAGGCCTTGCTCTCGCTATTACGCTCAGGCGTTACGGCATCAGTGTCCGCGTGATCGACAAGGCAGAACACCCGGCCACCGTTTCCAAGGCGCTCGCCATCTGGAGTGCAAGCCTCGAAGCGATGCAGGGCATGGGCGTCATTGATGATTTCCTCGCCGCTGGAAAGCGGCTGCACGCGCTCTGCGCCGGCGATGGAAGTCGCCAGTTGGCGCGGATCGCTGTGGGYGATGGTATCGATAGTCCGTTCCCATTTCCGCTGCTTCTGCCGCAATTCGAGACGGAGAAGCTGCTGACCGCACGTCTTTCGGCGCTCGGCGTGACAATCGAGCGAGGCGTCGAGCTCACGGAGTTCGTCCAGGACGGGTCCGGCGTCACGGCGATGCTCAAGCATGCGGATGGCCGGATGGAGGAGACGCGCGCGAGCTATCTGGTCGGCTGTGACGGCGCCCGAAGCGCCGTGCGCCATGGGCTCGGCATCGAATTCGAAGGCTATACCGAGCCGCAGACCTTCTTGCTCGTCGACGCCCGTATCGAGGGCGGCGATCTCGATCACGACAACATTTACATCTGGTGGAATCGCGGCGGCAGCATCGCCCTTTTCCCATTTGCGGGAGAGACCTGGCGGATGTTCGCCATCCGTCGCGAAGAGAGTGACGAGGCCCCGAACATCGAGGAAATGCAGCAACATGCCGAGCGTTTCGGCCCGCCCGGCATTCGGCTCTACGATCCGAGCTGGCTGTCGACATTCCGGATCAATGAGCGGCTGGCGGAGCGCTATCGTGTCGGACGATGCTTCCTTGCCGGCGACGCGGCGCATATCCATAGTCCCGCAGGCGGCCAGGGGATGAATACCGGCCTTCAGGATGCCACCAATCTCGGCTGGAAACTGGCTTATGCGATCCAGGAAATCGGCGACGCGGAACTGCTGCTCGACAGCTATGAGCCGGAGCGCCGGCCGGTGGCGCGCGAGGTCATCAAGGGCTCGGCGCAGAAACTCCACGTCGCCTTCAATGACAATCCGGCGGTTCGTATCCTGAAAGACATCGCCGTGACCGTGTTCGGCAACCTGACCGCGGTGCAGAAAATGCTGCAGACCCAGCTTTCCGAGACCGAGATCATCTACACCAAAGGCCCGCTGGTCGCGCTCGGCGAACCGCCACATTCCCCGCGCCGCACCGATGTCGGCACCCGAGCCCGTGACGTGCTGGTTGCCGACGGTGTGGCCGGCGAGCACGCGCTCTGGCCGCTGATATCAGGGAGACATCATACATTGCTGGTCTTCGACGCCAAATCGTCGGTCAGCATGGAGGCCGCGCAGGCCGGGACCGAAGATCGCCTTTCGGTCGTGCATATCCCGCCGGAACGCGATCCCGGCGGCAAGGCCCGGAGTCGGTTCAACCTCGGTGATGGCGGCTGGGTGCTGATCCGTCCCGATCAGGTCGTGGCGGTGCGCGGCGATGCAAGCGATCTGGCGCCGCTCTATGGCTATCTCCGCCGCGTGGTCTGGCGCCAGGAAGTGTGATGATCGTCCGCCAGGACGGCTCTCACTCGTCGCGGCGCAACCGGTATTCGCCGGTCGCCGGATCCTTCACCAGCGTGCCGACCGCATTGTTCTGCTGCTCCTTGCGCTTGATCTCGGAAGTCTTGGCGAGCTTGGTCGCGTCATTGACGAACCTGCGGTAGATATACCAGCCGACGAAGACGATCAGTGCAAAGAAGATAAGTTTGGGTAGTCCCACTATTGTCGTTCCCTAGAGTCCGTATCGGCTCCACCAGAGCCGTTCTTCCGCCGTTTCGATCGCACCGCTGGCCACGCCGGCACCGATGGCCATCTGCGGATCGGCGCCGCCCTTCCGCCCGGAGATGAACCGGCCGATAAAACCCTTTGACGGTTCGATCGTCTCGATCTCGATCTTTTCGCCGTAGCGCAACCGGAGCGAGCTTTCGATGTCGCCCAGCGCATCGACGAGACCGAGTTCCATACCCTTTTCGCCTGACCAGAAGAGGCCGGTGAACAGCGTATCGTCCTCGGCGAGCTTACCGGCACGGCGCTCCCTGACCATGCCGATGAACACGCGGTGCACGTCGAGCTGCAGCGATTTGAGGTGATCTATATCACTTTGCTTCTCGGGCAGGAACGGGTCGAGCACAGATTTGTTTTCGCCAGCGGTATAGATGCGCCGCTCGACGCCGAGCTTCTTCATCAGGTCCGGAAAGCCGAAGCCGCCGGAGATCACGCCGATCGAGCCGACGATCGATGTCGGGTCGGCAATGATCTCGTCGCCGGCAAGCGCGATCAGGTAGCCGCCGGAGGCCGCCACGTCTTCGACGAAGACGAGTACTTTCTTCTGTTTTTCCTTCGCCAGCGCCCTGATCTTGAAGAAGATCGAGCGCGACTGCACCGGCGATCCGCCGGGCGAATTGACGGCGATCGCCACAGCCGGCGCCTTCTTCATATCGAAGGCCTTTTCCAGCAGTTCCTCGACACTGGCGAGGTTGAGGGCAGGGCGGAACTGACTGCCGCCGGCCTGGATGACGCCTTGCAGTTTGACGAGCGGAATCTTGACCGTCTTCTGTCTGCGGAGTTTCTTGATCAGGCGGCCTAATCCAAGCATGTCGGGTCCATTGTTGTTGTTCTGCTGCGGAGATGTAATCACGCCGGCGATAAACGCAAGCGCTCGGCCGAGGTTTCCCGGGCACGGCCGAGCCGTGGATAGCCCCGGCGGCCATTGTTGAGGTCATCGACGAACGGCAGGAAGCGATGCGATCCCTCGGCATGCATGAAAAGCGGCGAACGGAACACCGGCCTCGCCCTTGACCCTTTGATCGCGCTGACCAGCACGCGGATCGCGTTCTCGCCGTCCCTCGGATGGACGAGCGTCGCCTCCAGGCCGCCGAAACGCCGTCCGCATGCTGCCATGATCGCGGCGATCGATTCCGGCCGGGCAATCAGCGACATCTGCCCGCCGGGCCTCAGGATGGCGCCGGCGGTCCGCACCCATTGCTCGAACAGGTCGCCGCTCATGGCGTGAGCCTCGGCCTTGAGCGCGTCGGGCGCCTTGCGATCATCGGCATGGTTGAAGGGCGGGTTCATGATCACATGATCGAAAGCATCGTCCGCCAGCCCGGCGCCGACGCGGGCACGGCCGGTCAGCGTCACATCCGCTTCCAGCAGCGAAAGGCGATCGGCGATTGCCGCATTCTCGGGCAGTGCCATGCTCTTGCGCGCATAGTCAGCCATCTCCACGGATTTCTCCACCAGAAGCACGCGGGCCTCACCGAGCCGCGCCGCAACCCCCATGCCCGCCGCACCGGCCCCTGCGCCGAGATCAGCGACCTGGATCGGCCGTTCGGCGACCACCATGGCGGCAAGCAGCATCGCATCCATGCCGGCGCGATGGCCGCGCCCTTTTGGCTGGACGATGTGGAAACCGCCGAAATGGAAGGCGTCGATGGTCTCGGCGACGGGGGTCATTTCTTCAGTTCTGCTCCCAGCCCGGCTTCGCGCAGCACCATGCGGGCCTCGTCGGCGCGGTCGGACTCGACCATCAGCCGGCGCTGCAGAATCCCCAGCGACCCCTCCAAAATGCTCATTCCCTGATCGGCGACAAAGCATTGGATGCCGCGATCCTTCAGCAGGCTTTCGGCATAGGAGAGGCTGACGGGATTGTTGGTCCGCATGATTTCTATCACGTTCGCGTTCCTTTTTTGTCAATTGTGAGGGAGCAGGACAATTCGCCTCTTGCCGCTTTGCTCTGCTGTTTTTATGGTCTTTTAATAGAATTGAACAGGAGCCGGTTCCTTGGGCGTCGTCATACCGCTGGATGACAGCAAAAACAAACAAGCCTCCATCAAGCCGCTGGTGGATCTCAGCAAAGCCGACATGGAGCGTGTCAATCAGTTGATCCTGTCCAAGGCCGGCTCCGACGTGCAGATGATTCCGGAAGTCGCCAACCACCTCATCTCGTCGGGCGGCAAGCGTCTCAGGCCGATGCTGACCATCGCCGGCGCCAATATTTTCGGCTACAAAGGCGATCACCATGTCAAGCTCGCGGCAAGCGTCGAGTTCATGCACACGGCGACGCTGCTGCATGATGACGTGGTCGACGAGAGCGACATGCGACGCGGCCGCAAGACGGCGCGCATCCTCTGGGGCAACCAGGCAAGCGTGCTGGTCGGCGATTTCCTGCTCGGCCAGGCCTTCAAGATGATGGTCGAGGTCGGCTCGCTCGATGCGCTGGACGTGCTTTCGACCGCCGCCACCGTGATCGCGGAAGGCGAAGTGCTGCAGCTCTCCGTCGCCAAGAACATGGACACGACCGAGGATGACTATCTGCAAGTGATCCGCGCAAAGACAGCAGCTTTGTTTTCTGCTGCAGCCGAAGTCGGGCCGATCATTGCCAGTGCCTCCAAGGCAGATCGCGCAGCGTTGAAATCCTACGGCATGAACCTCGGCCTCGCCTTTCAGCTCGTCGACGATGCGCTCGATTACGGCGGCAAAGCGGCTGAACTCGGCAAGAATACGGGTGATGATTTCCGCGAGGGCAAGATCACGCTTCCGGTGATTCTCGCTTGGCGCCGCGGTAATGATGAGGAACGGGCCTTCTTTTCTGCATCGGCCGCGTCAACTAAAAAGCCGAACTCAACGGTTATTGCGAGAAAAAGCCCTGAAATCGTCACGCTTGTGACAGACACGGATTTATGAAATTAAGGGCACATACGCGATTTGCGCGAATGTGCATCTATGAGAGGCATTCGAATGACTTTGTTGAAACTCCGCCGGCTCCAGCTTGGCACGGCAATGGCTCTCGTTCTCGCTGTGGCGGGACCTGTGCTCGCAGCCCAGGAGCCTGCTCCGGCCAAGCCCGTCGTGCATTTCGACGTCTCTTCGGTGGATACATTCTCCGGTGCTTTTCTTGCTGCCCGCACGGCCGACAATGACTACGACTATCCCACTGCGATCACGCTTTACCGCACAGCGCTGAAATTCGATCCCAACAATACCGATGTTCACGAGCGGCTGATGATCTGCCTGTTCATGAACGGCAATTTCGACGAGGGGGTCCAGGAAGCGACCCGCCTCAAGGACGATCCGTCGGTCGAGCGCATCGCCACGATCGCGCGCGGCATCGAAGCGATTCGCCAGAAGAATTTCCCGGAAGCCTACAAGCTGCTTAAATATGACGGGCCGAACGAGCTCGACCGCATGGTCAATACGCTGCTCGTCGCCTGGGGCCAGTTCGGCGAGGGCAAGACCAAGGAAGCGATCGCCACCGTCGACCAGATGAAAGGTCCCGACTGGTACGCGATCTTCAAGAACTACAATGCCGGCATGATTGCCGCCGCCGCCGGCGATGTCGACACTGCGCGTAAGCGGCTGCAAGCAACCCTGAATGCCCGGGAAGAGGGCAGTGCGGCCTCCGACACCTATATGCGAGCCGTCATCGCTCTCGCCTCGCTCGAAGCGAAGTCCGGCAATAAGCAAGCAGCGATCGATGCGATCACTGCGGGAGAGACCTTTGCGCCGGGCTATGTGCCTCTGGCCGCTTTCCGCAAGAAGATCGAGGCAGGCGAGAAGCCGCCGCTCGCCATCAGCAACGCGGTTGATGGTACGGCCGCGGTGCTGTTCTCGGTCGGCGGCGCACTCAACCAGTCACTCTCCAACGCCCCGGACAAGCAGGGCGCCCAGGATATCGTCAATTTCTATCTGACGACCTCGTTTGCGCTGGCGCCCAACAATGCCGACACCGCGGTTCTGCTCGGCGGGCTCGCCGAAAACCTCGATCAGCCGGAGCGGGCGATCTACTGGTACGGCAAGGTGCCGTCGGGGTCGCCGCTACGCCGCGTCTCCGAACTGCAGCTCGGCCTCAATCTTGCCAATACCGGCAAGACGGATGACGCCCGCAAGCATCTGTTGCAGGCGATCAAGGAAGATCCGAAGGATATCCGCGGCTACGTCGCCTATGGCAGCCTGCTCTCCGATCAAAAAGAATATGACGAGATGGCCAAGAACTACGACAAGGCCGTCGAAGTCATCGGGCCGCTCGCCAAGCGCTCCGACTGGTCGGTATTTTTCCAGCGCGGCATTGCCTATGAACGGCTGAAGAAGTGGGACCAGGCCGAGCCCAACTTCAAGCGGGCGCTCGACCTCTATCCCGACCAGCCGCAGGTGCTGAACTATCTCGGTTATTCCTGGGTGGACATGAACATCCATCTCGATGACGGCCTCAATATGATCAAGAAGGCCGTCGATCTCCGGCCGGATGATGGCTATATCGTCGACTCGCTGGGTTGGGCCTATTTCCGCCTCAACCGCTTTGACGACGCCGTGGACGAACTCGAGCATGCCGTCGAACTGAAGGCTGCGGATGCAACGATCAACGAGCATCTCGGCGACGCCTACTGGCGCGTCGGCCGCAAGCTGGAAGCGATTTTCCAGTGGCAGACAGCGTTGGAACTGAAGCCCGATGAGGCCGATATCCCGAAGATCAAGAAGAAGATCGTCAACGGTCTGCCGCCGCAACAGGCCGATGCCACGACCTCGCAGAGCCGCGGCATCGATGTCGCACAGGCCGATCCGGTCAAGCCGGCTGCTGACGCCAAACCGGCTGATGCGACCGTAGCGAAGCCAGCCGCTCAGGACAGCGAAATCAAGCCCGTGGAGCAGAAACCTGCTGACACGACGGTCAAGCCGGCCGACCAGAAGCCAGCCGACACGGCAACGCAGCCGGTGACGGATCAGAAGCCGGCCGACAATGCCACCAAGCCGGCGGACCAGAAGCCGGCCGACAACGCTGTCAAGCCAGCCGACAACACGGTCAAGCCAGCCGATGCGACGACTCAGCCGGTGGAGCAGAAGCCGGCGGACACGACTGTCCAGCCCGCCGATAGCGGCGCGGCTTCGCAGTCGCATACCGTGGTCAAGGGCGATACGCTTTGGGACATTGCCAAGGATGTACTCGGCGACGGTCATCGCTTCCATGAAATCATCGAGCTCAACCCAGCAGTCCGCCGCCATCCGAACGTCATCCAGCCTGGCCAGATGCTGAAGATGCCTGGCGCGAAGAAGTAGCTGCCGCAGACTCTCCTGTTGGGAGGCAATGCGACATTAGCCGGATATCGTCGTGAAAACGACGAGACTGCTTTCCCTTTCCGTAAGGGAGGGGAAAGCTTCGTCGCGGCGCTTCGTCCCGTTGCCGGGCGGACCTGACCCTCATAGCGAGCCCCATGATCGAAGAACTCGCCCGCGCCAAAATCAACCTCGCGCTCCACGTCACGGGGCAGCGGCCCGACGGATACCATCTTCTCGACACGCTCGTGACATTCGCAAATGCCGGCGATCGCCTGACTTTTACCTCGGCCGAGAGCGACGGATTCACCGTCTCCGGCCGCTTCGGAGCGTCCCTGCCGCGTGACGCTCAGCCCAAGAACGGTAATCTCGTGCTGCGCGCCCGCGACGCGTTGCGTGCCTTCGCGGAGGTTGGCGGCCATCAGGTGCATCCCGTCCACATCCATCTCGAAAAGAACCTGCCCGTCGCCTCCGGCATCGGTGGCGGCTCGGCGGATGCGGCGGCGGCGCTCCGCGGACTGATGGCGCTCTGGCCGGTCGAGGTTCCACATAACAGCCTGCGCGAGATCGCCCTTGGCCTCGGTGCCGACGTGCCGATGTGCCTCGAGAGCCTGCCGCTGGTAGCGCGCGGCATCGGTGAGGACATTCGGCTGCTGCACCATTTCCCCAGGCTGCATCTGCTGCTTGTCAACCCGCTGGTCGAAGTTTCGACGCCGGTGATCTTCAAGTCGCTGACCCACAAGAACAATTCGCCGCTCACCCTTCCGGAGGATGGCGCCGAGCGCGAGGATTGGCTCGCCGCCCTCGTCGAAGCCCGCAACGACCTGCAGCCGCCCGCCGAGGTGATCGAGGGACGGATTGTCGAGGTGCTTGGCCTGATCCAAGGCACGGATCCGGTCTTCGCCCGCATGTCCGGCTCCGGCGCCACCYGTTTCGGCATTTATCCGGATGCTTTGGCAGCCCGCGCCGCTCGCGCGGCGCTTGAGGCGGTACGGCCCGAATGGTATCTGCAGGAGACGGAAACCGTCTGAGGTGCCCCATGCCGAAAATCGATGAGACCCGCCCGTTCATTCCCATTGGCATCGCGGTCTTGACCATCTCCGATACGCGCACCTTCGCCGATGACAAATCCGGCGACACGCTTGCCGCGCGCATTGCCGAGGCAGGCCACCGACTGGAGGCACGGGCGATCTGCAAGGATGACAGGAAGGCGATCTTCGATCAGGTCGAGGCCTGGACGCGGCAAGACGATATCGACGTGGTGATCACCACCGGCGGCACCGGCTTTACCGGCCGAGACGTGACGCCCGAGGCGCTGGAACCCTTGTTCGAAAAGCGCATGGACGGCTTTTCCGAAGTCTTCCACCGCATTTCCTACGACAAGATCGGGACCTCGACGATCCAGTCCCGCGCCACCGGCGGCGTGGCCAACGCCACGTTCATCTTCGTCCTGCCCGGCTCGCCCGGCGCCTGCAAGGATGCCTGGGACGGCATCATCCGCGACCAGCTCGATTACCGCCACATGCCCTGCAATTTCGTCGAGATCATGCCGCGGCTCGATGAGCACCTGAAGCGCGGCGTCGCATGAAGAAAATTCTGATCAGCGCCTGCCTGATGGGCGAACCCGTCCGCTATGACGGAAAGGGCAAGCTCTTCGGCCATCCGCTGATCGATCGCTGGCGAGACGAAGGCCGGCTGGTGGTTTTCTGCCCGGAACTGGCCGGCGGCTTTCAGGTGCCGCGGCCGCCAGCGGAGATCGCCAAGCGCGCCGATGGCGATGCCGTGCTCGCCGGGGAGGCTGATGTCGTTGAGATCGGCGGCATGAATGTGACTGAGAAATTCGTCGCAGGCGCGCGTCGGGCGCTGGCGCTTGCGCAGCGTGAGGGTTGCGATTTCGCGCTCCTGATCGATGGCAGCCCGTCCTGCGGGTCGAGCTTCATTCATGATGGGCGGTTTTCGGGCGAGACGCATCGAGGTCGTGGCGTCACGGCAGCGCTTCTATCGCAGAACGGAATAGAGGTTTTCGCTCCGGCCGCCATCGAACGGCTGGCGACGCGCATCGGCGAATAAGCTGGATCAATCCACTTTCAGGCGCAGCTCAAGGCCCTGCGGATTGAAATGCTGCGCGACTTCAGGCTTTTCCGCCGGTTTGGCGCTCACGGATTTGTCGGCAATTGCCGGCGACGTCACGTCCTTGCTGATCGTCAGCGCCGTATCTTTTTCGGCCTTGAGGGTCGGATCGCTATGCTTGGCCACTTCAGGCCTGGCCTTGGCGCCAAGGTCCGGCGGTGACATGTCGGCGGTCACAGCAGAGGTCGTGCTGGTGTCGATGGTGATGGCTGCGTCCTTCGGCACATCGGTGGCCGCCGGCTCAGTGAATTTTTGTTCGACTTGCGCGGTTTTCGCATCGATCAGGTCGGTGCTCGCCTTGGAGACATAGATGACCGGCGAGCCGCCCAGCCATGCCTCGGTACGATAGACCTTGAGCACGCCATCGACCTGCTTGACTTCGACCTTCTGGGTGCCTGGCGCAAGGCTTATCTCCGCAATCTCCGCCTTCTTCTTTTTCAGCGGTGCGCAGATCGGACAGGAGACTTTTTCGATGCTCTTGGCGGAATCATCGTCTTTACGGATGACCTCGATCGACCCTGCATGAGCCGCGGAGGCTGCCATTGCCATCGTGCCTGCCAGCAAAAGGATACGCATCGTCACACTGCTCCCTTGAACAATCAGAGCGCAGTGTATGAAAAATGCGTTAAGATCGGGTCAGCGGGACTGGTTAGGAAAGCGTTAATGTCCCGCCTTTTCGCGGGCGATGGCGCGCCAGCCGATGTCACGGCGGCAAAAGCCGTTTTCCCATTCGACGTCTGCCACCGCTTCATAGGCGCGCGCTTGCGCCTGGCCGACAGTCGGCCCGGTCGCAGTGACATTAAGGACGCGGCCGCCAGTGGCGACAAGCTGGCCGTCCTTGTCGGCGGTGCCGGCATGGAATGTCCGGCAGGTGTCGCTGTCGGCGGGGAGGGCAGCAATCGCGGTGCCTTTCTGATAGGAGCCCGGATAACCCTTCGAGGCAATCACCACGGTGAGTGCCGCATCGTCGTGCCATTCCGCCGTCATTTCTCCGAGCGTGCCCCTGGCGGTGGCGAGGAGCAGCGGCAGCAGATCGGATTTCAGTCGCATCATCAGCACTTGGCACTCCGGATCGCCGAAGCGGACATTGTATTCGATCAGCTCCGGGCCGCGTTCGGTGATCATCAGGCCGGCAAACAGCACGCCGATGAAGGGATGACCCATCTCTGTCATGCCGCGGATGGTCGGTTCGATGACTTCCTTCATCGTCCGTGCAGTCATGGCGTCGGTCATGATCGGCGCTGGGGAATAGGCGCCCATGCCGCCGGTATTGGGGCCGGTATCGCCGTCGCCGACCCGCTTGTGGTCCTGGGCGGAGGCGAGCGCCAGCGCATGCTGGCCGTCCGAGAGCACAAAGAAGCTCGCCTCCTCGCCGTCGAGAAAGGCTTCCACCACCACTTCCGCACCGGCGGCGCCGAAGGCGCCTTCGAAACAGTCGTCGATCGCCGCCAGTGCCTCTTCCATGGTCATCGCCACGGTCACGCCCTTGCCGGCCGCAAGCCCGTCGGCCTTGATGACGATCGGTGCGCCCTGGGTCCGAATATAGGCTTTTGCTTTCGGCGCATTGTTGAAGCGCTGATAGGCGCCTGTCGGTATGTCGTAGCGGGCGCAAAGATCCTTGGTGAACCCCTTCGAGCCTTCGAGCTGGGCGGCGGCCTGCGAGGGGCCGAAGACCAGGAAGCCTGCCTCGCGCAACCGGTCGCTCAGTCCTGCCACCAGCGGCGCCTCTGGTCCGAAGACGACGAAATCGATCGCCGCCCTCCGGCAGAAATCGACGACGGCGCCGTGGTCATCGATGTCGAGCGCGACCAGATCCGCATGTTCGGCAATGCCAGGATTGCCGGGCGCGGCGTAAAGTTTTGTCAGCAGCGGCGATTGGGCGATTTTCCAGGCCAGTGCATGCTCGCGTCCACCCGAACCGATCAACAGAACCTTCATCGCCACGCCCTCGTTTCCAGACTTGGCGGGTTAGAGATGCCTTGCCGAAAGGTCAAGTCCTGCATGCTTTGTGCGGTTGTGGAGAGATCGCATTAACCATGCTGCTTGTTGAATCGCTAACCAAAGGTCGTTAGGGTCTCCCTGATTTCATTCGGATTCGACGGGCCGGCGATCGCGGCTTGAGTGCAGGGGACCGCTCATGCGTAAAATAGCGTTTTCATGTCTGCTGGGGGCGGCGCTCGCATCGCCCGTTGCCGCGCACGCGGGTGACGCCTGGTGGTCGGGCGACTGGTACCTGAAAATCGGCGCCGAAGGTTTTGTCGCGCCGCGCTACGAGGGCGCCAAGAGCTATCTTCTCCAGGCCAAACCCTTGATCTCGCTGGGCAAAGCGGACCAGGTGGTGCGGTTCAGTTCGCGCAACGACAATCCGGCCGTCTCGCTCTATGACAGCGGCGCAGTGCGCTTCGGCATCGTCGGCAAACTGGTCATGCCGCGCGATGGTGACACATCGAGCGATCTCAAGGGGCTGAAGCCGATCCCGCTTGGTCTTGAGGCCGGTGTGTTTAGCGAAGTCTATCCGACCGACTGGCTTCGCGTCCGCGCCGAAATCCGCCATGGCATCCACAGCTATGACGGCAATGTCGCCGACATTTCCGCCGATGCCTTCACCGATATCACGCCGACGATCCGCGTTTCTGCCGGCCCGCGCCTGACCTTCGCCTCGAACCAGTATATGGACGCCTATTACGGGGTGAACGCCAAGCAATCGAAGAAATCCGGCCTGTCGCAATTCAACCCGAAAGCCGGGCTGGAATCGGCCGGCTTCGGCGGTGCGGTCACCTGGCAGGCCACCGACAAGATCGAGAGCTCCGCCTTTGCCGAATATAAGCGGCTGCTCGGTGATGCCGGCGATTCGAGCCTTGTCACCGAGCGCGGCTCACGCAACCAGTTCGTGATCGGGCTGTCCACGACCTACAAGTTCGGCTTCACGCTGCCCTGAACCGTTTGGCCTACTTGACTGGCGCGCGCCAGGCGTTATCCGATAGGCCATGAGCTTTTCATCCACAGACAGCGGCCGCGTCGCCGACGCGCCATCCAACAACTGGGTTTATCGCGCGCTGCCGCGTGCGCTCTGGCCCTATGCGCAATTGGCGCGCTGGGACCGTCCGATCGGCTGGCAGTTGCTGATGTGGCCCTGCTTCTGGTCGGCTGCCCTTGCCGCCAACGCTGCCCGCGAACTTGGCCAGCCGGTCTTCGTGCCATTCGTCTGGCATCTCGTCCTGTTCTTCCTCGGCGCGGTCGCCATGCGCGGCGCCGGCTGCACCTATAACGACCTGGTCGATGAGGAGATCGACATGCAGGTCGCCCGCACCCGGTCGCGGCCTTTGCCGTCGGGCCGCGTGAGCCGGTCGCAGGCCAAAATCTTCCTCGTGCTGCAGGCGCTGGTGGGACTGGTCGTGCTTCTCTGCTTCAACTGGTTCAGCATTTTCCTTGGCGTTCTGTCGCTGGGGATCGTCGCCATCTATCCTTTCGCCAAGCGCTTTACCGACTGGCCGCAATTCTTTCTCGGCCTTGCCTTCTCCTGGGGCGCCTTGATGGGTTGGGCAGCGGTGTTCGGCACGATTTCCCTTGCTTCCGTCGCGCTCTATCTCGCGGCGATCTGCTGGACGATCGGCTACGACACGATCTATGCGCATCAGGACAAGGAGGACGACGCCATCGTCGGCGTGCGCTCCACGGCACGGCTCTWCGGTGAAAGCACCAAGCTGTGGCTGGCCATCTTCTTTGCCGCGACGCTTGTCTTTGCCGCCATCGCCTTCATCGCCGCCGGTATCGGTTTCCTCGGCTGGCTCGGACTTATCGTCGCAGCCTTCATGTTCGGCTACCAGTTGCTGGCGCTGGACATTCGCGACCCGGCTCAATGCCTTGAACTCTTCAAGTTCAACGGCACGGTCGGCATCGTGATTTTCGCCGGGCTGACACTCGCCATTCCCTTTGCGTAGCGCATGTTTCCCGAAAGTGGTCTCTGGCTTCGGGATGAAGACATGCGCAAAACAGAGCGCATGTCTCGCGAAAGTGGTCACCGGTTTCGCGACAAAGACATGCGCAAAACAAAGCACCAAACGGAAAGCCCGGCTGCGGGACAAGGTCAGCCGGGCTTCCCGCCGACCGCTGGTCGTTGGACCGCGATCAAGTGAGCAATCCCAAGACTAAAGTCCGGCACCAGGAAAGGCTGTTACTTGGGGAACATCGGCTATGCGTTTGCTGCAGATTATGATACGGAAAGTTCAAATCAGTGTCATATCGCAACAGTAACGTAAAATAAGTCGAAGCACTGCATCTTAAAATTGACGGGCCGGACCCCTTGTGAAAGATTCGGCCGTCCGCTGATTTGACCCCTGCGGGAGCTAGGCACTTTATGTCCGACAATACCCAGTTCATGGCCTCTTTGATGAAGATACCCTACTTCGCGCAGCTCGCGCAGGACCATGGCGAACAGTGGCTCGCCGACAAGATGGATACGCTCGAGACATCGAGCTTTGATTTCGGCAAATATGCCTATTTCAACGACAGTTCCGATCAGGCTTCCGATGGCGATGGCGGCAGCATTGTTTCCGACGACGCCTCTCATGAGACGCCTTATTCAGGTATCGACCAGACGGCCATGGTCGACCTCAGCGATCCGACGGCGGATAGTGCTTCCAGCGCCGAAGCCAAGAAGGAAACCAGTATACAGGATACGGTCGACCAGCAGGCTGCAATAGCGACCAGTCATGCGAGCGCTGAAGAGGCGGCTCAGGACGCATCTTCTTCCACCGCCGCCGGTGGCAATTCCGGCGATGCGGTGCCGAAGGACTTCGACAACGATTGGACCGGCGCAGAGCCGAAAATGTACTCCTTCGACGAACTGCGTGTGTATTTCACGCAGTTAGGTCTGTTTTATACCCAGCGCTATCTCGAACACAGCTTCGACGACAAGGCCAACAACATCCAGCTTAACGGCTTTTACCGCGATATGAATCTGGGTGGCGGCGATGACCAGATCTATCTCGGAAGCATCGACAATCACAATGCCACCAAGTTCGACCATTTCTACGTTGACGGTGGCGACGGTGACAACACGTTGCACCTGAGCCGTGGTTCCGGTTTCACGATCGCACTCGGTGGAGACATCGATCTCGGCGTCTATGGCGGCGATGTGACGTTCCACAATGTCGAGAATATCTTTGGCTCTGTCGGTAACGACACGATCACCGGCGACGCTGCCAATAACAGCCTGTCGGGTGGCGATGGCAACGATACATTGGCGGGTGGCGACGGCAATGATGTGCTCGCGGGCGGCACCGGCGATGATCATTTGACCGGCGCAGCCGGCAACGACACGATCAACGGCGGCGACGGTAACGATACGATCGATGGTGGCGACGGCAACAACGTCATCGACGGCGGTGCCGGCAACAATACCATGACCGGCGGGGCCGGGGACGACAGCATAACCGGTGGCTCCGGCAATGACGTGATCACTGGCGGCGACGGTAACAACGTCATCGATGGCGGTGACGGCAACAATACAATGACCGGCGGGGCCGGCGACGACAAGATCACTGGTGGATCAGGCAATGATGTGATCACTGGAGGCGACGGTAACAACGTCCTCCACGGCGGCGATGGCACCAATACGATTACAGGTGGAAGCGGCACCGACACGATCACCGGCGGCAGCGGCAACGATGTGATCAACGGTGGCAGCGGCAACGACCATATCGATGGCGGAACTGGCAACAATACGGTCGCCGGTGGCGATGGAGACGACACGATTACCGTTGGCGGCGGCACCGACACCCTCGATGGCGGCAATGGCAATGACATTATCGCTGGCGGGGCGGGCGTCGACACGATCACCGGCGGCGCTGGCGATGATACGATCACCGGCGGTCTGGGTACGGACACGCTGACCGGTGGCACCGGCCACGATGTCTTCGCTTACACTGCCAAGGGCGAAAGCAACGGCACCGACAGTTTCGATTTCATCACCGATTTCACTGTCGCCGACGACAAGCTCGATCTGTCGGCACTCGGCGACGAATTTATCTTCAAGGGCACGGATGCCTTTGCCGGGGGCGGTGAAGCGAGTGTCCGTTACGTCAAGGAAGCCGACGACACCCTGGTTCAGATTGACACGAATGGCGACGGTACGGCTGACATGCAGATCAAGCTCAACCACGCGCTGGACCTGACTTCGTCCAACTTTATCCTTTGAAAGCAATTCCAAAAACGAGAAATGGCGCCGGATGGCGCCATTTTTTTTGATATTTGTTAAAACCGCGCTCAGAGGCGAGCGAAGATTTCGCGGCCTTCGATCTTCATACGGACGCCGAGCGGGCCGGTCTTGCGGCGCACGAGGAAGCGAGGCCGGCGGTCGACGAAATAGGAGTGGCGGCGGCGCGGCTTTGGCGGCTTGCTGCCGACGGTCAGCAGGTGCTCGTCGAGCTGGCGGGCAACCCCGTCGGCCTCGACCATCAGCATCGGAATGCGGTAGGCATCCGACCATGCACGCCAGTCGGCCGCGATGTCGTAGAGATCATGGGCGACGAGCAGCGGAACGCAGAGGTTCGGATCAGGATGATGAAGTTCCAGCGTTACGGTGACTTCACCATTGCCGTGGTCGATCGCCCGGGCGGCGACTCCGACAAAGACGCGGGCTGGCAGGGCGATGGTCAGCGGCAGGCCGCTGGATGGTAGGATCCGGCGCATGATCGCACCGCGTTCATCAAGTGTGGCGGTCACGGTCTCGGCCGAAGCATGCAGCTTGTAGCTGATCTGCTGTGGGAAAAGACCCGGATCGAGCCTCAATATATCTGTGGCCCAAGTAGGTTGAGTGACGGTGTTTGGCATGATTTCGACCCTGTTTTGATGAGAGATCATCTCTCGTTCATCCGGGACTTCGCGTCCTCTTTGATGGGTCGACAATAGGGGAGGTATATTTGGCGCGGCTTAAAAATCTCGGTTAAGAAAATTTTGCCTCGTCTGATGGTTAGCAGTTTCCCAGGCGATTGAGTTTGCAATTCGTGAATGCCGTTCAGCCAAGTCTATCAATCCTATTGACGGTCTCGACAGCATGCCTGGGTAAGTTTCGGATAAGAACTTTATGCGAAAATGAGGACATCGTCCTATTGCACCGGTTCCTGCCATGGTCTCGACATTCATCACCTACAATCAGGTCGCGCGCGACATGAAGGGCCAGCTCGACCGTATCGGCAAGACGCCGGAAATTGCGCGTGACGAGCAATATTACAAAGACAATATCGGCAAGATGAAAACAGTCGACGATTTCGTCGGCAACTATCGCCTGTTCTCCGTCGCGATGAAGGCCTACGGCCTCGAGGATATGACCTATGCGACGGCCTTCATGAAGAAGGTCTTGCAGAGCGATCTCAACGACACCAACTCCTTTGCCAACAAACTGGCGGACGATCGCTATCGCAAATTCGCAGAGGCCTTTCAGTTCTCGTCTGAAACGACGACGACTCAGACCAGCAGCCAGACCGACGACGTCATTTCTCATTATAAGCAGACGATCCAGGACCAGTCGGATGCCGTGGATTCGGCCAACACCGAATTCAAGGCCGGTATCGCCAACGTCAAATCGGTCGACGATCTCCTCAACAACGAGGGCCTGCGCACCTATGCGCTCAAAGCTTATGGCGTCGACACGCCCTATTGGAGCAAGGACTTCCTGACCAAGGTCCTGACCAGCGACGTCAACGATCCTAACAGCTACGTCAACACGATGGATTCGCCGCAAAAGTCCTCCTACCAGGCGATGGCCAAGGCTTTCAACTTCAATTCCTCCGGCACGCTCGACAGTGGCAAGACCGCACAGACCGCCGACCAGACGACGGCAACAGTGGAAGCCTACACGTTCACGGTGCCGACGCGGCTGACCGCTGCGGGCGCCAACCTCAACAAGGCTTATTTCGAAGCCCATATCGGCTCGATCACCAATGTCGACGATCTGGTCAAAGACCCGCGGATGCTCGACTATATCAAAACGGCATATGACCTGACCAAGATCAGCCTAACGAGCACGATCAAGAACATCTTGACCAGCGACCTGAGCGACCCCAACAACTACGCCACGACAATGGGTGGCTCGGCCTATGAGACCCTGGTCAAGGCCTTCAATTTCAATACGGACGGCACGATCAAGGGCGCCGCGGCCCAGACGGCGGCTCAGATTGCCACGACCTCCGATCTCTATATACAGAAATACGACAATGCCGACGAGACCGCCGACGAAGGCCTCTATACTTATTACAAGAACAATATCGGCTCGATGAACAGCGTCAAGGACATCGAGGGCACCGGCAAGCTGTATGACTTCATCCTCACCGCCTTCGGCTTCGACCCGCAAACGACGACGCAGAAGACTTTCGAGAAGGCCGTCGAAAGCGACTTGAGCGATCCGAAAAGCTTCGCCAATGCGCAAAAAGACAAGCGCTATACCGATATGGCCGCGGACTTCAATTTCGACTCCAAGGGCAACAAGGCAGCCCCGTTGCTCGCCCAGTCCCAGCAGATCATGCAGCAGATCGCTTCGGAATATGTTGTGCGCAAGACGCGTTTCGGCCATGACGACCAAAAGACCCAGGCGACCAAGGATGCGAGCGACTACACGTCGGCCATACAGGGCGTGAAGACGGTCAAGGACTTTCTGTCGAACCGCAAGCTGGTGGATTTCGTGCTGCAATCCAAGGGTATCGACCCGAAGACTGCCGATGACGATTTCATGAAGAAGCTGTTCGCTTCCGATCTCAACGATCCCAAAAGTTTTGCCAACCAGCAGACGGACCATCGTTTCATCGAGATCGTCGACTCCTTCAATTTCGACAGCAAAGGCAACATCGCCTCGCGCGACACCGGTATCCAGGGCAAATTCGGCCAGATGGAAACCGAATATATGTATCTGCAGCAGAACCTCGAAGAACAGGTGGGCGACGACAGTCCCGGCGCGCGCCTGGCGCTCTATTTCGAGCGCAAGCTGCCGACGCTCAATTCGGGTTACGACGTCCTCGGCGACACCGCATTGCTCGAAGTCTTCCGCACCACATTCGACCTGCCCGCAGAAATGTCCTCCATGGACGTCGATAAGCAGAAGGCTCTGGTCGACAAATACCTCAAGCTCGATGATCTGCAGGATCCCGATAAGCTCAAGCAGTTCATCTCCCGCTTCACCGCCATGTACGATGTGGCCAACGACACCACGCAGGACCCGGTCCTGTCGCTGTTCGGCGGTTCGTCCTCGGCCGGCATCAGCGCCGACACGCTGCTCGCGGTCGCTCAGCTCAAAAACTAGCGCTTGGCATTTTCAAAAAACAAGGACCTTTGCCGGCCATGCAGTGCCTGACTATTGAAGGTGCGGCCGGCATGCGCAAGATTGGGTTGCCCCGCGCAAGCCGGGGCTTGAAACGCATTTAAAGATACTCTCGAAATCCGCGTTCTGTCGCCATGGCCAGGTACAACCAGACTCAGAAGAAAGATGTCGTTGGGGATTAGGGATACCTCCCGCGAGGGCATGAGCCACGACACCAAGGGAAATTTCGTCGGATTTTGGGGCGATGAGATGGATATCACTGTAAGTGTAGTCAGCTTGCCGATCTATGAGCGATTGGTGGCCGAGATTTGGGAAGGTCCTCGTCAGGTGGGGCTTATCACGAACGAGGAGCCAAACCAGTATAAAGCGATTATCTTCAGTGATGAGGGTGAGGAAAGTCTCACTCTTAACTACCAGGATCTGATGTATGGTCTGGCACTTGCTTTTAAGCAACTACAGGATATCGATATTGCTCCATAAGCGTTGGTATATCTAAATTTAACATGGGGCAAACGGCATATGTCATCCATGAATATGCGGACGCTGTATTCTGGGAAGCCAACAATGTGATGGTACGCGACTGAAGGTAAGATCGAAGCACGCGTGTTGCGCCCTGGCGATTGCTTTTGCGCCGGAGTCGTTATATCTCCCTAGATATCACGACCTGGGAGAAAATCATGTTCCGCCGTTCATTCCTGCTCTCCGTCGCCGCCGCGGTGTCGATGAGTCTCGCCGTCGCACTGCCTGCGGCCGCAGCCGAAAAGCTGACTGTTTTTGCAGCCGCCAGCCTCAAGGGCTCGCTGGACGTTGTCGCCAAGCTCTACGAAAAGAAGAGCGGCAACACCGTTGCGATCTCCTATGCCGCCAGCGGCCCGCTCGCCAAGCAGATTGAGGCCGCTGCTCCGGCTGACATCTTCATCTCGGCCGACAAGAAATGGATGGACTATGTCGTCAAGGCCGGCGCGGTGAAGAAGGATCAGGCCGTCGACCTGCTTGGCAACCGCCTGGTTCTGGTTGCCGCCAAGGATTCCAAGATCAGCCTCAAGATCGCCAAAGGTTTTGATCTGGTCAAAGCGCTCGGCGACAGCCGTCTTGCCATGGGCGACGTCAAGAGTGTGCCCGCCGGCACATACGGCAAGGACGCGCTGGAATATTACGGCGTCTGGAAGGATGCCGAGAAGAAGGCAGCCTTTGCCGACAACGTCCGCTCGGCGCTGAAGCTGGTCACGACAGGCGAAGCCCCGCTCGGCATCGTCTATGAGACCGACGCCAAGGCGGACAAAGGCGTGAAGATCGTCGATTATTTCGGTGAGGAAAGCCACAAGCCGATCGTCTATCCGGCCGCACCGATCGCAGCGTCGAAGAGCTCGGCGACCAAGGAATTCTTCGATTTCTTGAGAGGTCCGGAAGCGACCGACATATTCAAGAAAGCGGGCTTCACGGTGATGGCCGGCACGTGATRGCGACAGCCTTTCATACGGCTATGAAGGGCTCGGAACGCGCATGCAATTCAGCGACG
Source organism: Rhizobium sp. P2_G9 (assembly GCF_056403475.1). Classification (NCBI taxonomy): domain Bacteria; kingdom Pseudomonadati; phylum Pseudomonadota; class Alphaproteobacteria; order Hyphomicrobiales; family Rhizobiaceae; genus Rhizobium; species Rhizobium sp. P2_G9. The sequence continues at coordinate 69,681 of NZ_JBFUFK010000037.1, read as the reverse complement.
CCGAATGGGTAGCGATCGAACTCAGTCTCAGGGTGGCAGCGCTGGCGGTTTCCGTCAGCCTGCCGCTCGGAATTGCCGTCGCCTGGCTGCTGGCGCGGCGTGAATTCTTCGGCAAGTCGCTGCTGGCGGCGATCATCTCGCTGCCGCTGATCCTGCCGCCGGTGGTGACAGGCTATCTGTTGCTCCTGGCTTTCGGTCGCAAGGGACCGCTTGGCATCTTCCTGCAAACGGTTTTCGATTTCAGCTTCTCGTTCCGCTGGACGGGTGCGGCACTCGCCGCCGCCATCATGGGCTTTCCGTTGTTGGTGCAGGCGATCCGCATCTCCATGGAGGCGATCGACCGAAAATTGGAGGCGGCCGCGGGCACCCTCGGCGCCAATCCGCTCTGGGTGTTCTTCACCATCACGCTGCCATTGGCGCTGCCGGGCATCATTGCCGGTACGGTTCTGGCCTTCGCCCGCTCGCTCGGCGAGTTCGGCGCGACGATCACCTTCGTCTCCGCCATACCCGGCGAGACGCAGACCATGGCCTCGGCGATCAGCGCGGCGCTGCAGGATCCGGATGGAGAGCCCGAAGCCTGGCGGCTGACGATCCTGTCGATCCTGATCTCATTCGCGGCGATCTTCCTCTCCGGCTTCGTCTCCCGTTTCATCGCCCGCAGGGTGGGGACGACGTCATGATCTCGGTCTCGGTCCTTCATCGCCAGGGGGAATTCGTCCTCGACGCGCATTTCGAGGCGGGCGAGGGCGTCACCGCGCTGTTCGGTCCCTCCGGTTCCGGCAAGACGACGCTGGTGCAGATGATTGCCGGCCTCAGCCGGCCGGACGATGCCCGGATCTGCTTCGGCAAGACCATCTGGAGCGACACTGACCAACGCATTTTCGTGCCGCCGCATCGCCGCCGTGTCGGTTATGTCTTCCAGGAGGGCCGGCTTTTCCCGCATCTGACGGCGCGGCAGAACCTGCTCTATGGCCGCTTCTTTGCGCCGAAGGGCGAACGCAGCATCAGCGAGGAAGAGGTTGTCTCGCTGCTTGGCATTTCCCGCCTGCTCGGCGACCGTCCCTCCACGCTCTCGGGCGGCGAGAAGCAGCGGGTGGCGATCGGCCGGGCGCTGCTCGCCGCACCCCGGCTGATCCTGATGGACGAGCCGCTTTCCGCGCTCGACCGCGCCCGCAAGCAGGAAATCCTGCCCTATATCGAGCGCATCCGCGACGAGATCAAAATTCCGATCATCTATGTCAGCCATGCGATCGACGAGGTGGCGAAGCTGGCGACCCGTGTCGTGCTGCTTGAGGAGGGCAAGGTCAAGGCCGCCGGAAAGCCGGTGGACATCTTTCCGGATGCGGCCAGCATGCCCGAAGCAATCGCGCCGCAATCGATCCTCGAAGGCCAGTTGATCGAGCACCAGCCCAGCTATGGGCTCAGCCTCGCGCAGGTGGGCTCGAACGTGGTCACGCTGCAATTGGTCGATCTTCCCGTTGGCACTCCGGTGCGGTTCCGTGTGCCGGCCACCGACATCATGTTGGCACTGGAAAAGCCGGCCGACATCAGTGCGCTGAACGACCTGGCAGGTACTGTGACGGCTGTCGACACAAGTGGCCCCTATGTGCAGGTGACACTCGACTGTGCGGGCCAACGGCTGGTGTCGCGCATTACCTTGCTCTCGGCCGAGCGATTGACGCTGGCGCCGGGCCGTGGGGTGCATGCCTTGTTCAAGGCTGTCACCGTCGACAGCGCCAGCGTGTTTCACTCCTCCGCGCGGCCAGAAGTCTCCTCCTGAGGCCTGGCATTTTCCTCAAGCCAGTCCAGGTCCGACTTCAGTGCCTTTGCGGTATGCTTTTCCATGTCGCGGAAGCGCTTCAGCAGCGTCTCGCCGAACGGCGTGAGACCCGCACCACCGCCGCTCTTGCCGCCTTTCTTCGTTTCGATCGCCGGTTCGCGGAACATGCGGTTGAGTTCGTCGACAAGCAGCCAGCCGCGCCGATAGGACATGTCCATGCGCGCCGCCGCCTGGCGGATCGAGCCGGTCTCGCGGATCAGTTCCATCAGTTCCGCCTTGCCGTGGCTTAGCGGTGCACCGCCCGGAAAAGTGAAGCGGAGATTGGTTCTGATCGCCCGGCTCACCAGCGGATCACCTTGTCCGGATTCATGATGCCGGCCGGATCGAAGGCATGTTTGATCCGCCGCATCAGGTCGATCTCGATCGCCGGCCGGATCGAGGCGAGTTCGTCGCGCTTCAACTGCCCGATGCCGTGTTCCGCCGAGATCGAGCCGCCGAAGGACAGGACCAGCCCATGCACGATCTCGTTCACCTCTCGCCACTTGCCGATGAATTCAGCCTTGTCGGCGCCGATCGGCTGGGAAATGTTGTAATGAATATTGCCGTCGCCTAGATGCCCGAAAGCGCAGACGCGGACGCCGGGCATGTAGGCCAGCACCGCTTTCTCGGCCGTGCGCATGAAAGCCGGAATGGAGGAGATGGGCACGGAGACATCGTGCTTGATCGACCCACCTTCCGGCTTCTGTGCCTCCGACATGCTTTCGCGCAGATGCCAGAAGGCCCGCGCCTGCGCCGTCGAGGCGGCGATCGCCGCATCTTTGATGATGCCGGCAGTAAAGGCGCCCTCGAGCAGCGTCTGCAGCATCCGCGCGGCGCTCTCTTCGCTGTCGAATGTGGAGATGTCGACCAGCACGTACCAGGGATAGGTCTCTGCCAATGGATCGCGGACATCAGGGATGTGTCGGATGGTGAATTCGACGCCGAGCCGCACCATGAGTTCGAAGCCGGTCAGCGACGTGCCGCAGGTCGACGTGGCCGTCTCCAAGAATTTCAGTGCATCCTCGGCGCTTTCGAGGCCAACAAAGGCGACCTGATGCCCACGTGGCCTCGGAAAGAGTTTTAGCACGGCACCGGTGATGACCCCGAGCGTCCCCTCCGCGCCGATGAACAGGTCGCGCAGGTCATAGCCGGTATTGTCCTTCTTGAGCTTCCTCAACCCACCCCAAATCTCGCCCGTCGGCAACACGACTTCGAGACCGAGGCAGAGCTGCCGCATATTGCCATAGGCGAGCACCTGCGTGCCGCCGGCATTGGTGGAAAGATTGCCGCCGATCTGGCAGCTTCCCTGCGAGCCGAGCGACAGGGGGAAGAGCCGGTCATGCTCTTCCGCCACCTTGTGAATATTGTCGAGGATACAGCCGGCATCGATGGTCAGAGCATTGGCCGAGCTGTCGACCTCGCGCACCTTGTTCATGCGCGACAATGTCAGCAGCACGTCGCTCCTGCCGTCACGCGGCGTCTGTCCGCCGACATGACCGGTATTGCCCGATTGCGGCACGATCGGCGTCTTCGTCTCGGTGGCGAGCGCCATGATAGACGCCACCTCGGCCGTGCTGCCAGGTTTCAGCAGGAGAGGGGAGGCCCCGTGATAGAGCCCGCGGGTTTCTGTAAGGTGCGGCGCGATTTCGGCCTGATCGGTGATCGCGTTGGCTTCGCCGACAATGGCGGCGAAACGGGAAATGAGCGAACTATCCATGTGCAAACCCCTCAGCCGCGAATATCATTTGATATCTTACTCTCTCGGCGCCGCCGCCCGCATCAGCCGGTCGTTGATCGCCTCGCCCAGCCCTTCCATCGGCACGGGCGCAAAGGCGATCGATGCGGCATCCATGGCGTCGGCTTTCTTCATGATGGCGAAGAGATTCGCCGCCGCTTCGCGCAAGTCGCCGGTCGGGCTGAGATTGAACTTCGATGCCGCCGCATCCGTCCCGGGAACCGCCTGGTTGCCGAAATTGACGAACACCTCGCCGTCCCGCACCGTGTCGACATTCATCCGCACCCGCGCATCAGGCGCGTAGTGCGAGGCGAGCATGCCCGGCGCCTCGATCGCCTCAGCATGGTCGGAGCGCTCGACGCCAACACCGAGCACCCTCTCGATCTCCGCGACATCAAGCCCGCCTGGCCTGAGCAGCCGGACCCTATCGCCCTCGACCTTGATGATCGTGCTTTCCACGCCGACGCCGGCTGCACCGCCATCGAGGATCAAATCGACCTTGTCGCCGAGATCGGCCGACACATGCTGTGCTGAGGTTGGGCTAATGCGGCCCGACGTGTTGGCGCTCGGCGCTGCGAGCGGCTTGCCGAAGGCCGAGATCAGCAGGCCGGCAAATCCCTTGGGAATGCGAATGCCCACGGTCGGCAGACCGGCCGTGCAGAGTTCGTGGATCGTGCTCTCCGGCCTGAGCGGCAGGATCAGCGTCAGCGGCCCCGGCCAGAAAGCTTCGGCCAGTGCCCGCGACATCGGATCGAACACCGCATGCTGCTCCGCCATCTCCAACCCCGACATATGCGCGATCAGCGGATTGAAACGCGGCCTGCCCTTGACCTCGTAGATCCGCGAAATTGCCGCCGGATTGGTGGCGTCGGCCGCCAGCCCATAGACTGTTTCGGTGGGAATGGCGATTGGTTCACCAGCCGCCAGCACGCGGCAGCCCGCAGCACGCGCCCGCTCGGGCTCCATCTCGATATCGATCAGTTCGGCCATTCCAAATTATCTCGCACTCGGGAGACTGTTAACGCGCTCTGCACAAGATTCCAACGTATCTTGTTCACCAAGCTTATCAGACGCCTTTCAGCCAAGCCGCAATTGTCTGAATAGAGCGATAGAGAATCGCGGGATCATCACCCATCGGCACGAAGCCGTTCGACTGCCAGTAAGCCTCAGCCTCGCGATCAATAGCCTTCACCACAACCACCCGGCCGCCAATGATCTCGGCTGCTTGCAAACTTCGTTGAAGGGCATGCTTCAAAAGCGCGCTGCCGAGGCCCATGCCCATGAAAGCCTTGTCGACCGCCAGTTGGCCGACGAGAATGGCGGGAATACGCTGGGGATGCTGTCCGGTGCGGACGCTGCGAGAAAGCGACGCCGGCAGCACCTCGGTCGGCGCCAGCCCGTAGAAGCCGGCAATTTCTTCTCCCGCCAACGCGACGAGTACGCGTGTGAAACCGTTTCGCTGATTGGCGAGAGCATGCTTGCGCAACCATTCATTCAGCGCCGGCTTGTCGCAATCGAAGCGGCTGGTATCATGGTGCGCTTCGAGCAAGCGCGGAGCGGAAAAAAGTTGCGGCTGCGGGGTCATGACGACGTCCAGATGGCGCCGACGTTATTGCCCGGCTTACTCATTCCCTCCAGGGGGCCTGTCTTGCAAGCCTTTCAGCCAGCTTGGCGGGTGCGGAAGCCAGTGGCTCGCGCAAGCTTTCTGTAAAGGCCTCAAATGCATCGGGCGAGACGCGGATGACGGTCTCGTTCAGTATGGCAAGCTGCGCCTCCTGTAGCGCAGCCTTCCGCATAAACTCGGTGCGGGACAGGCCGCTCAGCAGCGCGCCGCGATCGATGAGATCGAGGTCGTCTTCCCGCAGCCGCATCGAAACAGCGACATCACGTTTTGCCGAAGAGGTGGACATGATCATTCATTTTGTAATCTGTATTGCAGAATGATATACATCCACGCGCCGCATTTCACAAGCTGCGGATGATCTTCCTAAGCACGTCGTGCTTGGCCCCCAGCATCAGCACATTCCTCATTGCTGCCTTGGGATCGTCGGTGCGGAAGAGGATGCCGTCGCCGCGCACATTCTTGTTGACTGCGAGCTTCTTCTGCTCCTCGTCCTTTTCCAGCGCGATGGCGAAATACATGCGCGTGGCGCGCATGTTGATCTTCTCGAAAGCCAGTTCGTCGGCGGCGATGTCGGCGAAGAAATTGGCGATGTAGAAGGACCAGCGGATGTCCTTGAACTCGGCGAAATCCGTCTTCGCCAGCGTCACATGACAATAACCGAGATGCGGCGTGCCCTTCAGCGTGCGGTGGAACACGACCTTGGGGAATTGGATCGACTTGTGGAAATTGTTAAGCCGCTCATGCGTCTTGTCGCCGACAAGATTGAGATATTTGCCCGTCCGCTCGGCTACCTCTTCGTAGGAGAGGTAGCGCTTGCGGATGATATCCCAGTTCGGCCTGTTGCGGTCGATACGGCCTGTCCGCAGGAATTCGGATTCCTTCGGCACTAGGGCTCTCGTCCGGGTCTCCGATTCGAAATAGCGCAATTCAGCTGCCATGTCGTTTAAAAGCGCGGTGGACTGTTCTTGCATCAGCCTAGTCCCAAGAAACTTAACATAGTTTTAACAACTAGTTGTCGAGGGTTTCGCGAGGCTTGCTGGGGCCGCTTCAAGACTCAGTTGAGCGCTGTTTCCAATGGTTTTGTGGTGCGGCGGGAATAGACCGCCCGTGCCGCTATCCAGAAGGGCGTGCTGGTGCCGACCGTGCCGTGGACGCTGACGAGATACTGCAGCGCCGGCGGCTTTTCGGGCAGCAGTTGACCTTGCGGCCAGTTCTTCGCCAGTGCCTCGCGCTTAAGCGGCACGGTGTTGACGTCGATATCGTCGAGCGTGCCGTCGATCCGCATGGGGCAGTCGCGGTCATTGCAATTGACGCCGGAGGAGAATTGCCAGAGCAGGTAATTGTCCCAGTTTCCCATCGGGAACACGCCTTTGATTTCCGGGCGGTAGCGCGCATACCAGAGCGGCAGCCGTGACAACAGGCGGTATTCGTCGCGATGTGCGGCGATGTAGCGCGCCGTATCATTGTTGGTGTAGAGCACCGGATAGCGCCCTGTCCGCGTCTTGATATGGCTCGCGAAGGTCTCGGCATCCTCAAGCGACATATATTGCTTCGAATCGAGGCTCTCGATGTCGAGCACCATCATTTCGTCGGCACTCGGCGTTGCATAGTCGAGGAAGTGGTTGGCCTGGTCGATGGGATTGCCCGGCCGTCCGAGATGATAAGCGCCCCACAGCAATCCCTTCGCCTTGGCCAGGATTCGCCGCGTCTGGAAAAGTTCGCGGCTGACGGCATATTTGCGCCACATGGTCTTGCAGTGGGCAAAACTGTCGCCGCTGTGCTTCCTGCGGCAGTCATAGACTTCGGGCAGGCCGTCGGAGGCCTTGGAGATGAAACCGGCGATCCGCTTATCGGCAGCCAGCTTGTCCCAGTCGATGATGTTGAGTTCATAGGCATCGATGACGACCGGCGTCGTTTCATCGGTCCAGGGCGTATCGTCGGTGGCCCACGCACACGACGATCCAAAAAGGGCGATCAGCCCCAACACAATACCTGCTACGTTCTTCATACACCCTGTCCGCCTAGGGGTCCAAAATGGAATTGTGGGCCATTAAGGTTAACAAAGGGTGAAAATAAGACGGAGCTAATATTACCCTTCAGACATGAGGATATGATTTATACCAAGTGTCACAGGGGCAGCATGGCGCCCAAGGCGCCGAGCATCGGCGAGGCGAGGTGAAGCGGATTGACGCCGCGCTTCATGCGGCCGAGCACTTCTCGCAGCGCCGCCACCTGTCGTGAATGTGGACGGCGTACGAAGGCGATCTTGCGGACATACTTCTCGATGTCCCAGCGCGCTCGGCTGCCGCCGGCAAAGAAGGCGATGTCGCCGGCTTTGAGCAGGCGGGTATCGCCGGTCTCGGAGGTGACCCGTACCGCGCCGTCGAGAATGAACACGGTCTCCTCATCATGGAAAGTCCACCAGAAGCTGCCGGCCGAGCATTCCCAGATATTGGTCGAGGTCCGGCCGTCGAGGCTTTCGGAATGCAGCCCGGCCCGGGCGATGGGAGCACCCGAAACGATCCAGTCGGGATTGATCGGCGCGGCTTCGAGCGCGACTTCGTCCGGGCGTGCCGCGACAAAGGCAGGATCGATCATTGCCATTGCGGCCGTGGCGTGCTGCTGCGACATGAATTCCCCATTTCTGTTCGCGGTTGGCGAGCTATGGCAGGAAAATTCTCGGAAACGATTGAACGAGCCATTAAAATTTGATCGAACAGGCATCTATCCGCAAATGCGCGGGAGAATTCGGAAGGAGAATGTCATGAAGGTTCTGGTCGTCGGTGCAACCGGACTCCTCGGTTCGGCCGTGGTTGCCGAGCTATCCAAGCGCCACGAGGTGATCGCCGCCTCGCGCAGCAGCAGCGTCAAGGTGGACGTCAAGGATCCAGCCAGCATCAAGGCGATGTTCGAGGTGGTCGGCAAGGTCGACGCGGTCGTCTTCACCGCCGGCAAGGCGCATTTTGGGCCGCTCGCGGAGATGACGCCAGACAAGATGGATATCGGCATCAAGGACAAGCTGATGGGCCAGGTCAATCTGGTGATCATCGGCGCTGACTATCTCAATGACGGCGGCTCGCTCACGCTGGTCAGCGGCATTCTCGCCGATGAGCCGATCCGGGCCGGTACCAATGCCAGCCTCGTCAATGGCGCGATCAATTCCTTCGTGATCTCGTCCGCCATCGAACTCAAGCGCGGCATCCGCATCAATGCGGTGAGTGCCACCGTATTCGAGGAAGCGATGGAGCACTATGGTCCGTTCTTCCCCGGCTTCAAGCCGGTGCCGGTGGCCGATGTGGCGCTTGCCTTCGCGCGTGGCGTTGAAGGCGCCGATACCGGCAAGATCTACAAGATCGGTTACTGATCACTCGAAGAAGACGAGGTCCAGGTCGCGATCGGGCACATAGTTCTTGGCGTCGAATTGATAGCGCGTCGGCGAGATCTGGCGCGCCTTGACGCAGAATTGCGCCATCGCCTCCGGCTTCTCCTTGTCGATGATCAGGTGAAAATCGCCGATCGGCCCGGCCCAGGTCCGCGCGGTCGAGAGGATATAGGACAGCGAGAATTGCGCGGCATAGGCATAGTCGCCGGTCTTCCTGGCCTCCAACGCCTTTACGGCGGCCTGAACATTCTTGTCGAGGCAATAGAGCCGGATCTGGTCGGGCTCCGGCTTCATGTCGCCTGAATAGAAGGACATGTTCGACGTATCGAGCGACGGCTTGTAGCTGTGGACGATGTGCACGACCTTGCCGGGCGCGAATGTCTGATCGAAGAAGAACTTGCTCTTCGTTACCCATTGCGGCGAGAAATCGCCTTCCGTGCCGGCCACGGCGCCGATAGAGGCAAGCTTGGCCAAGGTCTTTTTCGGCAAGGTCGGCAACAGGTCGAGATAGGTTCCATAGGGTCGGACAAGTGGAATGCCCGCGGCCTTCAATTCAGCCGTTACGTCCTTGCCGCCGGGCGCGAAGGCGCGCTGTTCCAGCCCATGCTTGACCGGTTTGCCATCGACCACCGTGGTGAAGCCAACGAAGTTGTCATTGTCCTCGACCGGAATGTAGAGGCCGTCATTGTCGGCGGTATTCATGTCGGGCAGGGGGAAGGCGATCGTGACGGTCTCGGCCTTGTCGCCGGTATTGACGAACTGGAAGTCGGCCGTGATCAGCGAGCGCGATAGTGTCAGGGTTTCCGCTCTCATCGTGATCGTATGGGATTGCCCGAACACCAGCGCCCCGTTGCGGAATGCGGCCAGCCCGTCATCGGCAAAGGCTTGTGGAGACAGGCCGGCGAGAAACAGGGCGGCCAGTGTCAATCGGCGGAACAGCATTCCGGTCTCCCATCTGGAATCGGATCGGCGCAAAGACGCTACTTGAGGATACGCGCTCGCTTGAGTGCGATCCAGGCCAATGCGATCGATATGACGATGACAATCATCGCGAGGATCGTGCCGCTCGCCGAGTGCGAGAACGGCAGGTTTTCCGTGTTCATGCCGAAAAAGCCGGTCACCAGGGTCGGCGGCATCAGGAAGGCGGTCGCGAGCGAAAGGATGTAGAGGTGCCGGTTCGTCTCTGCCTGGCCGCGCGAATCGATGTCTTCGTGCAGAAGCCGGGCACGTTCCTGCAGCGAATAGACGTCGCGCTCGACAGTCTCGATCCGCTCCGTCAAGCGCTGTGCCATGTCCTGAAAACCGTCCGGCACCTCGTCTTCGTCGGCGGCTACGGCGCGCCGCAGGAGCGCGATCTCCGTGCGCAGATGCCGGTGAAGCTTGATGATTGTCCGGCGTGCCGGCGCCAACCTGGGACTTTCGTCGCGCTGCGCGCCTTCGTAGACGAAATCCTCGATAATGTTCAGCTCTTCGTTGATTTCCAGCACGATCGCCATGACGGTACGCTGGAATTCGATCACCAGAGCAGCCAGAACATCCAGTGGGCTGCGAATCTTGGTGCTCTTGTCGACGAACGCCCGCGCATGGTCGATGCTTCTCAGTGGATGCAGCCGCGTCGTCACGATCAGATTGCCGGTGACAGCGAAGTGCAGCCAGCCGATCTCCGAGGTCATTTCATCGAAGCCGCGCTGGAAATCGACCAGCGTGCCGCAGATGAGATCCGCAGAGAGCGACAGCGCCGCATGCGGGTCACGATTGGTGAGCGCTTGGACCGCTTCGATGGATAGGTCCGGCAGACTTTCTAGAAAGGCAGGCACGCGCGCATCGGAAAGGCCGAGATGCAGCCAGACGAAGCCCTCATTGACCTTGATGTCACGCATCGTACAGGTCGGCGACATCCGCTCGGATTGCCCCGCGCTCGGATGGAAACGATGTGCCCAGACGAAACCGGGAATATTGGAAACAGCAAGTTCCATGTAGGGTGCCCGCTGAGCAGAATTTTAGGAAGCCTTAGACCCGCTTTATGACAGTTGTGCAACAGGGCAACAAGACATGGAGTCGCATCTTCGGCATGCTCTGAATGACCAATCGTTATCCGTCTCTACGCGGAAGGCTTGCGGAAGGCGAGCCTATGAGGATGATAAACGTGTCGCACTTTCCCGATATCCTGCTGACGGAGATGTCAGCGAAATCGGGATGCCGGCGCTCAGCGCCGCAAGGAGCAAACGGGTGAGGGAAGAGAGAATGTCTGAAATCGTGATCGAACGGCCCGAGGCGCATCCCGGTGTCATCGTCATCCGCATGAACCGCCCCGATAAGAAGAACGCCATCACGCGTTCCATGTATGCGGCGATGACGCTGGCACTGATGGAGGCCAATGCCGATGACGAAATCAAGGCGGCGGTGTTCTTCGGCGTACCGGGCAGTTTTTCCGCTGGAAACGACCTGGCCGACTTCATGGCGATCGCCAAGGATGTATCGCTTGCCAAGGAGGTCCACGGCTTCATTCATCAGCTGCCGATGTTCGAAAAGCCGCTGCTCTCCGGCGTCGACGGGCTGGCTATCGGCATCGGTACGACACTCAACCTGCATTGCGACCTGACCTTTGCGACGCCGCGGTCCTTCTTCCGCACGCCGTTCACCGATCTGGCGCTGGTACCGGAAGCAGCGTCGAGCCTGCTTGGCCCGCGCATCATGGGCCAGCAGCGCGCCTATGCCATGTTCGCCGCCGGCGTCGGCTTTTCGGCCGAGGAGGCACGCGAAGCCGGACTGGTCTGGAAAATCATCGGCGAGGACGACTTGGAGGCCACGACGCTAGCCGCTGCCTCCGAACTCGCCGCCAAGCCGCGCAAAGCCCTGGCGATCACCCGCAAGCTTCTCAAGGGCTCGATCGGCGAAATCCATGCGCGGATGGAGGATGAGACGATTTACTTCAACAGCCAGCTTCAATCGCGCGAGGCGATGGAGGCCTTCCAGGCGTTCGTGAATAAGAAGAAGTAGGGCTTGAGATTATTTGCATCGGTGGCTACATTGTAGCTACAAGGAGTTTTCTATGCCTACTGACACTATGGTTCGCGCCAGGATCGATTCCGTTACCAAGGAAAAAGCGACTGAAGCTTTGGCGCGCATGGGCCTTTCCGTCTCTGATGCGATAAGGCTGCTTCTGGTAAGGATTGCTGCGGATGAGGAGTTTCCGTTCCCGATCAAGACACCAAATGCAGCGACACGTGCGGCGATAGCTGAGTTGGAAGAGGGCAAGGGTAAGCGCTTCGATTCAGCGGAGGCCTTGTTCAAGGATTTGGGAATTTGAAGTACTGACGCCAGTCCGATCCACGCAATTCAAGCGCGATCTGAAACGTATCGAAAAGCGTGGCAAAGACCTGCATAAGCTGGGCTCCGCTCTGCTGCTGTTGATCAACCAGCAAGAGTTGCCGGCACAATTTCGGGATCATCCGCTAAAAGGTGCATGGAGCGGATATCGTGATCTTCACATTGAACCGGATTGGTTGTTAATCTATCGGATATCAGCCAACGAATTGCTTCTGGCACGAACAGGGTCGCATGCCGACTTGTTCGTTGAATAGTTACCGCTCCAGCAGCGCCACCGCCTCGACATGCGACGACCAGAGAAACTGGTCGATTGGCGTCACTGATCTAAGCTTGTAGCCCCCACTGATCAGGATTGACAAATCACGCACCAGCGTCACCGGATTGCACGACACGGCGGCGATGCGGCCCACCTTGGAACGAGCAAGTTCGTGGCATTGCGCTTCCGCCCCGGCACGGGGCGGGTCAAAACAGAGCGCATCGATCTGCTTGAGGTCCATAGGCTGCATCGGCCGGCGGAAGAGGTCGCGACGTTCGATGGTGACCGGCTTCAAGCCCTGGCTGTTGCGGGCGGCAAGATCAAGCGCGGCAAGCGCCGGTGCCTCGAATTCCACCGCATGCACCGCGGTCTTGCGGGCGAGCCTGAGTGAAAACGTGCCGATGCCGGCAAACAGGTCGGCGACGCGCTTGGCCTTGCCGATATGGCTGATGACCAGTTCGGCCATGGCGTTTTCGGCCCTGAGCGTCGCCTGCATGAAATTGCCGGGTGGCAGCACGACCGGCACGCCGCCGAAATCGGTAATCGGCTTCTGTGGTTCGACAATGATCTCGGCGGCGATCGACAGCCGGGCGATGCCCTTTTCCTTCAGCACCAGATCGACCGCGGCTTGCCGCTTCTTCGCGTCGATCTTGCGCAGATCGGTGAAATTGATGTCGAGGCCCGACGTCGTTGCCTGCACGGTGACGCGAAAAGGTTCACTCCCTGATGCAAGCGCAGATGCCAGCCGCCGCACCGTTGGCAGCCGGGAAACCAAGCTCGGATGGGCGATGGGACATTCCTCGACAGGAACAATGTGATGGCTGCCGGCCTGCATATAGCCGAGAAGCACGCCCTTGTCGGTCAACCGGCCGGTCATCGTCACACGCCGCCGCTCGCCGGGAGAACATGCCACGAGCGGCGCGACCTCTGTCTCTAATCCTTTGGCCTTCAGCGCTTCGACGACGAGATTGCGCTTATAGTCCTGATAGGGCTGGTCAGTCCAATGCTGCAGCGAACAGCCGCCGCAGGCGCCGCCAAGGCCCTCGGGACCGAAATGCCGACAGCGTGGCGGCACGCGCTCGGGCGAGGTCGTGCTCCATGACATCGCCGTGCCATGGTTTTTCACCCGCGCGATCGCCACCTCCTCGCCCGGCAGGGTGAAGGGCACATAGACCGGACCGTCAGCGCTGTGGGCAATGCCGTCGCCTTCGGCGCCGATGGATTGGATGGTGACGGTCTCTGTGCTCATTGTTTGCGTCCGGCCAGGAGGAATTCGAAATTTCCGTCGCCGCCGGAAATCGGGGAGGGGATTACACCGAGGCCTTGCCAGCCGCCAAGCGAATTCAACCAACCGGCCATGTCTTCGGCAATTTTCGGGCCGAGCGCTAGGTCTTTGAGAATGCCGCCCTTGCCGATCGCCTCGCGCCCCGCTTCAAACTGCGGCTTGACCAGCAAGACGCACCACGCGCCGGATGCCGCAAACGCCAGCGCCGGCGGCAGCGCCAGCCTCAGTGAGATGAACGAGACATCCGAAACCACCGCCCGGATTTCCCTTCCTCCGAGGTGGGCGAGGTCGAGTGCCCGCGCATTGACGCCTTCGAGATTGGTAATTCGAGCATCACCCCGCAGTCGCTCATCAAGCTGATCATGGCCGACATCCACGGCAACCACATGCGCTCCGCCCCGCTCCAGCAGCACCTGTGTAAAGCCGCCGGTGGAGGCGCCGATATCGAGACAATCATAGCCCTCCGGAGAAAGCCCGAAATGATCGAGCCCGGCAATCAGCTTCAGCGCCGACCGCGAGACATAGGCTTGCGCCGGATCATCGATTACAATCTCCACATCCGACGAAACCATCGCTCCGGCCTTGCTCGCCACTTTGTCATCGACCGTCACCGTTCCCCGGTCGATGGCGTCTCGCGCCCGCGACCGGCTGTCGAACAGGCCGCGCCGGGTCAGAAGCTGGTCGAGGCGGATGAGGTCGGGCATTTCTTTCCTGGATAATTTCGACGGTTTCAAACTCATAACGATCTGTGCCATGATCGGCTATCGAATATCGACGACTTTCAACGGAGTCAGCCATGTCCTTCTTCCCCGGCGTCGATCCCGAAGCGGGCGATCATGATGCGGCCGATCAGGTCGAGCTGCTGGTCATCCCGCGCACCTCCGATATCGGCAATTTTGAGGTCCGTCGCGCCCTGCCGAATTCCCGGCGCCGTCTTGTCGGGCCGTTCATCTTCTTCGATCGCATGGGGCCGGCCGTCCTCAAACCGGGTCAGGCGGTCGATGTGCGACCGCATCCGCATATCGGGCTGTCGACCGTGACCTATCTGTTCGATGGCGAGATGACGCATCGCGATAGCCTCGGCACCGGCATGGTGATCAAGCCCGGCGACGTCAACCTGATGACTGCGGGCCGCGGCATCGTCCATTCCGAACGCACGCCACAGGAATTGCGCGGCACCGAATTCGCGCTGTCCGGCCTGCAGACCTGGCTGGCTCTGCCGGATGGCCATGAAGAAATTGATCCGCGCTTCCATCATGCGAGCATCGAGACACTGCCGGAATTTTCCGATCGCGGTTTTTCCGGCCGTGTGGTGATCGGCAAGTGGCAAGGTCTGGTCTCGCCTGTGCCCGTGCCGTCAGAGACACTCTATGTCGATCTGCGTATAGAACCCAATTCCGCTTGCCCTTTCCACGCCGGTCAGGAGGAGCGTGCGGCCTATATCCTGTCGGGTTCGCTTTCCGTCTCTGGCATTCGCCACGAGGCCGATCAATTGCTGATTTTCCGGCCTGGCGACACGGTCGACCTGGTGACCGGCGACGAGCCTTGCCATGTCATGCTGTTCGGCGGCGAGGCACTGGGTTCCAAGCGCCATATCTGGTGGAATTTCGTCTCCTCCTCCAAGGAACGCATCGAGCAGGCCAAGGAGGAATGGCGTACCGGCAAGTTCGACATTGTCCCGGGCGACGAGGCGGAATTCATTCCTTTGCCGGCGGTGTGATGCCGGATGGCAGGTCATATAGCTCGATCTTGGCGAGCGAATTGCCGTAGTAGCGCACGAATTTGCGGGACGCCAAAATCTTGTTCTTGATGATGCCGGCCGGATCGTAGAGTGCCACCGATACCTGGACCAGCCAGACACGGCCATGCGACTTGAGTGCCTGGTCGACCAGCGCCGTATCCGCCGGAATGATCTTCGGTGCGCCCAGATTGCTGCCATAGACGCGTGGCAGGTTGCGCTGCGGATAGCAGCCGGGAATGCAGACCACCGGCGGGAAATGCGCCTGGCGCTTTGCATAATAATCCACGGCGATAACGCCTTCCGCGGGCGTAGCGATGACGATGTCGCCAGGCTGGGCGTCACGGGCGATGATCGCCATCAGCGACTTCCAATCGTCGATCGGCTTGCTGAAGTCCAGCGCCGCAGTGGGTATAAGGAAAGCGAAGACCACAATGGCGAGCAACGGCCGGAGCCATGCCGCACGCGTTGCCGATAGAATGCCGAAGGCGATCACCAGGAAGCCGAGCGGCACTGTCCAGGCGAACAGGCGCTGGATATAGACCGGCTTCACCCAGAAGGTGAAGGCCAGCATGGCATAAAGCGGCACCAGCAGGATGACTGCCGCCAGCACCGCCTGCGCTGGCGCGCCTTTGGCGAGACGATAAAGGCCAAGCGTCAGAAGTGCCAGCGAGAGTATCACTGCGAACCAGTGCGATCCGAGAAACAGCATCCAGGCACTGTAGAGATCACGCGGCTTTGGTTCGAGCCAGAAGGCCAGGCCGGAGAATGCACGCGATTGCATGAGGAACAGCGGCGCATAGGGTGCAAAGACCATCAGGGCCAGCACACCCGCGGCGCAGAAAATAACGAAATTCCTCAGCCGCTGTTCGGCTGGCGTGAAGATAAGCGACAGGATCAGCCCGCACCAGATACCCATGTCGATGAAGAAGCTGGTATTGTGCAGCCAGAGCGCTGCACCGCCCGCGACGCCGAGGACGAGTGCCGGCACAATCCAGATATTGACGGGCCTGACAGTCTTGGCTTGCCGAAGCCGCTCGACCAGCACGATTGCGGCCACCACGGCGACCGTCGCCGCAAGCATTTGCAGCGCATAGGGGCGGGCATTCTGCGCCTCGCGGATGCTGGCATAGTTGACGGCGAGGAACGCCGCGCCGAGCAGGCCGACGCTTGCGCTGATCCACCCCGACCGGGTCAACCGGCCCGATATCGCGATGGCGAAGATCGTCCCCAGGCTGGCCGTAAGCGACAGGCTTCTGAGGCCCAGTTCGGAATTGCCGAACAGCATCCTCCAGAGCTTCAGCAAGGTATAGTAAGTCGGTGGATGCGTCTCGTAGAACGGCACCTCGTGCCAGAGTACGGTGAACGATTGGGAAGAGAACCATTCGGTATAGAGTTCATCGATCCAGAGCGAACGGCTGCCTATCCCCGGCAACCGGAAGAGCAGCCCAACGATGAGGATCAACAGGACGAATAGCCAGAAATAGCGCTCGATGATCGTCCTGAACTGCTGTCCTGTCTTCTCTGCCGTCACGAAATCGCACCTCGGATAGGAATGAAGTCTCAAGAATTCGCCGTTGGTGTCGAAACTCCCGAAGGATTCCGGCGATCTTGGGACGGCAGATCCATGATCGCGCAAACTCGCAAGCCCTGTGCCCTGTTTCGCGGCGCAAAGCAATTTTTTGCAAAGGCTCAGGGTTCCAATCCGCCTTCTTCGCCGTGACCGCTTCCTCGTTGCGCGCAAAACGTTTTAGGATCAGAGCGTCGTAGACGACGGAGGTACAGATGACGAGTGAATATTCCTTCCGCGATCCGAAGAATCCGGGCGCGCCGATGATTCCTCGAGCCGAATGGGACCGCGCGCCCTATAATCGCTGGAGCTTTCTCAATGTCCGCGACCTCGTACCGACGACCGAGGTCTGGCGTGGCGCGGAGCCTGCTTCGGTCTTGCCGCAAGCGCATCAGGAGATAGGCGGCCTGGGCTTCCCCCACGACGGCAGAGCCTGGACGATCGCCGAATTCCTCGACGAGACCTTCACCGACGGTTTTCTCGTCTTGCACAAGGGCAGGATCGTTTCCGAAACCTATCTGAACGGCATGCGGCCGCACACGCTGCATCTGTCGCAATCGGTTGGCAAGTCGGTGACGGGCGCGGTCGCCGGCATTCTCATCCATCGCGGCCTTGTCGATCCCGCAGCACCGGTGACGCATTATCTGCCGGAACTGGACGCGACGGCTTATCGCGGTGCCACCGTGCAGCAGGTGCTCGACATGACCACCGGCGTGATCTTCGACGAGACTTACACAGCAGTCGATTCGCACTGTGCCTGGCTCGACGCCGCCTGCGGCTGGAAGGAGCGCAAGGGCGATCATTGGCCCGAAACAGTGTGGCAGCTCATCCTGTCGCTCGAGGAGAGCGAGCGGCCGCACGGAGCGCTGTTCCAATACCGATCGATCGAGACCGACGTTCTGGCCTTCATCCTGCAGCGCGTGTCGGGCAAGCCGTTGGCCGAACTCGTCAGCGAGGAACTCTGGATTCCGCTCGGCGCCGGTGAGGATGCGTCATTCACCGTCGATTCGGCCGGCTATGCGCTCGCCTGCGGCGGCTTCAACGCGACGCTTCGCGACTATGGCCGGTTCGCTGACATGATCACCCATGGCGGCGCGTTCAACGGCCGCCAGATCGTACCGTCCGAATGGGTGGCCGAGACCCGCAATGGCGGCCGGCATCCACTGTTCACCGGCGATTACCGTGTCACGCTGCCGAATGGCGCCTATCACAACCAATTCTGGATCGAGGATGTCGACCGACCGGTGCTGCTGGCGCGAGGCGTCTTCGGCCAGATGCTCTACATGGACCAGGCTGCAGAATTCACCGCCGTAAAGCTTTCAACCTGGCCCGATTTCACCAATCCGGAGCGCACGAAGCTCTCGCTTGCCGCGGTGAGGGCGGTTCGCGACGCCTTGACATCATCTTGAACAAAACGCCGTGCAAAACGGTTTAATCACTGAAAAATGAGGCATTTACCTTTGCCCTCGATGGAGATTGTCTGTAATCTGGCGCCCTATGCCTTAATTTCTGCGTCCTTTGCGGTTGAAAAGGACGACAGGACAGATAAATAGCATCGGATGTCAAAAAGGTCCGGTGGACAGGATAAACCGTGAGCTCAATGCCGCAGACGCCGCTTCTCGATCAAGTCAATTATCCGGAGGATCTCCGGAAACTCGACGACAAGGACCTGCCGCAGCTGGCCGCCGAGCTCCGGTCCGAAATGATCGATGCCGTGTCGCGCACCGGCGGCCATCTCGGCGCCGGCCTGGGTGTCGTCGAATTGACCATCGCCATTCACAAGGTGTTCAATACGCCCGACGACCGGCTGATCTTCGATGTCGGCCATCAGTGTTATCCGCACAAGATTCTCACCGGTCGCCGCGACCGCATCCGCACGCTTCGGCAGGAAGGCGGGCTCTCCGGCTTCACACGGCGTGCTGAGAGCGAATATGACCCCTTCGGTGCGGCCCATTCCTCGACCTCGATTTCCGCTGGCCTCGGCATGGCGGTGGCTGCCGAGCTCGACCAGTCCAAGCGCAATGTCATCGCCGTGATCGGCGACGGGGCGCTCTCCGGCGGCATGGCCTTTGAGGCGCTCAACAATGCCGGCTCGCTCGACGCGCGGCTGATCGTCATCCTCAATGACAACGATATGTCGATTGCTCCGCCCACCGGCGCGATGAGCGCCTATCTGGCGCGGCTCGCCTCGGGCCGCACCTATCTCGGTTTCCGCGAGATCGGCAAGAAGCTCACTGCCTATCTCGGCAAGAAGATCGACCGCGCCATCACCCGCGCCGTCGAGCATGCACGTGGTTATGTCACCGGCGGCACGCTGTTCGAAGAACTCGGCTTCTACCATATCGGCCCGATCGATGGTCATTCCTTCGAGCATCTCCTGCCCGTGCTGCGCAATGTCCGCGACAACGGCAATGGCCCGGTGCTGATCCATGTCGTCACCCAGAAGGGCAAGGGCTATGCGCCGGCTGAGGAAGCCGCCGATAAATATCATGGCGTCAACAAGTTCGACGTCATTACCGGCGCCCAGGCCAAGGCCAAGCCGAACGCACCGTCCTACACCTCGGTCTTCGCCGAGGCACTGATCCAGGAGGCCGAACTCGATCCAAAGATCATCGGCATCACCGCCGCCATGCCGAATGGCACCGGCCTGGACAAGTTTGCCGAGATCTTCCCGAAGCGCATTTTCGATGTCGGCATTGCCGAACAGCATGCGGTGACCTTCGCCGCCGGCCTCGCCGCCGATGGCTACAAACCCTTTGCGGCGATCTACTCTACCTTCCTGCAGCGCGCCTATGACCAGGTCGTGCATGACGTGGCGATCCAGAGCCTGCCGGTACGCTTTGCCATCGACCGCGCCGGCTATGTCGGTGCCGACGGCCCCACCCATGCCGGCTCGTTCGACACCACCTATCTTGCGACGCTGCCCGGCTTCGTCGTGATGGCAGCGGCCGACGAGGCGGAACTCAAGCATATGGTCCGCACGGCAGCCGCCTATGACGGTGGTCCGATCTCCTTCCGCTATCCGCGCGGCGAGGGCGTCGGCGTCGAAATGCCGGTGCGCGGCGAAATCCTGCAAATCGGCAAGGGCAGGGTGGTCAAGCAGGGCAGCAAGGTGGCGCTGCTCTCGTTCGGCACCCGTCTTGGAGACTGTCTGCTTGCGGCGGAAGACCTCGATGCAGCCGGTCTTTCGACCACGGTGGCCGATGCCCGCTTCGCCAAGCCGCTCGATCTGGATCTCATTCGCCAGCTCGCCCGGCATCACGAAGTGCTGGTGACGGTGGAAGAAGGCTCAATCGGCGGCTTCGGTGCCCACGTCCTGCATATGCTGGCGCATGAAGGTTATCTCGACGGCCGGCTGAAGGTCCGCCCTTTGGTCATGTCCGACACGTTCATGGACCAGGCCAAGCCCGAGGCGATGAACGCCATGGCGGGCCTCGACCGCAAGGGCATCGTCAAGACCGTGTTCGGCATGCTCGGCGAAAAGGGTGTCGGTCTCGGCGTCGCCGGCTGACCTTTTACCAAGGAATTCTGATGCGCGATTGCGCCGTGATGCCTATGGTGCCTGTGTCGGCGTCAGCAGCAAGATATCGAGGTCCCGTTCCGGGGTGAAATCCGTGGCATTCATCTCGAACGTGGTCGGCCCGGTCTTCTTCAAGTCCTTGCCGCAGAAGCTGACATAGTTGGCCGCGTCGCCCTTGTCGACGATCAGCTTGAACTTGCTGATCGACCCCTCCCAGTTGGCACCGGTGCTGAGCACATAGGAAATCCAGTTCTCGACCAGATGCGGCTTGTTGGCATTCATGTCATCGTTGGATTGCCGGGCAAGCTTCGCTATCACGTCGTCGACGCAGTATTTCCGGACATATTCGTCCCAGCGCTCGCCCTTCGGTTGGTTGTCCGCATCGAGGAAGGTCGTGGCGACCGTACCGCCGACACTCGGACGGTATTTGTGCGAGACGCGAATGTCCTTGCCGGGCAGGAAGGTGGTCTTCCACCAATAAGCGGATTGCAGCGTCCAGACCGGCACATAATCGGTCTTTTCGTCCGAGCCGCTGCCATAAGTGTAGGGGATCACCAGCCCGCGCGACAGAAGCTCCTCGATCGCGGTCTTCGGCAGACCCTTGATCGCCTTGGCTGTCGCGTCGCCGAGCGGATTGAACGGCAGTTTGTCGGACTTGAGGATATCGGTCATGTCGATGTCGTCGACGAAGGCCTTCTGCTGCAGGTTCGGCTTGATTGCCACGCCGTCCTGCACGACAGAAAAGCCGAGAAAGTTGTCGCTCGCCGTATTGCCGGCGTCGACCATGCTGTCCGGGCTGCCGGTTATACCGGGCATCGGGAAGGCGACATAGGTCTCGACCGGCACCTTGGCGGTGTTGCGGAAGACGTAGTCGACACGCACCTCCTTTGGCGAAATGAACAGCGTCTCCTGCTGCATCTCAATATCGCCGCTGCGGGTAAAAACCAGACCGCCGGTCTTGAGCTCGGCGGTCGTGTCATTGGCGAAGGCCGGAGCGGCGCTGAGGCCGAGCGCCACTGCGAACAAGGAAATTCTGATCATGCTTGCCTCCCGAAGCAGCCCTCACTGGTAGTTCGAAGGGGTCAGCAGCAGGATATCCAGATCCCTTTCCGGCGTGAAGTCCGTCGCATGAACTTCGAACGTCGTCGGACCAGTCTTTTTCACACCGATGCCGCAGAAGCTGACGAAATTCTTCGGATCACCCTTGTCGACGATCAGCGTGAACTTGCCGATCGGACCCGACCAGTTGGCGCCGGTGCTCAGCACATAGGAAATCCAGTGTTC
Organism: Rhizobium sp. P2_G9; assembly: GCF_056403475.1. Lineage (NCBI taxonomy): Bacteria > Pseudomonadati > Pseudomonadota > Alphaproteobacteria > Hyphomicrobiales > Rhizobiaceae > Rhizobium > Rhizobium sp. P2_G9. Next base: position 48,138 of record NZ_JBFUFK010000037.1, on the reverse strand, counting down.
GACGAGATAGGGCTGCTGGTCCTGCATCGCCTTCTGGGATTTTTGCGCGATCCTGTTGAAGGGGTCGTCGACGCAGTATTTCTTCACATATTCGTCGTACCGCTCGCCCTGCGGCTGGTTGTTCTCATCAAGATAGGTGATCGCCACGGTGCCGCCGACACTCGGCTTATATTTGTGCGAGACATGTACGTCCTTGCCGGGGGGAAAGGTAGTCTTCCAGAAATAGCTGGATTTCAGCGTCCACATCGGCACCCAGTCCGTCTGCTGGTCCGTGCCGTCGCCTGAAGTCTGAGCATAGACCAGGCCGCGCACCACGAGATCATTCAGCGCCGCCTTTGGCAGCGCCTTGAGCGCAGAGGCTGTCTTGTCGCTCAGCGGATTGAGCGGCACATGCTGCTCCAGCAGCACGTCGGTAACGTCGATATTTCGCCAGAAGGCACGCTGCTGCAGGCTGGGCGTGATCGCAGCGCCGTCCTGGACCACGGAAAAGCCGAGGAAATTGTCGCTCGACGTGTCGCCGGCATCCATCATCGGATCGAGGCTGCCCTCGATGTCGGGCATCGGAAAGGCGACGTAAGTGTCGACAGGCTTGTCGGACGTGTTGCGGTAGACGTAGTCGACAGTCACCTGTTTCGGAGAAATGTAAAGCTTCTCCTCCTGCATGGTAATGTCGTCGCTATGGGTGAATTCCAGCCCGCCGGTCTTGAGTTCGGCGGTGGTGTCGTTCGCGAAAGCCTTTGCCGCGCCGAGGCTTGCGATCAGCGCGAGGGTCAGGGCCGTGCGGTTCATATCGTCCTCCTGCTTGTCTTGCCGCCGGCCGATGCATGTCTCACGAAAGTGTGCGGCGGTTTCGCGAAAAAGACATGCGCAAACAAATAGCTAAACCATGTCGCGTGAATTCTTGTTCACGCGACATGGTTTAGGGACGGTTCATGACAGGGTCAACTCAATGTCTTCATGAAAGACAATAGCCCCGAAAATGGTCGGGGCTATTTAGGAACGGGGGAGACCGATCGGTCTCAGAATTCTTCCCAGCTATCCGACGCGGCAGCGCCGCCGCCCGACGCGACCTTCTTCGGCGCGGGTGCCGGCGCATGCCTGACGGCGGCGGCCGGACGTGCCGGCTCCGCCATGGCCCTGGCGGCCTGCCGCAGTGCCGCGACCGGCGCGGCAGCGGCATGGCGGAGCTTGAACTGGGCGATCAGGTCGCGAAGCTTTGCGGCTTCCTGGGCAAGCGTCGCCGAAGCGGCGGTCGATTCTTCGACCATGGCGGCGTTTTGCTGCGTCGTCTGGTCCATGGAATTGACGGCCGTGTTGACTTCCGCCAGCCCGGTCGACTGCTCCTTGGCCGATGTCGCGATCGCCTGCATATGTTGGTTGATGCCGGCGATCTGCTCGCCGATCGTCTTGAGCGCAATGCCCGTCTCGCGCACCAGCTTGACGCCGCCTTCGACCTCGGTCGAGGAATTGCGGATCAGGCCCTTGATCTCCTTGGCTGCCTGTGCGGAGCGCTGCGCCAGTTCGCGCACTTCCTGGGCGACGACCGCAAAACCCTTGCCGGCCTCGCCGGCGCGCGCTGCTTCGACGCCGGCATTGAGCGCCAGGAGGTTGGTCTGGAAGGCGATCTCGTCGATCACACCGATAATGTTGGAAATCTGCTGCGAGGAATTCTCGATCCGCTGCATTGCTTCTTCGGCCTGCGAGACGACCTGAGCGGAGTGTCCGGCGCTCTGATTGGCTTCAGTCGCAGCGGTCCGCGCTTCTTCGGTGCGCTTGCTGGAATTCGTGACGTTGACGGTGATCTCATCGAGCGCCGCCGCCGTCTCTTCAAGCGCGGCGGCCTGCTGTTCGGTGCGCTTGGAGAGGTCGCCGGCGCCGGCGGAGATTTCGCGTGTGCCGCTATCGATCGCCGATATGCCCGTGGAGATCGCCAGCATGGTGTCACCCAGTTGCCGCACCGAGCTATTGAAATCATGCCGCAGCGCTTCGAAATCCGGCGCAAAGGCTTCGTCGAGCTGGAAGGCGAGATCGCCGTCGGCAAGCCGCTTCAGCCCTGCCGCAAGGCCTGACGTCGCAGCGCGAAGCCGCGCTGAAGCATCTTCTTCCGTCTGCCGGCGCGTGGTGATCTGTTGGGCCTCGGCCTGCTGGCGCAGGCCTTCCGCGTCCTGTTCCATCTGCTTCTTGGCAATGGCAGCCTGGCGGAACACCTCGACCGTCGCCGCCATGCTGCCGATCTCGTCGGCCCGTCCGATGCCGGTACAATTGATGTTGGTCTCGCCGTCGGCAAGTCGCCGCATGTCGTTGGAGAGCGCCAGCATCGGCCCGGTGACCGATTTGCGCATCAGCAGGTAGAGGCCGATCGAAAACAGCGCCGTCACGCCGAGAATGATCTTGAGCAGCAGACTGATGCTGGCCTGCATGGCAGCGCTTTGGCTGGAAACATTTTCCGAGACCTTCTGGATCTCGTCGCCGGCCTGTTCCATGACTCCTTCGAGCGTCGAGAACTGCTTCATGAAGTCCGGCAGCGATTTCAGCGCCGCCTGCGGGTCCTTGCCTGCGAGGTCGACCATCTTGCCGGCACTGTCGATATAGACGAGCAACGGCGGCTCGATGCCGGCGACCACATCCTGCGTCGCCTTGTCGGCGGCAAGCGTCTTGTTGGCGGCGATCATGTCGCGGAACGAGGCAACATGCTCCTTGAGGTCCGCCTTGACCTGATCAGCGGAGATGCCCGCGGCCGGATTAGCGGCGAGGATGGCTGCCAGCACATCGGCCCTCAGGGCATCGTGCATCATGTCGGCCTGCATATGATTTCTGAGCACCTGCGCCGAGCGCGTGACGTCGGCGCCGTTGTCGCTGAGCGTGGACGCCGCCCACATGCCCACGCCCGTTGCACCGCCCGCCAGCGCAAAAATAGCCACACTTGCAACAATGATTTTACGCTGAATGGATGCCATGCTCGTCCCCACAATAAAGTATGTGCCACGAAATTTAGCAAGGCATGCTTAATGAACTGTCAATCATCAGTTCGGTGCCGCAATTGTCCGGGGCAGGGATGAATTACCCGGATGATTCGCGCTTTGCGGGAGATTTTCGGCCCGGATAGCGAAGGCGGGTGACTAACGGTTGCTATCCGTCACCCCTGGAATGCCGGAAGAGACGGATTGCTATCCTTGGTCCAGCGGCTCCGTACCGGCCGGCTTGCCGTTGCGGTCGAGCCGGATCTTTTCGATTCGCGCCTCGGCAGCGTTGAGCAGCGCTTCGCAATGCTTCTTCAGCGCCTCGCCACGCTCGTAGATCTCGATCGACTGGTCGAGCGCCACGTCGCCGCGTTCGAGGCGGGTGACGATCTGCTCCAGTTCGGCCACGGCCTGTTCGAAAGAGAGGCTCGAAACCTCGGCCCGTTCCGGTGCACCCGTCATAGTCAACCCTTCATCAGTCGCGCGATATGCAGACCAGCCGATTCGGCCAGCCCTTCGAGATCATATCCGCCTTCCAGGACACTGACGAGGCGGTTGCCGGCATATTTGCCCGCTACCTCCATCATCTTGCCGGTGATCCAGTCGAAATCGTCGCCGACGAGATTGATCTGGGCCAGGGGATCGCGGTGATGCGCGTCGAAGCCGGCCGACAGGATGACGAGGTCGGGGCGGAAGTTTTCCAGCGCCGGCAGAACGCGGCTCATGACCGCCTCGCGGAAATTATGGCTTTCGGCATAGGGCCTGAGCGGCGCGTTGACGATATTGCCGACACCGGTTTCATCCTTGGCGCCGGTGCCGGGATAGAGCGGCATCTGATGCGTCGAGCAGTAGAGCACGCTCGGATCCTTGTAGAAGATGTCCTGCGTGCCGTTGCCGTGATGGACGTCGAAATCGATGATCGCGACCCGCTCGACCCCATGTGTCTTCTGCGCATGCCGGGCGGCGATGGCGACCGTATTGAACAGGCAGAAGCCCATCACCTTGTCATGCTCGGCATGATGGCCCGGCGGGCGGCCGGCAACGAAGCCGTTGTCCGCTTTGCTTGAAAAGACGTCGTCCACGGCCATCATCGCACCGCCGATGGCCGTTAGCGCTGCCTTCAGGCTTTCGGGGCCGGCATGGGTGTCGGCTTCGATCTGTTTGACGCCCTCTTCCGGCATGGCGCGCATCACCGCGAACAGGTGCTCCTCCGGATGGGCAAGCAGAACCGCGTCTTCGCTCGCCGTCGGTGCCTCGACGCGCTCGAGCGCAGCGAAATGCGGATGTTCGAGCGCCGCGTTGAGCGCGCGCAGCCGGTCCGGCCGCTCTGGATGGCCTTCGGGAACCTGGTGCTGCAGGAAGACGGAATGTTCGTAGAGACGCGTTGTCATGACGTTCTATATCCCTTGCGCGGCAAACCCGGTGATGGACAGCAAGGCCAGCTGTCGACAATATTCGCCGGTTCGAGATCGTAGTAACCGCCAAGCCGTTAGCACTTACCGGCGGGAAACTGAACCCGAATCGGAAGCTGGTTCAACTGATTTTAAGCTTCGATGTTTCGGCTTGCGGCTTACCGGACGTGGCCAGCCGCTGCTCAGCCTGCCATGTCCTCGCCCGTCGCAGCGGTGCCGCCTCGGTAAAAATATTTCGTGACCGGAATTCGGCCGGGGATGTAAACGTCAAATATTCACGAATGTTTTCGTCGGAAGAGGTAAACCAGGGTTCTCGCAATGTTCGAACCGGCTCGCCGATCCAGCCCGGCAAGGTGCCAAGCCGGTACCTTTTTGACAGGTAATCCGTCGCGGCGGCATAGAGTGCGTTCAATTTTTCGTCTTCGAGAATCACCGGCGCATCTGCAAGGCAGGCGACCATTTCAGACTGGGTTGCCCGATCGTAGAAGTGGTCCAGGAATTCGGAAAATTCCTTCACCGGATCTTCGCCGCTGGCAACCCTTTCAGAAACCTCGCGTAGGGTAAACGGGCGCATCCTCGTCCTTTCTGTCGAAACTGAACAATTGCTTCAGCAGGAAGCGCTTGTCTTCGTGCTTGGCGGACACGGGAAAATATTTTCCGAGAATGCCTATCGCCGTGTCGACATCGCGAACATCGTTGACGAACAAGAGGTTTTGTATATCGCTTTTTTCCTGGGGGCCTTTCGAAGGGTCCAAAACCCGCATGGCTTTCAGTTTGAGCGCCAGCATATATTCGGCGGTCGGGACAAACACTCTGAGGCCGGCCGTCTCGCCGCCGCGTGGAAAAGTTCCATATTCCCAGTGATCGCCTTCCTTTGTCGCCAGTCGGCTGAGATGAAAGTCGACTGCGTCATTCAGCCAATTCTCCTTCTCCACGAATCCCATATCTGCAGCGATCTGCGAGACCACGTCCTCGAACCAGGCGGGCCGTGCTTCTCCCAAGGGGGCGATGTCTACATCGCCGGTGGCGAACCTGAAATTGCTAGCGAACATCAGGGCCGATCCGCCATAGACCATGATGTCGATCATCGTCCCGTGCTCAATCGAGGCAGTGCCGAGGCGATCGAACGCTTCAAGAAGCGCCGCCTTATCTATATCCTGCTTACCGGTCATCCAGTTGGGTTGTCTTATCCGTGGTACAACGCATCAACGATAGCACGCGGGGAAGCGATCACAAATGATGTCCCTTGGATTCGAGCGAAGCTGCTGCATCTTCGCGCCGGGCGTACAGGGTTCGGTCGTGACCGATCTCTGTCAACAGAAGCCGCATCGTCGATTGCGCAAAATCGATTAGCATTGCCGCACGATGGATTGACAACATTTAGCAGGTGCGGGACAGATGGTTGAATTTCGTTAATGAAGGAGCACTCCGTATGGCTCAGGCCGCCCTCGCATCCCGCGCTCAAACCCTGGAAAACATTGTTGGAGGCACGCTGGCGCGCAAGGCCGTGATCACCGTGCTTGGCAGCATTTTCCTGGCTGTCCTGTCGCAGATCGCCGTGCCCTTCTACCCGGTTGCGATGACGTTGCAGACGCTCGCCGTCATGCTGATCGGCGTCACCTTCGGTTTCCGTCTCGCCGCCGCCGCCGTGGCGCTCTATCTGCTGGAAGGCGCGGTTGGCCTTCCGGTCTATACCGGCTATGCCAACCTGGCGGAACTGATCGCCAAGCCGTATACGTCGGGCTATCTCGTCGGCTTCTTCTTCGCCGCCGCCGTCATGGGGTTCATGGCTGATCGCGGCGTGACCAAGACCTGGCTCGGCATGATCGCAACGCTCTTCGTCGGTGAAGTGATCGTCTTCGCCCTCGGCGTCGCCGTCCTCGGCTATCTCATCGGTTTCGATAATGCGTTGAAGGCCGGTCTCTATCAGTTCATCCTCGGCGATCTGCTCAAGCTCGCGCTCGCTGCCCTGATCGGCAAGGGTGTCATCAAGGGTGCTTCCAACCTTGCCAGCCTCTGAGCTTCCAGACAATCTGTCGGATGCGATGCCCGTGCGTTTGCGCGGGCATCATTTTTTGTGCATCCTGACCTATCGCGGCTATGGCTACACACCGGCTTTCGTCGACAACATGACGGCACTGGTAGACGAGATCGGCCGAGGCCGTCCGGTGATTCTCGTCGATGGACCGGACGATATCTGCGCCGGGCTGACGGAGGAGGGCCATAAAACATGCAACCACGATTGTTCCACGCCTTCGACACTGGACGTCGACCTGCTCGCAAGTGATGCAGTCAAGCAGTTGATCCCACTCGGCTCCGGCGAACCCTTCGTGCTCGACCGCGAACATGTTGCGATCATGCGTCAGGAATTTGCCGGCGGCGCGATTCGGCGGGCTTGCGAAAACTGTGGGTGGAAGGATTTCTGCACGGCCATCGTCGCGGAAGGCTTTGCCGATACGAAGCTGTTTACGCCCGCGCGCTCCTGATCATTGGTTTGCGTCGTTCGCGTTTTCCAGATTGGTTTGCACATAGCTGGTGCATTCCGGCGCAATCTTGTCCCACATGCTCTGATCGTCGAAGCATTTGGTGAGCGGCATCGGTCCGCATTCTTGCGCGACCTGTTCGGCGCACTCGTCCTCGTTCATGCGTGCCTGCGCAGTGCTTGAAAAGCTCCACGCCGCCAGCGCTGCCAGCATCGCGATCCCCGTAAATTTCCCCATTGCTTCCTCTCCTTCTATAGGCGGCAGTGCGCTTCATGAGGATCATGAGAAAAATTCGGGGGATCGCAAACGAAGATCTGAAGTGGCGGCGATGCCCCCAATAAAAGTTGGAAGCTACGGGCTCAGAGCCATTCCAGCTTGCCATCGGCATAGCGCAACAGTTTGTCCTGGGGGATATCGAGCCGGGCGGCTTCCTGCTTGTCGAGCGCGCCTGTCAGCTTGAAGATACAGCGGATGACGCCGCCGTGGCAGACCGCCACCGTCGGCCCGTCGATCTCCTTCAGCCAGGAGCCGACCCGCCAGGACAGGATTTCGTAGCTCTCGGCATTGTCGCCCGGTGGAATGAAATCCCATTTGCCGGTTTCGCGTTCCTCGACCCGGTCTGCTTCCGTCGCGGCGATCTCGGCATTGGTCCAGCCCTCCCAGTCGCCGAAGGAAATCTCCTTGAGGCGCGCGTCGATGCTGTAGCCCTTGGCCTCGAGCCCGGCGGCGATCCGGACGCGCTCCATCGTCTCACGCGCTCGATCAAGCGGGCTCGAAACGAAATGATAGGGGGATAGGTCGCCGGCGACCCGCTTCAGCGCAATGCCGTTCTCGGTTGCCTGGTAACGGCCGGTCTCGTTGAGCGGTATATCCTGCTGGCCTTGCAGGCGATATTCAGCATTCCAGGCTGTCTGGCCGTGACGGATGATGTAAGTGGTCACGGCCCGACCCCGGTTGCATTCAATCCTTGATGACGGCGATATCCGGTGCGTCGACAGCCTTCATGCCGATCACATGGTAGCCGCTATCGGCGTGGTGCACTTCGCCGGTCACCGAGCGCGACAGGTCGGAGAGCATGTAGAGGCCGACATCGCCGACTTCCTCGATCGTCACCGTGCGCCTGAGCGGCGCATTATATTCGTTCCACTTGAGGATATAGCGGAAGTCGCCGATGCCGGAGGCGGCGAGCGTCTTGATCGGGCCGGCCGAGATGGCGTTGACGCGAATGTTCTGCGGACCGAGATCGACGGCGAGATAGCGCACCGACGCTTCAAGGGCGGCCTTGGCGACGCCCATGACATTGTAGTTCGGCATCACCTTCTCGGCGCCGTAATAGGTCAGCGTCAGCATCGAGCCGCCGTCGGTCATCAGCTTTTCCGCCCGGCGCGCCACCGAGGTGAAGGAATAGACCGAGATCTGCATCGTCTTGGTGAAGTTATCGGCTGTTGTGTCGACATAGCGGCCGGTCAACTCGTCCTTGTCGGAGAAGCCGATGGCATGCACGAGGAAATCGATCTTGCCCCAACGCTCGGCAAGCTCGGCGAAAACGGCATCGATCGTCGATTCGTCGCTGACGTCGCAATGGCCAGCCAGCACGCCGCCGACTTCAGCGACCAACGGCTCGACCCGCTTCTTGAGGGCATCGCCCTGATAGGTGAAGGCGATTTCGCCGCCCTGCGCGTGAATGGCCTTGGCAATACCCCAGGCGATGGAGCGGTTGTTGGCGACGCCCATGATCAGCCCGCGCTTGCCCGCCATCAATCCGGCAGATTGAACCATGAAGCCCTCCAGAAACAGAAATTCTGGTTCGCCTATGGCACAGCCGGACCGGCTGTTCAAGCACTGGTGAAGTCACCAAATGTCAGAGGCCGCAAGATTCGGTGTATGGGTAAGCGAAAACAGCCAAGTGTGTCCGTCTTTTCAACAATTTCCGTCATCGTTCCGTCACAGATACAGGCCTTCGCGCAAGGATCGCATCAGGTCGATCACCTTCTGGTCCGGACGATCCCAGAGCAATACCTGGACCTCGGCGATCAGGTTGCCGCGCATGCCATGACCCTTCGGCAGACCCTTGCCGGCAACGGTGATCCGATAATGCGAACCCGTCCATGGCGGGATCGTCACCTTCGTCTGCCCATCCGGCGTCTCGACCGTGGCTTCGCAGCCAAGTACGGCATTTTCGATATCGATGTCGACATGGGTGATGAGGTCGTAGCCGTGCGGCCGGAACCAGTTGTGCGGCCTGATCCGGAGCGTCGCCACGAGGTCGCCGCGCTTGATGTTCGGCAGGTTGTGACCACGGCCTTCGACGCGGATCTGCGTGCCGTCTCTGGCGTCATCGGGCATTTTCAGCGTGAACGGCGCGCCATCCGGCAGCAGCACGGATTGGCCGATGCGACCGATAATATCCTCGATCGACACATGCACATCGATGCAGAGATCGGGCGCCCTTTCCGGCGGCGCCTGCCGGGTCCAGCGCCGGAACAGATAGTTGATCRGGTCGAGCGCCGAGCCATGGCGCGGAGGCTCCATGCCTGACACCGCTTCAGCAGCCTGCGAATCGTCGGGATGTTTGGGCGCCTTGCTTTCTGGCTGATGCGGTGCTTCCCTCATCTCCGGCTTGCTGGTGCCGAAAATCTTGGAGACGACTTCCTCCGGGGGAGGGACATCTTCCTTCGGGGCATTTTTCGCAGCTTGGGCAGCGGCTTGCGCTGCGGCAGCCGCGCGGGCGCGCGCCTCCGCTTGAGCGCGTGCCTCAGCCGCCGCTCTTGCTTCGGCAGCGGCGCGGGCTTCCGCGGCAGCGCGTGCTCTTTCCTCACGCTGCTCCATGAACGTCTTTTCCCCGCCGCTCGCCCGCGCGCGCGCCTCGTCGAAAAGGCGACGCTTGTTCGGGTCTTTCAGCAGGTCATAGGCACGACCCGCCTCCGTGAACCGTCGGGCGGCGTCCGGATCGTTCGGATTCTGGTCGGGATGCAGCGCCTTGGCGGTGGCGCGCCATGCCGACTTTATCTCCTGCTGGTCGGCATTCTTCTTGACGCCGAGTATGGAATAAGGGTCACGCACAACAATCTACCCCTTGCATGCTGGCCGTCATGTCCGTCATCCTTCCTTCGGACCGTCAGCCGATTTCCTTGAAACTAACCATCTGCCATTCGCTGCTGCCGACAAGGCAGGCCTTGCCGGAAAAATTCGAAATCCCGTTATAGGAATGGCGGGACGTCGTAAAATTGCGGCAGACATAGCTGCCATTGTCTTCCTGCGTGATCTGGTTGATCACGCCTGCACTGCCGGTCGATGTGTTCGCCCAGGGGATTTGCACCGGCCCGGGCTTGGACAAATCGGCCGAACTCACCGCATTGCGCACCGTCGCCTCATCCGAATCCCTGTCCGACGGGGCCTTGTAGGTCTGGTCGATCGAACTCGTCGTCAGGCTCTTGTCCGGCGAAGGACCCAGGCCCCCCACGAAACCGCTGCCCATGCAGCCGGAAACGCAAACGGGCACGATCACCACCGCTGCTAAGCGGGTGGCCGTGGTGATAAACCCCTTTTTGCTCCCACTCGGCTTTGATATGTCTGGCAACAGGTACGCCCGATCGACTTTAACACTGGCATAGGCTTTTGCGGATCATGAGCGAGAATGAGTTAAAAAGCGGTGACTTTACGGATGAAAACGAGCCATTTTCCCTGTTTGGCACATGGATGAAGGATGCAGAGGCCGCCGAGGTCAACGATCCCAACGCATTGGCGCTCGCCACCGTCGATGCCGACGGCCTGCCGAATGTCCGCATGGTCCTGCTCAAGGGCTTCGACGCCGACGGCTTCGTCTTCTATACGAACTACGAGAGCCGCAAGGGCACGGAACTTCTGGGTCAGAAAAAGGCGGCAATGGTATTCCACTGGAAATCGCTGCGCCGGCAGATTCGTATCCGCGGCGATGTCGAGCCGGTGACGGATGCGGAGGCGGACGTCTATTTCGACAGCCGCGCCCGCGGCAGCCGCATTGGCGCATGGGCATCGAAACAGTCGCGGCCGCTCGAAGGCCGGTACGCGCTGGAGAAGGCCGTCGCCGAATATACCCTGAAATTCGGCATCGGCGCGATTCCGCGTCCGCCCCATTGGTCAGGTTTTCGCCTGAAGCCCATATCGATCGAATTCTGGCACGACCGGCCATTCCGGCTGCATGACAGGATCGAGTTCCGCCGTGCAGGCGAGGGCTGGGAAAAGATCAGAATGTATCCCTGAACGGAGATCTTATGAGCAAGCGTGCGGATTTCCTCGCGGCGCTCTACCGCCGCTTCAATACCAGGGACATGGAGGCGGTGCTCGCGATGATGACCGACGATGTCGAATGGGCAAACGGCATGGATGGCGGACATGTCCGTGGCCGCGAAGGCGTGCGAGACTATTGGACGCGCCAATGGGCGATGATCGACCCGCATGTGGAGCCGTTGTCGATCACCGACGAGCCGAACGGCAGTGTCGTGGAAGTGCATCAGGTGGTGTGCGATCTCGACGGCAAGTTCTTGGCGGATCAGATCGTGCATCACCGCTTCGAGATCGAGGGCGGCATGATTCGTCGCTTCGACATCGTCGGCAACTCGTCGCTGATCATCCCATCAGCTTGAACGGCACGCCCGACGCCAATGCCCGGATATAACGAGCCTTCTGGTATTGACCGTTGAGCGAGATGCGCGGCACGGCCGTGCTATCGTCGACATGCGCCTGGCCAAGTGTGCCCGGCCGTGTGGTGACGGCAATATCGATGCCGAGCGAATGGATGATCTTGCGCTCACGTTCTGAGACGGAGCGACCGTCTCCATAGGGATAGGCAAAGCTTTTCGGCCGGCGACCGCTGATCGCTTCCACGCAAGCGATCGACCCCGCTATCTCGCGCTCGGCTTCATCTGCGGCAAGCCTCACCAAGCCACGATGGCTGATCGTGTGTGCGCCAAAGGCGACCAGCGGGTTATCGGCGAGCTTTGCCAATTCGTTGGTGCGCAGCGTCAAATCGCCGGTGAGGGCGAGCGCGTCGACGCCAGCCAGCTGCGCAACCTGATCGAGCTGGGCGACCGCCACGGTTTCATCTGTCGAGTTGATGAAATCGGAAATCCGTGAAAATGCCGCCGCTTTTTGCGCAGATGTTGCCGTCGCCAGCGTTTCCTCGCCGGCGCCGAAGTCGAATTCCAGTTGCTCGACCTTGTTGAGCAACACGGCCAGCGTTTCCCACCACATCGAATGTGTCGCTTCGACGAAACCCTTGGTGATGAACATCGTGAACGGCACATCGTGCCGGGTGAAGACGGGGGCGGCGAAATCGGCATTGTCGCGGCAGCCATCGTCGAGCGTGAATGCGGCGAGGCGCTCCGAGCCGCGAGCCGCGAGCCGCGTTCGGATCTCTTCGAGCGGCACGAAGCGATAGCCTTCCTGCTTCAGTGTCAGGATGGCGGTTTCGAGGAATTCGGGGGTAATGTCGAGGATGTCGTTCGGCTGGAATTCGCTTTCGGGCCGTGGCCGGACATGATGCAGCGTGAAGATCGCCCCGCGGCCGCGTGCGCTGGCCAGCATGGGCGCCAGCAACGGCGTCGCCTCGAGGCCGGTGGTGATCACGGCCCGCTTGATCAACGGCGTGGCAATCGTCTTCAACTGAGCGAGCATGGGCGGCCACCGGCGAAAAGGATGTTTCGCGTGAGCCTAGCAGCCGCCTGTTAATCGGAACTGAATCGTACCTATTGAATGATCTGTAAGTCGTTGATCATGCGCTTGCCGTCCGTGTCGGTATAGAACACCACGACCTTCACGCCCGCTTTCAGCCCATCGAAATCGAAGGCATCGGATGCCTGATATTGCTTGCCGTCGCTGAGCGTCACGGTCTGATGATGTTCGTCGACATGTTCCACCGTGCCTTCGGTATCGGCACTTTGGGCAAAGCTCGCCATGGGGATGAGGAAACCAAGCAGGGCAATGAGAACTGCGAATAAAATATGCACGTCTGTCTCTCCCTTGCCCCCGCAAATCACTGATATCGGGATTTACCCCTTTGAATGTGTCAAAATTTTTCCCGGAATGGGGTTTTTGCCGGCCGTAAATCTTAATGTCCGGAAATTCGTGCCGTCCGTTGTTTGCGCAACCAGCGTCCATACGGATGGGCGTCTGGCGCAGCGTCGATGAATTTCGCACGAAAGCGCTTCAATTTTCGCATTCGAGGTTCTATGAGTGCCGCCGGATATCCGTTTCGGGTGGCGCGAGCCGCCCACCGTCAGGCAGAGTTTCATGTCGCATAACACGTTCGGTCATCTTTTTCGCGTTACGACCTGGGGCGAAAGCCACGGCCCGGCGCTCGGCTGTGTCGTCGACGGCTGCCCACCCGGCATCCGCTTCACGCTCGCCGAAATCCAGCACTGGATGGACAAGCGCAAGCCGGGCCAGTCGAGCTTCGTCACCCAGCGCCGCGAAGACGACATCGTCAAGGTCTTGTCGGGCGTCATGGCCGATGCCGATGGCGAGACATTGATTACCACCGGCACGCCGGTATCGATGCTGATCGAGAACACCGATCAGCGCTCGAAAGATTACGGCGAGATCGCCCGTCAGTACCGGCCCGGTCACGCGGACTACACCTATGATGTCAAATACGGCATCCGCGATTATCGCGGCGGCGGTCGCTCCTCGGCGCGCGAAACCGCGGCGCGGGTGGCGGCCGGCAGCCTGGCGCGCAAGGTCGTGCCGAACCTCGTGGTGCGCGGTGCGCTGGTGCAGATCGGCACGCACAAGATCAACCGCGCCAATTGGGACTGGTCAGAGGTCGACAACAATCCGTTCTTTGCACCGGACAAGGCGATCGTCCCGGTCTGGGAGGACTATCTCTCCGGCATTCGCAAGGCCGGCTCCTCGGTTGGTGCGGTGATCGAAGTCGTCGCCGAGAATGTCCCGGCCGGCATCGGCGCGCCGATCTATGGCAAGCTCGACCAGGATATCGCTTCTCTCCTGATGTCCATCAATGCCGTCAAGGGCGTCGAGATCGGCAATGGCTTCGCCGCCGCCGAGATCACCGGCGAAGAGAATGCCGACGAGATGCGCATGGGCAATGACGGCAAGCCGCTCTTTCTGTCCAACAATGCCGGTGGCATTTTGGGCGGCATTTCCACCGGCCAGCCGGTGATCGCCCGCTTCGCCGTCAAGCCGACCTCGTCGATCCTGACCGAGCGCCAGTCGATCGACGCCGACGGCAAAAATGTCGAAATCCGCACCAAGGGCCGGCACGATCCCTGCGTCGGAATCCGTGCCGTTCCTGTCGGCGAGGCGATGGTGGCATGTGCTATTGCCGATCACTATCTGAGGGATCGAGGCCAGACCGGCCGGCTGACGAAGGGGCAATAAGTTTCATGGCCTATGACCAGAAGCGCGTCGTCGACGCGATCCGTGCGTTTGAAAATGGCGAAATCGTCGTGGTCACCGACGACGACGACCGCGAGAACGAAGGCGACCTGATCGTCGCCGCGGTCCATTGCACGCCGGAAAAGATGGCCTTCATCGTTCGCCACACGTCCGGCATCGTCTGCACGCCGATGCCGAAGGAAGAGGCGCGCCGGCTCAACCTCAACGCCATGGTGGCCGAAAACGACTCGGCCCACACAACGGCTTTCACCGTCTCGGTCGACTTCAAACACGGCACGACGACAGGCATTTCCGCCGACGATCGGACGCTCACCGTCCGCAATCTCGCCAACCCGAATGCCGGCGCCTTCGATTTTGTCCGGCCAGGCCATATCTTCCCCTTGGTGGCGCGCGAGGGCGGCGTGTTGATGCGCTCTGGCCATACCGAAGCGGCCGTCGACCTCTGCAAACTCGCCAGCCTGCCGCCGATCGGTGTGATTTCCGAACTCGTCAACGACGACGGAACGGTCATGCGCGGCCCGCAGGTCGCGGCCTTCGCCAAGGAGAACGGCCTCAAGGAAGTCTCCGTCGCCGACCTCATCGCCTATCGCCAGCGTAAGGAAACGCTGATCGACCGTGTCGCCAGCTTTGATGTCCAGACCGAATATGGTCCGGCCAAGGCGCATACCTATTCGCTGCCTTGGGACCCGATGCAGCATCTGGCGGTGGTCTTCGGCGACATCCGCGATGGCGAGAACGTCCTGGTCCGTCTCCATATGGAGAATGTCGCCGGCGATGTGTTCGCCAAGGACCGGCCCGTCGAGCGCTTCATGAAGCGTATCGGCGAAGAGCGCCGCGGCGTGATCATCTACCTGCGCGAAGGCTCCGTCGGCGTCGGCGCCACCGATCACAATCGCAAGCTCGGCCATGGCCGCGAGGGTATCGAAGAACACGCCCAGGCCAAGCAGCGAGAGAGCGAGTGGCTGGAAATCGGCCTCGGCGCCCAGATCCTCAAAGATCTCGGCATCGCCTCGATCCGCATCCTGTCGTCGCGCGAGCGTCACTATGTCGGCCTCGAAGGCTTTGGCATCAAGATCGAGAAGACGGAACTGCTGTGATGCTTGTCCTGCATGTCGGGCCGCACAAGACCGCCACGACCTGGCTGCAATATAATTTCCATCACAATATCAAGGCGCTCGAACAGGCCGGCTGGTACTATCCCCAGACCGGCGTGCGCGTGCGCGTCGCCCATCACGATCTCTCTGATAATCCCGACGAGGTGCTCGATGAGAAAAGTGCCAAATCCCGCGAGTTGAAGCAGATCGCCGCCAAGGCGAAAGAGAAGGATCTCAACATTCTTCTCTCTTCGGAAGGTTTCCGCCATTGGGAGCCGAAACACCTGAAGAAGCTCCAGGAGATCGTGGCGCCGCAAAAGCTGCATATCGTCTATTGCGCACGCGATCCCATTTCGATGCTCTATTCCTTCTGGGTGCAGCAGGTCCGCACCGGCACGCGGGCGTCCTTCCCGGATTTCAGCCAGAAACATATCGAGCGCGCGAGCAGTTCGAGCATCCTCAACCCCATGAGTGAGATCAAGGTGTTGCGCGATCTTGAGGACGCCGAGCTGTCGATCCTGCTCTATGATGAAATCCGCCGCCAGGAGCGGGATATTTTTGACGTTTTCGTCAGCGACATCCTCAGGATCGCACCGCTGCCGCATTCCGACGATGCCCGCGGCAATGACCGGCAACCGATCGAGATGACCGAGTTCATGCGGCTGGTCCTGCTGCGCGCCGGCAAATGGAGCGAGGGCGCCGATGTTGCGATCGGCCGTGTCTTTCACTACATGCTGCCACGCTCCACGGAGGAAAAGATCGTCGCGGCCGTCGGTGCGGTCGAAAGCGCCCGCCGCGTCTTGGTCATCGAGCGCGATCTGCCGATCCTCGACAAAGTCGAATATCGCCTGCTCACCAATTATCGCGATGCGCTGGTGCCCCAGCCCGCAGGTGAAAGGCTCTTCCTCGAAGGCTCGGAAGAATGTGTCTATTATGACGGGGCCGTGCTCGAAGCGGATCCCGCTGTCGCCAGGCTGCTGGACCAGGTCTCCAACAAGTTCCGCGCCGGCGGCCTGCATCTCTGGGTGATGAACTGGTCACGATTCTGGCTGTCGCTCTATCGTCGCATCATGAAGGTCTTGCGGCGCTGATCGCGCTCGGCTTAGCTGCGTCTGAGACTAGCGAGTCGGAGCATGACGGTTCCGGCCATGTCGAGGGGAGACGGGCATGTGGGATTTCTCTGTCGGCAGGACTGTCGGGTTGATGCTCCAGACCCTGCCGTTCATCATCATGCGTATGATCGTCTATTTCGGCATCACCATTGCCTATCTGGTGGCGACAGGTACAGGCGCGCTGGTCGGCTATGGCGTCGGTCACGTCAGTGACGATCCTGCCGCCTTCAGCCTCTGGGGCGGTGTCATCGGTTTCGGCGTGGTCTCGGTCGCCGTCTACTGGGTGCGCGAATATATTCTCTACATCCTCAAGGCCGGGCACATCGCCGTCATGGTCGAGCTGATGCAGGGCAGGGCGCTGCCGGAGGGCAAGAGCCAGATCGACTATGCCAAGGGTGTCGTCACCGCCCGTTTCGGCGAGGCCAATGTGCTCTTCGCGCTCGACCAGCTGGTCAAGGGCTGCATCGCCGCCATCACCAGTCTGATCGGTGGCATCGCCGCTTTCCTGCCGCTGCCGGGATTGAACGGGCTGGTCGCCTTCATCAACACGGTGATCCGCCTGTCGCTCACCTATGTCGATGAGATCATCCTAGGCTACAATATCAAGCTCAACAGCCGCAATCCATGGGAGACGTCGCGCCAGGGCCTGGTGCTCTACGCCCAGAACGGCAAGACCATGGTCAAGAACGCCATCTGGCTGAGCATCATGCTCTGGGTCGTCGCTATCGTCATCTTCATCGTCATGCTGGCGCCGATGGCAGGCCTGTTCTTTCTGCTGCCGGGCGACATCGCCGGCTGGTCCTTCGTTGCGGCGATCGTCTTCGCCTGGGCCTTCAAGGCGGCATTTCTCGAACCTTTCGCCATTGCCGCACTGATGGATGTCTATTTCCGCGTCATTGAAGGCCAGACACCGAATGTCGAATGGGACCGCAGGCTCGCGGAGGCCTCGGCCAAGTTCCGCGAGTTGAAGGAGAAGGCGCTGGGCGGGGCGATGGCGTAGCAAGCTCTGGGAGGAGCTTGCACTGGCTTCAGTCGCGTGCGTCACCGTGCGGCAGGCGCCGCAAAAGCGCTTCGATTATATGGTCGGTCAGCTTGCCATAATCGCCATCGTAGTGATGAGCGCCGGGAAGTTTCAGAAGCTCCGCCTTCGTGCCCGCAAGCGCCGGGCAGCCGGTGTCTTCCTCGTCGGCGCCGTAGACGCATTGGATCAGGCTGGTGTCGATCTTTTTCGCGTCGACTGAGGGGTCGCCGGCCGTACCTGCGCCCTTGGCACCGGTCCAACCGAGCACCGAGACCTCGTAGTCGGCTTCGTGTGAAAGCCCCATCAGCGAAATCAGCTTGATTCGCGCCTTTGTGCGTGGCTGCAGCGCGAGATAGGTCGATGGGATAATATCGGCGCCGAAGGAATAGCCCATCAGCGCGACATAGCGCGTGCCGAAGCGGCGCGAATAGGCGTCGACCAACTGGTCGACCAACGCCGCCGTTTCCCCAGCCGAGCGTTCGGACCAGAAATAGCGCAGTGAGTCCACGCCGACGGAAGGGATGCCCTTGGCCTGCAGATAGGACGCCACTTGGCTGTCGATGTCGCGCCAGCCGCCGTCGCCCGAAATGATCACGGCCATCACATCGCTTTTCGGCGGCGTGTCGGTGACGTCGATCGGCAACTCGTCTTCGCTCGTCTGCGTCTCGTTGATCAGTTGGGCGAGTTCGCCCTGCAAGTAGGCCTGGGGCGTAGCGGCCGCAGTGCCGGTTTCGATCTCCGGATTGAGCGTTTTCCACGCCGAAAGGTCCGGCGGAGAGGCCATCAGCTTGTCATCCGCCAGGACCACGCGCACGCGCTCGGTCAGATGCTTTGCCGGATCGAAACCGTATTGCTTTGCTGCTGCCAGGGGCGGTTGCGCCTGCGCCCGGCAGGTCGGCTTCGAGAGTGTGAAAGTGGGATCCGGATTGACGGCGATCGTCTGGCTGATCGTGGCATCAGCAGTCTGTGCCGCGAGATAGAGCGCCATGGAGGCGCCGGCGCCGGTGCCGACGATGATCGGCGCCTGGTAGCCGGTGCTGCCCGCCTGTTTCTGCTTGAGCCGGCTCAGCCGCTCGATCGCCGACATCGGATAGAGGCATGGCCGCGCCTCCGCTTCGACCGCCTTGACATAGAGCGACAGGTCAATGCCGATGACCAGCGCACCTTTGCCCGAAAGGTCTGCGGCAAGCGTCGCATTGTCTTTCGACCAGCCGCTTTTGTCGGAGATCATCACGATCGTCGCCGTGGGTTTGCCCTGCGGCATCGAGATGATCGGCGAGGGTACCGACGATAGCGGCTGTGGCGCTTGAACCGCACCATTGGCCGCCATCGCACCGAAGCCAAGCCCGAGGGCCGCTCCGAGAAGGCCCAGCCGTCTCATCGCGTGAAAATGCCTTTGACACCGCCGGCGATCAGGACCGCCGTTGCCGCTGCCGTCATGTAGGGATTGGCTTTGCGTGGCACGGCGAGAAAACGCGGGCGCCATTCCGGGTCGAATTTCTGCTTGAATGTTCTCAGGCCGGCAAAGTTGTAGAAGCGGTTGCCGCGCTCGTACATCGCATTGCCAAGCTTATCCCAGAGCGGCGCGCCTGGGCCCTTCAACAGGCCGGAAAGCGGCGCCATGCCGAGATTGAGACTATGATAGCCCTTGGCCTTCAGCGTTTCGATCAACTTGACCATCAGAAGGTCCATCGAGCCGCGATGGGCGCCGGGCACGAAACGCATCAAGTCGACGAAGGCATGCCGCCCGTCGCCCGAACAGAGCACATTGGCAAAGGCTATGATCCGGCCTTCCTGCCGGATGACGACGGACGGATGAGCCAGCACATAGCTGGGCGAGAACCAGCCCAACGAAAACTGCTTTTCGCGCGCATTGCCTTCGCTGAGCCAGGCGTTCGACACGTCGGCAAGCTCGTGGAGGATCTTGGTTATATCCTGCCGCTCCACCCAGTCGAATTCGAGCCCGTCACGAACGGCGCGATTGATCGCGCGTCGAAGGTTGGCCCATTCGCCGCCGCTCATGGAAAAGCGTTCGACATTGACCTCGGCCAGTTCACCGAGCTTGTAGCCGGCAAAGCCGCGCTGGCCTGCAAGCAGCATGAAACGCTGCGATGCCTGATAGAACACCGGAACTGCGCCCTTGGACGTGGCAAGCCGCACGAACTTGTCGAGCATTTCAGGCCATGTATCCTGCGGTCCGACCGGATCGAACAGTGCGACGAGACGGCGTCCCTGCTGCGCATACATGATGAAGGCCGTGCCGGCATCGTTGAAGACGAGTTCCTTGTCGCCCAGCCCAACAAGATGTGCCTCAGCGACACTGCCTGTGGCAACGATGCTCGCAGCGAGAGCGCCGCTATCCGGATGGACGAAGCCGAAGCCACCCACCCTGACATGCTCAGGCTGCAGGGCCGGCCCGCCGAGCAAGGCCACACCCTGACTACTTCCCGTCACGCGCCAGGAAAACAGCTGCGTGCTGGCTCGCCAGATCGGCAGAAAAACTTGATTACGGCGCTGATTTTCCTCGCCGGTCGTGTCCGTTTTTTCGATGTGTATCCCGCCAACATCTCTGTTGGTCTTTCGGATGGTCCGCATCTTCAACATATAACGCCCTTATGCCTAGCCAAACATTTCGTGCTCAGCTGAAGCTCGCCGGTGCAAAGCGAGATTCATCCCAAACTCCAACGATGTCCCCGTGCGCACGGGGCCTTGCAATTGCGGCAAGAAGGTGGCGAAAACGCCTTGTTACGAATAATTAACAATCACGGAATTTTGTTAAACTATATTATAAAACAATGGCTTGTGAAAATTTACTGTTATGGCGACATTTGAACGCACCCCCCTGATTAGGGGATGGCTGGGCCGGTAGCACCGACACAATTCTTCTTGTAATTTTCCTACATTGCGCCTCGGCCTGTTGAGGCAGATGATCTGTTCGTGCATGAGCGCAAAAGACGAGACCGAGCATAAAAATCTCCCAGCGAAACCGAAGGAAATTCCGATGTTGTCCGATCTGTCGCAGCGGTTTGAGGCCGCATCCGCCAACTATGCCGCTGAGAACGGCATCGTCCGGGATGATGACTGGTTCCTGCTCAAACTCGTCGAGGAAGTCGGTGAACTGACACAGGCCGCAAACCGCCTGAGCGGCCGCGGCCGGAAGAAAGGTTTGAGCGATCAGGAGCTGCGCACCGCATTTGCGGACGAGACGGCCGACTTGCTAGGTCATGTCCTGCTGCTGGCTCATCGGCATGGCGTCGATCTGCACGCCGCAATCGCCCGTAAATGGCGGTTTACGCCAGGCGCCTGAACAGACGTCAGGCCTTGGTCCCTCCCACCGTCACGTCGTTCATCAAGAGATGCGGCTGGCCGACGCCGACCGGTACCCATTGGCCGCCCTTGCCGCAATTGCCGATGCCGGTGTCGAGCTTGGAATCGTTGCCGATCATGGCAATGCGCTTCATCGCGTCGGGACCATTGCCGATCAGCATGGCGCCCTTGACCGGTGCGGTGATCTTGCCGTTCTCGATCATATAGGCCTCGGTGCAGCCGAACACGAATTTGCCTGACGTGATGTCCACCTGCCCGCCGCCGAAGGACACGGCATAGAGGCCGCGCTTGACCGCGGCGATGATTTCGTCCGGCGTCTTGTCGCCGGACAGCATATAGGTGTTGGTCATGCGCGGCATTGGCGCATGCGCGTAGGATTCGCGCCGGCCGTTGCCGGTGGGCGCCATGCCCATCAGTCGCGCGTTCTGCCGGTCCTGCATATAGCCGACCAGCCGGCCGTCGTCGATCAGCACGTTATAGGCCGCCGCAGTGCCTTCGTCGTCGATATTGATCGAGCCGCGTGCGCCATCGATTGTGCCGTCGTCGACCACGGTAACGCCCTTGGCCGCCACCATCTCGCCCATCAGGCCGGCAAAGGCCGAAGTCTTCTTGCGGTTGAAGTCGCCTTCCAGGCCATGCCCGACGGCCTCGTGCAGCATCACGCCCGGCCAGCCGGAGCCGAGCACGACATCCATCGAGCCGGCCGGCGCGTCGTCGGCGCTCAAATTGACGAGTGCCTGGCGCAGCGCCTCGTCGGCGCCATACTGCCAGCTTTCTGTGGTCAGGAATTCGCCGAACGGCCGGCGGCCACCAAAACCATAGGAGCCGCTTTCCTGCTTCGAGCCTTCACCGGTGACGACGGAAATGTTGAGCCGCGTCATCGGCCTTATGTCTTTCATCCGCGTGCCGTCGGCCCGGACGATCTCGACGATCTTCCAGGACGCGTTGATCGAGGCCGTCACCTGCCGCACCTTCTCGTCCCTGGCGCGCAGATAGGCGTCGATCTCGGTCAGCAGCGCGACTTTTTCCTCGAAGGAGGGCGCGCCGATCGGATTTTCGGTGCCGTAGCGACGGGAATTGGTGCGCTGCGGGCTTTCCGCATATTGTCCGGAATGGCCACGCGTGACGGCGGTCACGGCATCGGCGGCCCGCTTCAGCGCGCCTTCGGACAATTCGCCGGAATGCGCGTAGCCGACAGCCTCACCCGCCACCGCGCGCAGGCCAAAACCCTGGTCGGTGTTGAAGCTGCCACCTTTCAGGCGACCGTTGTCGAAGGTGAGCGATTCCATCTCGCCATAT
The DNA here is from genome assembly GCF_056403475.1 of Rhizobium sp. P2_G9. Classification (NCBI taxonomy): domain Bacteria; kingdom Pseudomonadati; phylum Pseudomonadota; class Alphaproteobacteria; order Hyphomicrobiales; family Rhizobiaceae; genus Rhizobium; species Rhizobium sp. P2_G9. The sequence continues at coordinate 26,035 of NZ_JBFUFK010000037.1, read as the reverse complement.
TCGACATAGAGCTCGCCATCGTCGGCATCGCTKAGCGTGTCGGCGACGAAGGATTGCAGCTTGCCTTCGGAAAGGTCGAAATTGGCGAGGAGATCGGATGTCATGGCAAATGCCTTTATGGCGTGAACAGGCGTCTAAAATAGGGTCCTGTCGAAACAGGATCAAGCGGTTCCCATTCCGTTACAGGGATTTCAGCCCGTCGGAAATTCCCTTGAGGTCCACCGGAATGCCCATGCCGTCTTCCTCTGCCGACAGGAAAACGGTGAACACCGCCTGCTTGCCGGATTTCAGCTTGTCGACCACCTGGTCGCTCAGCACGGCATCGGAAAAGCAGCCGAGCGATGAGCAGAGGACGAAATAGGACCGCCCGAGATCGACGCCGTCGACATAGAGGCCGACGCCGGCCGGCAGATAGACATGTGCCTCGAGTGGCAGGGCTGTCCTGAGGACCGTGACCGACTTCTTGCTCGCCGGATCGACATAGCGCAGAAGAGCCACCGACAGCACCACTTCCGGCCGCTCTTCCGAGGCGACGCGCTGGATCAGCAGGCAGGCCGTCTTGTCCTGTTGGTTGCACACTGTCGACCATGCGCCGGTGGTGGATTTGAGCGAGCCGAATAACCGTCCGTCGGCGTCGCGGAAGGGTGCCGGCTTTTCTTCCTTGACGGTTGTTTTTTCCGTCTGGTCGGGCGTGGCATTGTCCTGGGCGGGAGCCGCGGTCGTGGTACTGTTGGCGGCAAACGCGCTACTCAGCGACAAAAGAGGCGAGGGCGCTATCGCCAGCAGCATGGCCGCGGAGAGGGCGATCGCGGCTGACCGGAACGGAAAGGCCGCTGCAAAAATGCCAGGTTTCGTCGACGTGCGGTTCATCTCTCTCCTGAAAATCATGGCAGCGCGTCATAGCCCTGGGCGAACCCCTTGAGGTCCACCGGAATGCCGATGCGCTCGTCCTTCGCCGCCGTCTTCGGCTGGTCGCGGATCCAGAATACCGCCGTCGAGCCGGCGCGCAAGATCTTGAGCAGGTCGTCGGTCAGAGCCACTTCCGCATAGCAGCCTTCGGAGAAGCAGCGGATGAATTGCGTCTTGTTGAGATCCTTGCCGTCGACGATCAGCCCCAGGCCGCCATCGGTGGGTTGGAACGGATCGAGCAGTACGCCGAGCGGCGCCAGGACTCTCAGGATGCGCGCCTTGCGGTCGGCGGTCTTGAGCACGACCACGGACAGCCCGACATCCGGGCGATCCTCGGCGATGACGTTCTGCATCAGCGCGCATTGCGTCTCCGCTGCACCCGTAGGCCGGTTGCAGACGATCGACCAGGCGCCATACTGCTTCGGTGCGGTGTTCGTCGCGGCGGCGCGCGCCGATCCCGCCAGAGAGGCCGCGAATGCAATTGCGAGAACCGCAAGCCGCAGGAAAAGGCGGACGTTCATAAAAACCTCGAATCAAGGCGCCGTTCGTTCGTCAGGCTCTCTAAGCAGACTTTCGTTGGCAAGCCAACGATTCATCCGCTTGGAGCCCTTCGTCTTGTCGCAGGTTCTTGTCGGAAAACCGCGAGGCACTTTTCCCGAACCTGCTTAGAACGAAACGCCGCCAGCGTAAATCGTGGCGAAACCAGCTTCGCCGAGACCGTCTAGCTACATAGCCGCGACTTGGGCAAAAGCACGGCAAGCTGTTGTCCGATTTGAGAAATCGCTTTGCATTTGAAAAACCTGGAATTTTTGTCACTGGGTCTTGATCTTGTGCAAAAATGCCGCATTAAACGGGGGCTGCTGCTGTTGCGGCAGGCCTGAAACTATGGTTTTAAGGTGCCGTAGAGGGATTCTGTATGGTCGGGTTGATCCTGGTCAAAGAAGTGGGGAGATTTATTCGTGAAGAACAAAGTTCTAGCGGCGCTGGCAGCCTTCACGGGCCTCGTGTCTGCGTCGGCGGCCTATGCCGACAAGCCGGTGCCATGGCAGCTGGACCTGCAGCAGGCGGCCACGCCTGTGATGGAAGAGGTTCGCTGGTTCAATCACTATACGCTGTGGTTCGTCGTTCCGATCACGCTCTTCGTCCTCGCGCTGCTCATCATCGTCATGATCCGCTTCCGCGCCAGCGCCAACCCGGTGCCGTCCAAGACCAGCCATAACACGCTGATCGAAATCCTCTGGACGGTCGGTCCGGTCGTCATCCTGCTGGCCTTCGCCATTCCCTCCTTCCAACTGCTCACCATGGAACTGACCCAGCCGGAAAAGCCGGACCTGACGATCAAGGTCACCTCCACGCAGTGGAAGTGGACCTATGAATATCCGGCAGCCAAGGGCCTTTCCTTCGATTCCAACATCCTGCAGGATTCCGACCGCGCGGCAGCCGGCAAGACGGACCTTGAAAAATATCCCCGCCTGCTCGCCGTCGACAACGAACTCATCGTGCCGCTCAACAAGACCGTACGCGTCATCGTCACTTCCGAGCCGAGCGACGTCATCCATTCCTTCGCCATGCAGTCCTTCGGCATCAAGGTCGACGCCGTTCCGGGCCGCATGAACGAGACCTGGTTCCGGGCCGAGAAGGAAGGCCTCTACTACGGCCAGTGTTCGGAATTGTGCGGCAAGGATCACGCGTTCATGCCGATCGCCATCCGTGTCGTGCCGGAAGCCAAATATAATGCCTGGCTTGCCGCTGCTGCGACCGATCTGCCGTCCGCCTACAAGGCGCTCATGGCCGCCGTCGATGGTCCGAAGAAGACCGTCGACGTTGCCGCGAAGTAAGTTTTTCGAGGAAGTGACCGCCATGGCCGACCATTCCGTACACGACACCCATTCCGCTCATGATCATCATGACGCGCACGTTGCGCATGATGATCACGGTCACAGCCACAAGCCGGGCTTCGCCGCCCGCTGGCTGTTCTCGACCAACCACAAGGACATTGGCACGCTCTACCTGATCTTCGCGATCTTCGCGGGCTGTGTCGGCTTCCTGCTCTCCGTACTGATGCGCATGGAACTGCAGGAGCCTGGCATCCAGATCTTCCACGGTCTGGCGCAGATGGTTTATGGCGTTGACGCCAACGCAGCCGTCGATGCCGGCAAGCAGATGTTCAACGTCTTCGTCACTGCGCATGCGCTGATCATGATCTTCTTCATGGTCATGCCGGCGATGATCGGCGGCTTCGCCAACTGGATGGTGCCGATCATGATCGGCGCGCCGGACATGGCCTTCCCGCGCATGAACAACATCTCCTTCTGGCTGATCCCGCCGGCCTTCCTTCTCCTGCTCCTGTCGATGTTCACCGATGGCACGTCGGGCTTCCACGGCGTCGGCGGTGGCTGGACGCTCTATCCGCCGCTCTCGACCACAGGCTCTTCCGGCCCGGCTGTCGACCTGGCGATCTTCTCGCTGCATATCGCCGGTGCCTCGTCGATCCTCGGTGCGATCAACTTCATCACCACGATCCTCAACATGCGCGCCCCCGGCATGACCATCCACAAGATGCCGCTGTTCGCCTGGTCCGTGCTGATCACCGCCTTCCTGCTGCTGCTGTCGCTGCCGGTGCTCGCCGGCGCCATCACCATGCTGCTGACGGACCGCAATTTCGGCACCACCTTCTTCTCTCCTGAAGGCGGCGGCGACCCGATCCTGTTCCAGCACCTGTTCTGGTTCTTCGGTCATCCGGAAGTCTACATCCTGATCCTGCCGGGCTTCGGCATCATCAGCCACATCGTCTCGACCTTCTCGAAGAAGCCGGTCTTCGGCTATCTCGGCATGGCCTATGCCATGACCGCGATCGGCGGCGTCGGCTTCATCGTCTGGGCTCACCATATGTATACGGTGGGTATGTCGCTTGAGGCGCAACGCTACTTCGTCTTCGCCACCATGGTCATCGCGGTGCCAACCGGCGTGAAAATCTTCTCCTGGATCGCCACGATGTGGGGCGGCTCGATCGAGTTCAAGACTCCCATGCTCTGGGCGATCGGCTTTATCTTCCTGTTCACCGTTGGTGGTGTCACGGGTGTGCAGCTCGCCAATGCCGGCCTCGACCGTGTTGTCCACGACACCTACTTCGTCGTCGCGCACTTCCACTACGTGCTGTCGCTCGGCGCCGTGTTCGCCATCTTCGCCGCCTGGTATTACTGGTTCCCGAAGATGACCGGCTACATGTACAACGAGACGTTCGGCAAGCTGCACTTCTGGGTCACCTTCATCGGCGTGAACCTGGTGTTCTTCCCGCAGCATTTCCTCGGTCTCGCCGGCATGCCGCGCCGCTACATCGACTATCCGGATGCGTATGCTGGCTGGAACTTTGTTTCCTCCATGGGCTCCTATATCTCGGCTGTTGGCTTGGTCATCTTCTTCGCCGGCATCTGGGAGGCCTTCTCCAWGAAGCGTGTCGCTGGCGACAATCCCTGGGGTGTTGGCGCCGACACGCTGGAATGGCAGCTCTCTTCGCCGCCGCCCTACCACCAGTGGGAACAGCTGCCGCGCATCAAGTAAGCGCAGGAAATCTAGGGAACCGCCGGTGGCGGTTCTCTCACTGATATGACTATCTGTAGAGACTGAAATGGCACTATTGGAAAGCGAAAACACTGTGACCGGTGCGGAACCGCTGAGGATATCAGAGGCGACGTTCCAGGACTATTTCGCGCTTCTCAAGCCGCGGGTGATGTCGCTTGTCATCTTCACGGCGGTGGCCGGCATGATCGTGGCGCCTGGCCACATCCACCCGGTCATCGGCGTCATCGCCATCCTCTGCATCGCCGTCGGTGCGGGCGCGTCGGGCGCGCTCAATATGTGGTATGACGCCGATATCGATGCCGTGATGAGCCGCACCGCCAAGCGCCCGATCCCCGCGGGCCGCATTGAGCCGCGCGAGGCGCTGGCCTTCGGCATCACGCTGTCAGGCTTTTCCGTCGCGGTGCTCGGCCTTGCCGTCAATACGTTCGCAGCCGGGCTGCTGGCCTTCACCATCTTCTTCTATGCGGTCATCTACACGATGTGGCTGAAGCGCTGGACGCCGCAGAATATCGTCATCGGCGGCGCCGCGGGCGCCTTCCCGCCGATGATCGGCTGGGCAGCCGTCACCGGTGGCGTGTCGATTGAAAGCATTTCGCTGTTCCTCATCATCTTCCTCTGGACTCCGGCACATTTCTGGGCGCTCGCACTGTTCAAGATGCGCGACTATGACGCCGTCGGCGTGCCGATGCTGCCGAATGTGGCGGGTGAGAAGGTCACCAAGGACCAGATTCTCGTCTATGCCGTGCTGACCGCTGTCGCCGGCGTTGCTCCGGCCATTCTCGGCTTCGCCTCGCCGGTCTATGGCACCGTGTCCGGCCTGCTCGGCGTCGGCTTTGTCTGGTATTCGGTCCTCTGTCGGCGGATGCCGGATGGCGATCCGGCAATGAAACCGGCCAAGAAGCTGTTCGCTTATTCGATCGTCTACCTGTTTGCGATCTTTCTCTGCCTGATGCTGGATCACTTCGGCGCTGGCCTCTATCACGCCGTTGGCGGAAGGATCTGACCATGGAAAAGGTCGAAACGATCGAACTCACCGAACGCCAGAAGCGCTCGCGCCGCAACCGTAATGTCGCGCTCGGCGTCGTGCTCGGTGCGCTGGTCATCATATTCTACGCGATCACGATCATCCGCATGGTGCCGGGAGGCCATCAGTGATGAGCGAACTGGCGTCCGTTAACGAGCCAGGCCCGAAGAAGCCGCAGCGCAACAATCTGGCGGTGCTGGTGTCGTGCCTGGTCTTCGTCGGCGTCATGGTCGGCGCCGCCTACGCCGCGGTACCATTCTACGATCTTTTCTGCCGTGTCACCGGGTTCAACGGCACGGTGAGACGGGTCGAACAGGCCTCCGACCGTATCCTGAATGACCGGATTCGCGTCGAGTTCGACACCAATGTCGCCTCCGACCTGAACTGGGACTTCAAGCCGCTGCAGGACTATGTCGACCCGCGCCTCGGCGAGACGGTCGAGGTGAAGTTCCGCCTGACCAATCATTCGACGCGGGAAAAGACCGCGCGGTCCGTGTTCAATGTCACGCCGATGACGGCCGGGCCCTATCTCAACAAGCTCGAATGCTTCTGTTTCACCGATATCACCCTGAAGCCGGGTGAGACGCGCGACATGCCGGTGGTCTTCTTCGTCGATCCGGACATGAAGACGGCGCCGGAAACACTGGGGATGAAAGTTTTGACACTGTCGTATACACTCTACGGCAAGGAGACACAGAAGCCGGTCGCGGATGCGAACGAGGCTTCGAACGCAAAGAAATTGTAGTCTGGCTGCGGCCGATGCGCCGCGGGCAAGGGGAATGGAGAGCCGGGGACAAAATGGCAGACGCACACCAGAAACAACACGACTACCACATCATCGATCCAAGCCCGTGGCCGATCATTGCGTCGATCGGCGCGTTCATCTTGATGTTCGGCGCCGTTTGCTTCATGCGCTGGCTGCACAATAGCGAGTTCCATATGTTTGGCGGCAATCTCGCCAATCCCTGGCTGTTCTTCATCGGCCTGATCGTCATACTCTACTCGATGTACTCCTGGTGGGGCGACACGATCAAGGAAGGCCAGGAAGGCCATCACACTCGCGTCGTGTCGCTGCATCTGCGCTACGGAATGATGATGTTCATCGCTTCCGAAGTGATGTTCTTCGTCGCCTGGTTCTGGGCCTTCTTCGATGCCAGCCTTTATTCCGGCGAGACGATCCAGGCCGCACGCGTCGCCTTCACCGGTGGCCAATGGCCGCCGAAGGGCCTCGAAGTGCTCGATCCCTGGCATCTGCCGATCTATAACACTGTTATCCTGCTGCTCTCGGGCACGACGGTGACCTGGGCGCACCATGCGCTGCTGCACAACGACCGCAGGGGCCTGATCCAGGGCCTGGTGCTGACCGTGCTGCTCGGCATGCTGTTCACCTCGGTCCAGGCCTACGAATATGCGCATGCGCCGTTCTCCTTCTCGGAGTCGATCTATGGCGCGACCTTCTTCATGGCGACCGGCTTCCACGGCTTCCATGTCATCATCGGCACGATCTTCCTGCTCGTTTGCCTGATCCGTGCATCCCTGGGCCAGTTCACGCCGACGGCGCATTTCGGTTTCGAGGCTGCTGCCTGGTACTGGCACTTCGTCGACGTCGTCTGGCTGTTCCTATTTTTCGCCGTCTATGTCTGGGGCGGCTGGGGCGCGCCGCTGGCGGCCGGTTGATCGGAACAAGCAATTTGCTCTACACTTGGCGCCCGGGAAACCGGGCGCCTTTCATTTGTGCATCAGGAAGATCGATATGGACATACGCGACGAGGACAGTGCCAAGGGCGGACGCTACGTCACTGGGGAACCGGGCCAGGAGGCAATGATGACGTTCTCCCGCGCCTCGCCGCGGCTGATCATCATCGACCATACCGAAGTGCCGGACATCTATCGCGGCCAGGGCGTCGGTCGCGAACTCGCGCTGCATGCGGTCGAAGCCGCCCGAGCCGGTGGCTGGAAGGTCATCCCGCTCTGCCCGTTCTTCAAGGCGCAGGTGGAACGGCATCCGGAATGGCAGGATATCATCGCACATTGAGTATGCCACGATTTCGGCCATAACTGCTTTCAAGCTTTTCTCACGCCGAGCGCGGGGGAGATAGCATGCAGTGGCCTGAATGTTCCGGTGGCAGATTGCTGATGCTCGTTTGTCTTTCGGTTCTGCTTCTGGCGCTCTCTGCGACCCGCATTCCAGTCGACCTCTTCAAAGCCGATCGTGTGGTGGTCGAAAAATTTGCGCGACGACTGGTGCTGTTGCGCGAAGGGCATGTCATGGCCGTCTACCGTGTGTCGCTGGGAGGCAATGCCTCGGGGCAGAAACGCCGTGAAGGTGACCAGAAGACGCCGGAGGGTGTTTATCGACTCGATTGGCGCAACGGCAAAAGTATGGCTTTCAAGTCGATCCATATCTCCTATCCGGACGCCGACCAGGTCACCTTGGCGGAACAGCAGGGATATGATCCGGGCGGCATGATCATGATCCACGGCCAGCCGAACTATCTCGGCTGGGCAGGTCCGTTCATGCAGCTTTTTGATTGGACGGATGGCTGTGTAGCGGTTACCAACGTCGAGATGCAGGAAATATGGGACATGGTTCCCAACAACACGCCGATAGAAATCAGACCGTGACCGAAGACAAAGCCTTATATGCGCCCATTGATCCCATCAAAGCCGGCCTGACCTGTTCCTGCCCGCGCTGCGGCCAGGGCAGGCTGTTCGATGGCCTCATCAAGCTCAGGCCAGCCTGCACGGCCTGCAAGCTCGATTATTCCTTTGCCGATTCCGGCGATGGGCCGGCAGTGTTCGTCATCATGATCATCGGTTTCATCGTCGTCGGCCTCGCCCTTTGGGTTGAGGTGACCTACAGTCCGCCGCTCTGGCTGCATTTGATCATCTGGATTCCGCTGGCCATCGTGCTCAGCCTCTGGCTGCTTCGGGTGATGAAAGCCGTGCTGATCGCGCTGCAATACCGCAACAATGCGCGCCAGGGCGAGATTGATCGTGGCTGAGGGTGCCGTCAAGCCGTCGCTCCGGATCGGCACATTCATTGCGCTCGGCGTGGCTTTCCTTATCCTCATCTCGCTCGGCACCTGGCAGGTCGAGCGGTTGCAGTGGAAGGAAGGCCTGATTGCCGAGATCGATGCGCGTCGCACCGCTGCACCAATCGCGGCCGATCAGGCGCTTGCGGACATCGCCAAGGGTGTCGACATTGACTATCGCGCGATTGCACTCACCGGCCGCTTCGACCATGCCAAGGAACGTTATTTCCTCGCCACGAGCGACGGCGCGCCGGGCTTCTACGTCTATACGCCGCTGACGCTCGCCGATGGCCGCATTGTCTTCATCAACCGCGGCTTCGTGCCAGACGAGTTGAAGGATCCGGCAAAACGCAAGGCGGGCGAGATCGAAGGCGACGTCACGGTGAATGGGCTTGCGCGTGTCAAGCTGACGGTCAAGCCGTCCTTCATGGTGCCGGACAACGAGCCTGCCAAGAACCTGTTCTTCTGGAAGGACATGGCCGCGATGGCCGCAAGCGCCGGTCTTGACGGCACCAAGGTACTGCCCTTCTTCGTCGACGCTGGCTCAGCGCCGAATCCCGGCGGCCTTCCGCTCGGTGGCGTCACTCAGATCGACCTGCCCAACAATCATCTCAGTTATGCCGTCACGTGGTATGGGCTTGCGGCGGCGCTTGTGGTGATCTCGGCGCTGGCCATGCGCCGCAAGGGGCGCTAGATCAGAATGAAAGAGTGAGCGGAAGGCAGGTCATGGACATTCTCTCAGATTTGCTTGTGGCGGCGGTCGCGCTGCTGCACCTCTATTTTCTCTATCTCGAAATGTTCCTGTGGACGAGGCCAACAGGCCTGAAAATCTTTCGCAATACGCCGGAACGTGCCGAAATAACCAAGGTCCTGGCAGCCAACCAGGGCCTTTACAACGGCTTTCTCGCTGCTGGCCTCTTCTGGTCGCTCATGGAACCAAGCCGTATTTTCGAATTCTATATCAAGATGTTCTTTCTCGCTTGCGTTGTGATCGCCGCATTGTTCGGCGCCGCGACCGTGTCGCGGCGCATCCTCTATGTCCAGGGCTTGCCGGCACTTGTTGCGCTGGTTATTACCGTCGGCTTCGACAATCCCTATTTTGATATGACGGACTGCTGCGGCAAGCCGCAGACCGCTCAATCCACGATGAAACAGCTCAGATGATCGAAACGAACAATCCGCTCACCATCCGCCTTTGCGCTCCGCGCGGCTTTTGCGCAGGCGTCGACCGCGCCATCCAGATCGTCGTGCTGGCGCTGAAAGCCTATGGCGCGCCCGTCTATGTCCGCCACGAGATCGTCCACAATCGCTATGTCGTCGAAGGTTTGGAGGCCAAGGGTGCGATCTTCGTCGAGGAACTCGGTGAGATTCCTGAAGCCCATCGCGCTCAACCGGTGGTCTTCTCGGCGCATGGCGTACCGAAATCCGTGCCTGCCGACGCCAGGGCACGCAATCTCTTCTATCTCGATGCGACATGTCCGCTCGTGTCGAAGGTGCACAAGCAGGCGCTACGTCACCAGCGTCTTGGCCGACACGTGATCCTGATCGGCCATGCCGGCCATCCGGAAGTGATTGGCACAATGGGCCAGCTTCCGGATGGCGCTGTGTCGCTGCTCGAAACCGTCGAAGATGCCGAGCGCTACCAGCCGGCAGACCCCGAAAAGCTCGGCTTCGTCACCCAGACGACACTCTCGGTCGATGACACCGAAGGCGTGATCGCCAAGCTCAAGGAGCGTTTCCCGGCCTTGCAGGAGCCGGCTGCCGATTCGATCTGCTATGCCACCACCAACCGCCAGGAGGCGGTCAAACTCGCCGCACCCGGCTGCGACCTCTTCCTGATCGTCGGCGCCCCGAATTCCTCCAACTCCAAGCGACTGGTGGAGGTGGCGCTGAAGTCCGGCGCTAAACATGCGGCGCTCGTCCAGCGCGCGTCCGAGATCGATTGGGACGCCTACGGCACGCTCGCTACGGTGGGGCTGTCGGCCGGCGCATCCGCGCCCGAAGTGATAGTCAACGAAATCATCGACGCCTTCCGCGCCCGTTACGACACCACGGTCGAGCTGGCGGAAATGGCCGAGGAGAACGAGCATTTCCTCGTCAACCGCGAACTGCGCAACATCGAGCTGACCCATGCGGACATGGCGTGGGTTAATGGCTGACGATCACGGACACCACCTCCTTGGAAATCCTGGGTAAAATAATTGGTGTCATTTTTTTCGTCGTGGTGGTCGCTTGGTTCATTATATTGGTGCGATCGTTCTTTATCGCGTGGATTTCTCTGGCTCGGATAATTTCGAGCGTAAATAAACAGACACGGCAGCTTTCTACCGACGAACCGCTGAAGGGCGCCCAGAGGCTATCAAGGTCCTATGAGGTTCGCGGTAAGGCATGGCTTGATCCGAGGCTTGCTGAACAGAAAAAGCGACTGGCCATCCACGCCTCGATCTACGCTGCTTCATTCCTCGTTGGCGTCGCATTTATGGCTTTAACGAAGAAAGTTCACGGGGTAGATCAGACCGACCATCCCGCATGCAATGTTGAGCTCAACGTCTCAAGAACTGGAACAGGAACGAGAACTTGGCCGTCTACACCGATATCACCGAGGACGAACTCGCAAAATTCCTGTCCGACTACGAAGCAGGCGCGCTGATGTCCTACAAGGGCATCGCTGAGGGTGTCGAAAATTCCAACTTCCTTCTGCATACCAGCACGGCTCCCTATATCCTGACGCTTTATGAGAAGCGTGTCGATCCGGCCGACCTGCCGTTTTTCCTCGGCCTGATGCAGCATCTTGCCGATCGCGGCTTGTCCTGCCCTCTGCCGGTGGCGCGCCGTGACGGAAAATTGCTCGGAGCGCTCGCTGGCCGGCCGGCGGCCTTGATCTCCTTCCTTGAAGGCATGTGGCTGAGAAAGCCTGAGGCGCGGCATTGCCGCGAAGTTGGTGCGGCTCTTGCCCAGATGCATCTGGCGGGGGAGGGGTTTACGATCCCACGGCCAAATGCGCTCGGCGTTTCCGGCTGGCGGCCGCTCTGGGAGAAATCCGAGCCGCGCGCTGATGAGATCGAACCCGGATTGATTTCCGAAATCCGCACTGAACTCGCCTTCCTCGAAAACCATTGGCCTTCCGGTCTGCCTGCCGGCGTGATCCATGCCGACCTGTTCCCGGACAATGTCTTCTTCCTGGATGATCATCTATCAGGGCTCATCGACTTCTATTTTGCCTGCAACGACTTCTTCGCCTATGACCTGTCGGTCTGCCTCAACGCCTGGTGCTTCGAGAAGGACTGGTCCTACAACATGACCAAGGGCATGGCGCTGATCGAAGGCTACCAGTCGGCCCGCCGGCTCTCCGAAGCCGAGATCGCGGCACTGCCGCTGCTTTGCCGTGGCTCGGCGCTGCGCTTCTTCCTCACTCGCCTCTACGACTGGATCATGACGCCGGCCGGCGCACTGGTGACCAAGAAAGACCCTATGGAATATATGCGCAAGCTGCGCTTTCACCAGCATGTGAAAAACGCCGCCGAATACGGCCTTGTTCTGCCGGTGACCGCATGAAGCATGTCGATGTGTTCACCGACGGCGCTTGTTCCGGCAATCCTGGCCCGGGCGGCTGGGGCGCCATCCTGCGCTACGGCGATGTCGAGAAGGAATTGTTCGGTGGCGAGGCCGAGACTACCAACAACCGCATGGAACTGATGGCCGCCATTTCGGCGCTCCAGGCGCTGAAAGTGCCCTGCGAGATCGACCTCTATACTGACAGCGCCTATGTCAAGGACGGCATCACAAAATGGATTTTTGGCTGGAAAAAGAACGGTTGGAAGACCGCTGACAAGAAGCCGGTGAAGAATGTCGAACTCTGGCAGGCATTGGAAGAGGCACAGCACAAGCACAAGGTGACGCTGCACTGGGTCAAGGGCCATGCTGGGCACCCGGAGAATGAACGTGCCGATGAACTGGCCCGCAAGGGGATGGAGCCGTTCAAGAGGCGTTAGCGGCTTTCGATTTGCCGATCAGGATATCTGTGGGAATGCCAAGCTTCTCATGCACGGCACGGATCATCTCCAGCGACAGCGGCGGCCGCCCACTCAAGAGGTCGGAAATCCGCGATTTGGGAAACCCGATCAATTCCGCAAGCCCGGCCTGGTTGAGATCCATCTGATCCATGCGGAAGCGGATGGCTTCCAATACCGTCGGCTGCCCCAAAGGAAACATGGTTTCTTCGTAGCGCGCGACGCGAATAGCCAGTGTCTCCAGCATGGCAAGATCGGCATCGTCGGGTGTTTGAAGCGCCATGATACGGCCGATCACGTCGATCGCCTGTTCGTGCTCTTTCGGCGTGTCGATGGCTGTCGTCCTATCCATCCAACGCTCTCCGCTATGTTCGACCGGCAGTCTGCCCTTGTTGCAATACTCGCTTTCTCGATGTCAGGCCACAGCCTTGTCTTCGGCATCCCCTTCGTCACTCAGGTCCGCGACTGCGGCACGCAACCGCCCGATATTGGCGTCTTCCAGGTCCGGAAAGATTGTCGCAAGCGGTGCCGGCCGGCCGAGATAATAACCCTGGGCGGAGTCGCAGCCTTCGGCGCGCAGGATCGCCAGCTGGTCGCGGGTTTCGATGCCTTCCGCCAGAACCGGGATGGCCAGGCTCTTGCCGAGCGCCAGCACGGCGCGGATGATCGAGCGCGCCTGCTCGCTGGTCTCCAGCTCCTCCATGAAGGTGCGGTCGAGCTTGATCTTGTCGAAGGGGAAGGCGCGCAACGTGTCGAGTGAAGAATAGCCGGTGCCGAAATCGTCGAGTGCAATCGTGACGCCAAGCTTGCGGATCTCCTGCAACTGCATCAACGTGCGTTCCTTGTCGTGGATGATCGCTGATTCCGTCAGTTCCAGCTCCAGCTTCACCGCTTTCATACCGGTCTCGGCAAGAATGTCGGCGACGAGCCCAGGCAGGTTGGGATGCAGGAACTGGATCGGCGACAGGTTGACGGCGACGCGCAGGTCGAGCGCCGCAAATTCGGTGCAGGCGGTGCGTAGCACCCATTCGCCGAGTTGCAGGATGAGGCCGCTTTCCTCGGCCAGCGGAATGAATTCAGACGGCGGGATATAGCCGCGTTGCGGATGCTGCCAGCGCAACAGCGCTTCATATCCGGTGATCTGCTTTTCCGACACCGAGGTCTGTACCTGGTAGAAGACTTCGAGCTGATCGTGTTCGAGCGCGTGGCGAAGTTCGGCGGCGAGCTCGCGCCTCGTGCGGACGGCTTCGTCCATCACATTGTCGAAGAAGCAGATCTTGTCGGCGATCTCGGTTTTGGCACGATAGAGCGCTAGGTCGGTATTGTTGACCAGCGTCGTGTCATTGGCGTCATCGGGATAGATGCAGATGCCAATACTGGCGCCGACCATGAGCTCGCAGTCGTCGATGGTGAAGGGTTGCAGCAGCTGGGCGCGCAGTTTCATCAGCGTCTTGCGCAATGTGTTGCGGTCGCCGACCGGCATGATGATCGAAAATTCGTCGCCGCCGATACGGGCGATGAACAGGCTGCCGTCGTTGAAGTCGCGCATGCGTTGCGCCAGGATTTTCAGCGTCTCGTCGCCAGCGGAATGGCCGCGCAAATCATTGATTTCCTTGAAGCGGTCGAGATCGATTGCGGCAAGCGCAAATCTCTGTCCACCATTGGCGGCGAGCTTGATGCGGGCGTCGAGATGCTCGTTATAGGAGGCGCGGTTGGCGAGCCCGGTCAGCGGGTCGCTCATTGCCATGTGCTTGAGCTGGCTCAGCGAATGCGCCCGGGTCTGGCCATCGATGAGATAGCTCGCCAGCACGGCGCCGACAATCATCAGGCTGACCAGCGCGACGGAAAGCGCCATAGCCTGCATTGCTGCCGGATTGGTATAGTCCTTGTAGATCACCAGCGGCGTCAGCCGGAAGGCTGTCATGCCGGTGAAATGCAGGCTGACGATCGCAAGCGTCAGCAGGCCGACGGCGGCCAAATTGCTGTCGAGTTTATGGTCGCGGCGGCTCGCCACATGCACCGCACATGCGGTGATGACCGCGGCAAGCACAATGGAAGCGACCAGATATCGAATGTCCCATTCGACCACGCCTTCTGCCACATAGGCCATCATGCCGGTATAGTGCATGGTGGCGACCGAAAAGCCGACCATCGCGCCACCCGCGGCAGGCGCCCAACGGGTATGGATCATGCCGGCCACCATCAGACCTGCAAACGAGCCGATCAGGGCAACCATGAGCGAGATGATCGTCAGAACGGGGTCGAACGAGACCGGCGTGCCTGGCTCATAGGCGATGATGGCGATGAAATGCGTTGCCCAGATCGAGGCACCCGCCGCTGTCGCCGCCAGGAACTGCCATCCGATGGCCTCCGCACCGCTCGTGCCGCTGCCGCGTCGATGTAGCCTGACAACAGCCCAGCAGCCGGCCACACAGACCACGGCGGCTACGAGCACGAGCCAGATATTGTGCTGCTCGACGATGCAATTTATAACAGAAATCATGAGGAAATACGACCGTATGGAATGCCTGACAGGCCTCAATGTCGGGATTTATTATTGAAATATAATTAAGCAGCAGCGTAGGCATCTTGTATGATTAATGAATAATCTTTGATGTTTGCCAGACACTTATCTCGAGCCGTGAAGGATTCAGCCGGTCATTGGAATGACTGCAACTTACGCACGATTTCCTTGCCGGCGACGATAGCGCCTTCGATATAGCCAGGAAAAGACAAGGCCAATTCCGATGCGGCGAATTGCAGGTTTGGCAGTCCTTCCCGCAGGACATCTTCAGCATCGGCCGAATGCAGGTCGACGATCACGTCGCTATAGGCGCCGCCGGTCCAGGCATCATCCACCCAATCGCGCAATTCGATCTCGCTGGGTCTGCTCGCTTCCTCACCCAACGCCACCGTCAATTGATCGATAAGAAAGGCGCGCAATGCGGCTTCGCCCTCTTCATGCCATCGGCTAGCCGCGGGGCCGCCGATGAAAACCACGATCGCACCTTCCCCATCGCCGCGTGAGACATCGCAGGCAAAGAAGCCTCTCGGCTCGCGCCACATGATCGAGCCGCTCTGGCCACGTTTCCGCCAGAACGGCCGTGGGTAACGGATGAGAATCTTGACGACGGCGCCGCTGCCCCAGGCTTTGAGTGCGCCTGCCAGACGAGCGGGGAGGGCGGGTTCGAAAACGATCCGCCGCGCCATCACCGGCGGCACGGCGATGATGGCGCATGCAGCCTCGAAACAGCGATCGCCGCAAAAGATTTCGACGCCATCGCCGTGATGGCGGATGCGCGTCACCGGCGAACCCAGGAGAAGCCGGTCGCTCAGCGTCGCTGCAAGGTCCTCGGCCAGCGCATGCATGGTTTCGGCGAGGAAGAATTCCAGTTCGAAAATTTCGTTGGTGATGCGCCGGTCGCTCGATGCAAGATAGAGAAAGGAGATTTCCGAAGCCGAGCGGCACCACAACCCGTCCACCAGCCTGAGGAAGCCGTTTCTGACGTCGTCGTCGACATCCTGGCGCGCAACCCATTCCGCCACCGTCATTGTTTGGACGGCGGGGTCGGCGAGATCCCAGGCCCGCATCCGCTCGCGTAGCGCATCGACCCCTGCGAGCGCCGCATAACCTCTTTCCAGCGACATCGGCGGCTGGAAGACGATGTCGCCGTCGAAGTGGGGTCTGACGAAGGTCTTGCCATGCGCCTTGGCGAGCGCCGTCACCTCAGGCATATCCTCGCACAGAAACTGCCCGCCGGTGTCGATACGCGTTCCATCGGCCAGTATACGGGATTCGACACGGCCGCCGACGCGGTCGCGTGCCTCGATCAGCAGCACATCACGGCCGGCCTGGCAAAGTGCCGTCGCTGCCGACAGCCCGGTAAAGCCGCCGCCGATAACGATCACATCGTGCCGCGCCATGATGAAGTCTCCGCAAGTGACAGAAATGATTGCGGCATGTTTTCACATATTGAATGGATGTTCAATCAGCGAAATGGCGGCGGCACCCGAACAGGAGCGAGGACCGCCTGGAAGGGAAGCTGACTTCAGATCTGGCCCAGCAGCGTTGCAGCGCCTGAGATCTCCGCTTCGCCCGTCTTCTCCTCGACATTGAGCTGCACCACCGTGCCGTCCTTGATCAGCATCGAGTAGCGCTTCGAGCGCAGGCCAAGCCCACCGCCGGAAAGATCCACTTCAAGTCCAAGCTCCTTGGTGAACACGGCATTGCCGTCGGCAAGGAAGCGGATCTTGCCTTCGCCGCCGGAGGCCTTGGCCCAGGCATTCATCACGTGATGGTCGTTGACGGAAACGACGGCGATCTCGTCGGCGCCCTTGGCGAAGAAGGCATCGCGGTTTTCGAGGAAACCGGGGAGGTGATTGAGCGAGCAGGTGGGCGTGAAGGCACCCGGCACGCCGAACAGTACGACAGTCTTGCCGGCGAGCAGACTGGCGATGCCGATATCCTTGACACCATCGGCAGTCTTTTCCTTGAGCGTGACGGCAGGGACTTTGTCTCCGATTGCAATGGTCACCGGATTCTCTCCTCGGTTCGGTTGGTGGATGGCTTGGCTTGGTGGTGGGTTATTTCAGGGCGAGCGTGGCTTCCATCGCCCGCCCCGCAGATTTGACGAGCAATGTCACGGTCGCACCGGCGAGTTCCTTCGGCAGCCGGTTGACCGGATAGCGCACCGTGGCCTTGCCGGCATCGACGATGACAGTGGGCCTGCCCAACAGCAGCCCTTCGGAGGGCGCTATGGCGACATCCGGCATCTCCTTGCCGGGAATGGTCAGGGTCGCTTCGAACGAGGCGCCGCCTGCCGTGAGCCCGGACTTGATGATCTCGAAATCGGCGGATGGCAGTTCGGGTAGCGCCGCCTTGGCCATCTGAATGTTCATGAATTCGTCAGCTTGAGGCCGGCTGGAATCGGTAAGCGACAGATCGAAATGCGACTGAAACGGCAGGCAGATATTGCTGCATAGACCGACCAACACATCCGCGGAGAGTTTTGACGGTTCGGCGGGCTTGGGCTTTTCGAGTTCGAGCACGATGCCAACAGGCGCATGATAGCCGATGAAGCGGCCAGCCTCGTCCATGCCGATCTCCGGCGTCGGATAATCGACCTTTACCAGTTTGAGGTTCTCCGCGCCGGAGAGATCGATCTGCGGCGGCACACCGGCATCGCCGGGATTGCGCCAATAGGTTTTCCAGCCGGGCGCCGGCTGGATTTCGAGCAGCGCGGTCAGTCTTCCGTTGCCGTCATCGCTGAGCGCCGAAAGCCGCATGCGTCCGCCTTCCGATGTCGCCCAATCGCTGATGGCGGCAAGCGCGGTGGAGGCTGTCAGCAGGGCGACAAGCGCAACCCCATATGCCGCAATGCTTTTCATGCGCATCCTCGATCCATGCATTTCAAGGTCTGTCTTTTACGTCTCCGTGTTTACGAAAAAAAGGCCCCAAATGCATCTTCGTCCTTTTCATTTCACCGTGAATTGATAGGCTGTCCGCATGGTTGATATCAAGACGCTGAAGAACAAAGGCGAGCGTGGTTTTCTTGACGGTCAGTTCCTGATCGCCATGCCGGGGATTGGCGACAGCAATTTTTCCAAAGCCGTGGTCTATATCTGCGCCCATTCGAGCGAAGGCGCCATGGGCTTCATCATCAACCAGCCGCAGCAGCTCTCCTTCGTCGACATCCTGCTGCACCTCAAGGTGATTGCCGATGAGGATGCGATCCTGCTGCCGGATTCGACCCGCGATATCCCGATCCAAAAGGGCGGCCCGGTGGAAACCGGCCGCGGCTTCGTGCTGCACAGCGATGATTACCTGACGCAGTCCTCGATCCCGGTAAGCGACGAAATCTGCCTGACCGCGACAGTGGACATCATTCGCGCCATGTCCCGCGGCAAGGGACCGAGCAAGGCGACGCTGATGCTCGGCTATGCGGGCTGGGGCGCCGGCCAGCTCGAGGCCGAGATCGGCAACAATGGCTGGCTCTCCTGCCCCGCCGACGAGGACCTGATCTTCGAACGCAGTCTCGAAGGCAAATACAATCGCGCGCTGGCGCTGATGGGCATCCAGCCCGCCATGCTGTCCATGGAAGCCGGGCACGGCTAAGAAGAGGAGCCAGCCTCCTCCGCTCTACATCTCACTTGGTATTGTACGGCCCTTCGTCGATCCCGGCAAACATGCGCGTCAAGCCACCCGGGTCGACTTCCTTGAGTGAGACGTTTTCCTTGGTGAACACGAACTGCATCGTGCTCTGGCCCGGGGGCAGTTGCACGGGGAATTGCGTGAGCTCGGAAAAGACGGTGTTTTCGCCATCCGTGGCGGCGACGCGAATCGGCAGCGTGAAGGCCGAGCCCGGCTTGCCAGCGGGGCCGATGACGAGGCGGCCATGCACGACGACGGTTGCCGTCAGCCCATTTGCGGTCTGGAAGCACTGGCGTGTCGTCTGGTCGAGCGTCGCCTGCATGACCAGCGAATTGGGATCGTTGGCCTGTGGCGGAGGCGCAGGTTCGTCTTTCTTCTTCTTGATGCGCTTCTTCGGCTGGTTGGCATATTGGGCGTAGACCGCGGTGCCCTCGCGCAGATAGACGAACGGGCACTGGCCCTGCACCACGACCGGCGTTTTGGAATCGGTCGGCGCCGGCGCCTCGTCCTTCTTCTTGCTGAAACTGAATGTTTCGGTTGTTGAGCAACTTGCTGCGAGCGCGACGGCCGTCAGCGAAGAAAGCATCCTGAGGTATTTGCCGGACACTGGCGCCCCCCTTGTTGAATTCACGAAATCGACGGATTGTCGCCGCTTTTTATCTTGTGCAATCAGACCTTTTCATGGCCTGCAGGTTTGGTCTATATCAGCGGCAAAATAAAAAATCGATTGGCCACAACAAAGATTCAGCCATTTTCGGGGCCATCGCGGGCGCAAAGGGAACAGTCGACCCGTGGCCTTGCTGATAGCTTCCGCGGCGGCTGATACAACGGACGGACGAGGTGGATAGGTGCGGTATGTTTCGACCAGGGGCCAGGCCCCGGTGCTCGGATTCTCGGATGCCCTGCTGACGGGGCTGGCACGCGACGGCGGGCTCTATATACCTGAAGAATGGCCGCATTTCTCCAAAAAGGAAATTCGCGATTGGCGCGGCAAGACCTATCAGGAGATCGCCGAAGCCGTGCTGACGCCGTTCGTCGGCGGCGAGATCGAGGCTGCCGATCTCAGGAAGATGATCGACGAGGCCTATGCCACCTTTCGCCATCCGGCCGTCACGCCGCTGGTGCAGACCGGCCCGAATTCCTTCATCCTCGAACTCTTCCATGGCACGACCCTGGCCTTCAAGGACGTCGCGATGCAGTTGCTCGCCCGCCTGATGGACTGGGCGCTCACCAAGCGTGACCAGCGCGCCACCATTGTCGGCGCGACCTCGGGCGACACAGGC
Organism: Rhizobium sp. P2_G9; assembly: GCF_056403475.1. Lineage (NCBI taxonomy): Bacteria > Pseudomonadati > Pseudomonadota > Alphaproteobacteria > Hyphomicrobiales > Rhizobiaceae > Rhizobium > Rhizobium sp. P2_G9. Next base: position 6,041 of record NZ_JBFUFK010000037.1, on the reverse strand, counting down.
GGTGCGGCGATCGACGCTTTTGGTGGCCGCGAGCGCACCGATATCTTCATCCTCTTCCCGGAAGGAAAGGTCTCGCCGGTGCAGCAGCGGCAGATGACCACGACGAAGCACGCCAATGTGCATGCCATCGCGGTCAAGGGCACGTTCGACGACTGCCAGAACCTCGTCAAAGAGATGTTCAACGACACGCCGTTCCGCGACCGCATGCAGCTTGCCGGCGTCAATTCGATCAACTGGGCGCGGATCATGGCCCAGATCGTCTACTATTTCACCTCGGCGATTTCACTCGGCGGCCCGGACCGCAGGATTTCGTACACGGTACCAACAGGCAATTTCGGCGATATCTTTGCCGGCTATGCCGCCAAGCGCATGGGCCTGCCGATCGGCAAGCTGGTCATCGCCACCAATGAGAACGACATTCTCGATCGCACGCTGGAAAGCGGCCGCTACGAGATGAAGGGAGTCAAGGCGACGACCTCGCCGTCGATGGACATCCAGATCTCTTCCAATTTCGAGCGCCTGCTGTTCGAGGCTTTTGACCGCGACCCAGCCAAGGTGCGGGCGGCAATGGATGGGCTCAAGCAGTCGGGCTCGTTCACCATAGAAGAGACGGCGCTCGAGGCCATCCGCAAGGATTTCAAGGCGGTGAGTGTAGTTGAAGCGAAGGTGAACCGCACCATCCGCAAGGTCAATGAAGAGATCGGCTACGTGCTCGATCCACATTCGGCGATCGGCTATTCTGCCGCCAAGAAGACCGAGAAAATCAACTCCCCTATGGTGACGCTGGCCACGGCGCACCCGGCAAAATTTCCCTTGGCTGTAGAAAAAGCTTGCGGTATTAGTCCCGCACTGCCATCGTGGCTCGATGACCTCATGATTAGGGAGGAGCGCTTCGACGTGCTCAATGCGGACATAAAGACGGTGGAAAATTTCATCGCCGAGCATGCCCGGATCGGGAACTGACCGGCGCCGTAATTGCTCATGAATGTAAAGTCCACTACGCTTCCTTCAGGCCTGACCGTCGTCACTGAAGAGATGCGTAATCTCGATAGCGTCGCTCTCGGCGTTTGGGTGAAATCCGGGGCGCGCAACGAGGCTGCGGACGAGCACGGCCTGGCCCACCTCCTCGAACACATGGCCTTCAAGGGCACGACACGCCGTAGCGCGCGTCAGATCGCCGAGGAGATCGAGAATGTCGGCGGCGAAGTCAACGCTGCCACGTCCACTGAATCCACCTCCTATTATGCCCGCGTGCTGAGCGACGATGTGCCGCTCGCCGTCGACATCCTCGCCGATATTCTGACCAATTCGGTCTTCGACGAGGAGGAACTCGAGCGCGAGAAGAATGTCATCCTGCAGGAGATCGGCGCCGCCAACGACACGCCGGATGACATCGTCTTCGATAAATTCTCCGAAACCRCCTTCCGCGGCCAGACCATCGGTCGTCCGATCCTCGGCACGCCCGGCTCCGTGATGGCTTTCAAGTCGGATGAGATTCGCCGCTATCTAGGGCGCAATTATGTCGCCGACCGCATGTTCGTCGTCGCCGCCGGCGCCGTCCGCCATGAACACATGGTGGCGGAAGTCGAAAAGCGCTTCGAAAACCTGCCGACCAAGCCGACCGCGCCCTTCATCATCGAGCCGGCACGCTATCTCGGCGGCGAAGTTCGCGAGGATCGCGACCTGATGGATGCGCAGGTGCTGCTCGGCTTCGAGGGCAAGGCCTATCATCAGCGCGACTTCTACTGTTCGCAAATCCTCGCCAATATCCTCGGCGGCGGCATGTCGTCTCGCCTGTTCCAGGAAGTGCGCGAAATCCGCGGCCTCTGTTATTCGGTCTACGCCTTTCATTGGGGTTTCTCCGATACCGGCATTTTTGGCATCCACGCGGCAACCGGCAGCGAGAATCTGCCGGAACTCACGCCGGTCCTCGTCGAGGAGCTCCGCAAATCGGCCGAGAACATCAGGCAGGAAGAGATCGACCGCGCTCGTGCCCAGATCCGTGCTCAACTGCTTATGGGCCAGGAAAGCCCGGCCGCCCGCGCTGGCCAGATTGCCCGACAGATGATGCTCTATGGCCGACCGATCCCGAACTATGAACTGATGCAGCGACTTGCCGACATTACGCCTGATCGCCTGACCGACCTCGCCGGTCGTCTGTTCTTCAACACCACGCCAACGCTTTCGGCCATCGGGCCAGTCGCACACCTGACGTCCTATAGCGACCTTACCCATGTGCTCGGCGGTGCATCGGCGCACAAGACCGCTGCGGAATAGGCCCTCGGTAGGTCAGGGATGGCGCGATCGGTGTTCGGCTTCCTGTCCAGGCAAACAACGGCGGAGGAGATTGCAGGCCCGGAACACTATTTCCGGCTGCCACGCAATTCAGACTACAAGGCTTGGTATGCGCTGCGCAGCGAGAGCCGTTCCTTTCTCGAGCGCTGGGAGCCGGCCTGGGAATCGGATGCCTTGACGGAGGCGGCGTTCCGCAATCGCGTCATCCGCTCCAACCAGGAATTCGCCTCGGGCATTGCACTGCCGCTCCTGCTTTTCTCACGCCGCACCGATGACCTGCTCGGTGGCCTGACCATTGGCCATATCCGCCGCGGCGCCTCGCAATCCTGCATGATCGGCTATTGGATGGGCGAGCGGTATGCCGGGCGGGGGCACATGAGCGCCGCCGTTAACGTCACTGTCCAGCACATCTTCCAACGACTGAACTTGCACAGGATCGAGGCTGCCTGTATTCCGGAAAACGAACGCTCCATCCGCCTGCTTGAAAAAGCCGGATTCCAGCGCGAAGGATACATGCAGGACTATCTGAAAATAAGAGGCGAATGGCGCGATCATCTTCTCTATGCGCTGATCGCCAATAAGAACACCAGGTACGGGGCCGGAATAGTTTGACCATAACTGCAAAAAAGCCGAGCGCCCCCGGCACGGGCGGGTGCCTTGCTGCACTGTTGTTTCTGGTCGTTCTGATTCTGCCTTTTTCCGCCTTCGCTTTGGAACCGGTGAAGATTTCACGTGAAGACAAGGCGCTCGACCTGACGAGCGTGGCCGAAATCTACGCCAATCAGGGCGAGGCACTGCAGGTATCGACGGCGGCCGGCACCGACGGTATCGTCCGCCGCATCGAAGTGCGCGCCACGTCCAAGCATCACAATGGCGACTGGGCGGTGTTCGCGCTTGCCAATGTCTCCGATGAGCAGCTCGAACGGCTGATCGTTGCGCCGCATTACCGCCTGGTCAATTCCAAGATTTTCTGGCCGGACCTCGGTTCCGACCGCATCCTGGCGATCACCCCGAGTGAAGGCTTTGCGCTCGACCGGGTGCAGAACAATGATGCCGATGTCTTCTCGATCACGCTCAATCCCGGCTCGGTGATCACCTTCGTCGCCGAGATCACCTCGCCGAAGCTGCCGCAGCTCTATCTCTGGGAACCCGAGGCCTACAAGGATACGGTCAACGCGTTTACGCTCTATCGCGGCATCGTGCTCGGCATTGCCGGCCTGCTCGCGGTGTTCCTGACCAATCTATTCGTCATCAAGGGTACGTCGATGCTGCCGGCGACGGCGGCACTTGCCTGGGCGGTGCTCGCCTATGTCTGCGTCGATTTCGGCTTCCTCGAACAGCTCTTCGGCGACCGCACGCTCGACGAGCGGATATGGCGCGCCGGCGCCGAAGTTGCGGTCGCCTCGGGGCTGGTGATCTTCCTTTTCACCTATCTCAATCTCAGTCGCTGGCATGCCAATCTTGCCTATGCCACGCTTGCCTGGGTGCTCGGCCTTGGCACGCTGTTCGGCGTGGCGATCTATGATCCGTCGATTGCCTCCGGCATTGCCCGGCTCTCCTTCGCGCTGACGGCAGTTGTCGGCAGCGTGCTGATCATCTTCTTGGGCTTCCATCGCTATGATCGCGCCATCCTGCTGATCCCGTCCTGGCTGGTGGTGCTCGCCTGGCTGTTCGGCGGTTGGCTGACGATAACCGGCGAACTCGACAACGACATCGTCCAACCGGCGCTGGCCTTCGGCCTCGTGCTGATCGTGCTGCTCATCGGCTTCACCGTCATGCAGCATGCCTTTGCCGGCGGCGCTTATCAGCAAGGCCTGTTCTCCGATCTCGAACGTCAGTCGCTGGCGCTGACCGGTTCCGGCGAGACGATCTGGGACTGGGATGTGTCGCGCGATCGCGTCACCACTATTCCCGACATCGCCGTCAAGCTCGGTGCACTGCCGGGATCACTGCACGGACCGGCGCGCAACTGGTTGCCGCGGCTGCATCCCGATGATCGCGACCGCTTCCGCGCCACGCTCGACATCCTGCTGGCGCAAAAGCGCGGCCGGCTTTGCCACGATTTTCGCGTCCGCGCCGAGGACGGCCAATATCATTGGCTTTCGATCCGCGCCCGGCCGGTTCTGTCAGGCAATGGCGAGATTTCGCGCTGTGTCGGCATTGTCGAAGACGTGACGGAACAGAAGAACATTGTCGAACGGCTGCTCAACGACGCGCTCAACGACAATCTGACTGGTCTGCCCAACCGCCAGCTCTTCCTCGATCGCCTGCAGTCGCTATTGGCGCTGGCTTCGCGGGAAGCCGAAATGCGGCCCACCGTACTCAGCATCGACATCGACCGCTACAAGCAGGTCAACGACGCGCTCGGCATCGCCGCCGGCGACAATATCCTGATCGCGCTCACCCGCCGCCTGCGCCGCTTGTTGCAGCCCCAGGATACGCTCGGCCGGCTCGCGGGTGATGAGTTCGGCATCATTCTGGTCTCCGAAAGCGATCCCGCTCGGATCGCCGATTTTGCCGAGGCCGTGGCCAAGGCCATTTCCGTGCCGATCAACTTTGCCAATGAGGAGATCATCCTCACAGCCTCGATCGGCGTCGTCTCCTGGACGGATCCGGCAACCACCGCCGAAGGTCTGCTCAACGACGCGGAACTTGCCATGTACCGTGCCAAGAAGAGCGGCGGCGATCGCGTCGAACCGTTCCAGCCCGCCTTCCGCATGGCCGTATCCGACCGGCTGCAGCTCGAAAGCGATCTGCGTCGTGCCATCGAGCGCAAGGAACTGTCGATGGTCTACCAGCCGATCGTGCGGCTGGACGATGCGGAGATCGCCGGTTTCGAGGCGCTGATGCGCTGGGATCACCCGAGGCGCGGCAGCGTGCCGCCGTCTGAATTCATTCCGCTGGCCGAAAGCGCCAATTTCATCAGTGAGCTCGGTATCTTCGCCTTCGAGCGTGCCACGGCCGACCTGTCTTCATGGCTGGGTCAGACGGGCGAGGTGCCGTTCTTCGTCTCGGTCAACCTGTCGAGCGCGCAACTGATCAATTCGAGCCTGACCGACGACATTCGCCGGGCGCTCGACCGCTCCGCCTGCGACCCGGAACGCTTCAAGCTCGAACTTACCGAGACACTGGTGATGGAAAATCCGGAACAGTCGCGGCTGGTGCTGGAAAAGCTGCGCGAGATCGGCATCGGCCTGGCGCTCGACGATTTCGGCTCTGGTTTCTCCTCGCTCGGCTATATCACGCGTTTTCCGTTCGATACGCTGAAGATCGACCGAACGCTGGTTCGGGACCAGAGCGAAAAGCGCGACGTGCTTCTGAAGGCCATCGTCTCCATGGCCAATGAACTCGGCATGACCCTGGTCGCCGAGGGCATCGAGAGCGAAGAGGACGCAATCAAGCTCGGCGAGATGGGCTGCCAATATGGCCAGAGCTATTATTTCGGACCGCCGATCGGCGCCGATTCCGTGCTGCGATTGCTGAAAGAACGTTTCCCGCTGACGAAGCGGGCCTGAAGCGTAAACCTCAGGCGAGCTCGCGCCAATTCTTCAAAGCCTCGACCATCTGCGGCAGTTCCACCATGCGCGAGATAACCGTTTCGGCGCCGGCATCGGTCAGGCGGTCGGCATGTGTCGGGTAGGTGTGTGAACCACCGGTGAAGCCGATCACCCGCATGCCGGCGGCGCGCGCCGCATGAATGCCATGGGTGGAATCCTCGATCACCAGGCAGCGCGACGGGTCCGCAC
>NZ_JBFUFK010000036.1:0-87271 GCF_056403475.1 Rhizobium sp. P2_G9 | reverse complement strand
GAGCATGACGGTGTCGTTGCCCGACCCCAGGGTGAACGTGTCATCGCCCTGGCTGCCATAAACCACATCTGAAACTTTCGATTTGCTAAGATCGACATTCCAGCCGATCCCCTGGAACAAGGCGGAGAAATCGCTGAATTGCTGCTGAAAGTCCGTCTCGGCGATTGCGTTGTAGACCGCGTCGGCATTCAGACTGAGACCGGAGATCTCGAAATCCTGCTGTCCGCGGCCAACCGTGATGCTGGTGACGACACCGCTGTTCATATCCAGGTTCGAACCGTCGAAATCTGCAAAAAGCTTTGGGCCTGTCTGAGATACGACTGCGATCTCGGGGGCATTGCGGGTAAAGGTCGCACTGCTGTTGAAGAGCAACTGGTAAATGTCGCCGAGAAAACTGGTTCCCTCGTCCAATCCCTGCGATGCTACGGTTACGGTGACCATTTCAATCCCCTCCTGACAGTCGCTGCAATGGATAGCCCTACTACAGCACTTCGCGCGATGTTGCTATGACAGGATTGTGGCTCCACCACCGATTGTGGCGGTCCAGATCCGAGCCCTCATCTTGACCATATCCATGTCGCTCGATGGTTTTGTCAGCGGCCCCTCAGGGCGAGACCGAATGGATATTTTCAGGCGGCCAGGAGGCGATTGCCTGGAAGGTGGGGAATGTTTGGAATGCCGGGCTGCATATCATGGGCAGCCGCGCATTTGCCTGCATGTGCCGGAACACATTCCAGGCAACAGGGCGCCGTCATCCTGCCGATGGACGCCGCCCGCCAAACTATTCCGGCAAACCCAGCATCCCTGCGCCTTCTGCGAGCCGGTCGGCGAGTGCCGGCACCATGCCGATCTCGAAGGCGACGCGCAGCCGAAATCCCGGTTCCAGCTCGAGCAGTCGTTGCGCAACCGACGCTGCTTCCTGCTTGCGCCCTGCGAGCGCCAGCGATGCGGCCTGAAAGAAATAGAGCGAGCTGAAACGGGGATTTGCCTGCACCGACTTGGCAAAGTGCGATGCCGCGTCATCGTAACGCGTCTCCTGCACGGCCGCCGCTCCGAGCGAGCAATGCGCGATGAACGCCAAAGGGTCGAATGGACTGAGCCGCAACGCACGTTCGGCATGGGCGATCGCGGCGTCGGGATTGCCGGTAATAGCGTTGATATACGATCCGAAATAGAGCGCCGTGGCGCATGAGGCGTTGAGCGACAAGGCGCGCTCGAGCGCGCTCAACGCGGTCGTGCGGTCTCGTCCCAGTATTGCGAGCGTAAACGCGGCGATCGCCAATGCCGTCGCGTCGTCGGCGCCGCTGGCGATCACGGCGCGCGCATGCCCGACGCCTGCGGCTTTATCGTCCTCGCCGAACCCGCCGCGGGTGAAAAAGATCTCATGGCACCAGGCGAGCAGCGCGTGCGCCGCAGCGTAATCCGAGTCAAGCCTGAGCGCTTCCTCGAGAAGCCCCGCGGCGATCCTGGCGTCGGCAGGCATAACTGTTGCCATGTGCGGCACGGCGCGCAGATAGAGGTCGTAGGCATCGAGGCTTTCGGGGCGCTTTTGCCGGGAGCGTTCGATTTCCGAGCGTTGCAGGCTTGGCTCGACGATGCCGACCACCTGGTCGGTGATCTGGTCCTGCAGCGCAAAAACATCCTCCACCGCACCGTCGTAATGATCGGCCCACAGATGCGTCCCGATCTCGGCCTCGAGAAGCTGGGCACTGATGCGCAGGCGGTTTCCAGCCTTGCGGACGCCGCCTTCGAGAACGTAGCGGACGCCCAGTTCGCGCCCCACCTGCCGCACGTCCACGGCCTTGCCCTTGTAGACGAAGCTTGAATTGCGGGCGATCACGAACAGCCATTTGATCCGCGACAGGCCGGTAATGATGTCTTCCACCATGCCATCGGCAAAATATTCCTGCTCCGGATCGCCGCTCATGTTCTGGAACGCCAGCACGGCGATCGAAGGTTTTTCCGGCAGGGAAAGCCGCGGCGCAGCCATCTCCTTGGCAGCCACGGCCAAGGACGCGGCCGGCTTGGCCTCGGCCGGCACGCCGACCTGCAGCGAATAGACGCGGACCGGATCGGCAATGTTCTTGAGCTGTATTTCGCCGCGATCGTTGATCGCCAGATCGAGCCTTGCCTTGACCTGCCAATAGGCCTGCTCGGAAAGACAGATATTGCCGGGTTCGCAGATGCCTTCGAGACGCGCGGCGATGTTGACGCCGTCGCCCATCAGGTCGCCATCGTTCTCCTGCACCACGTCGCCGAGGTGAATGCCGATGCGGAACTCGATACGGCGATCGTCCGGCACCCCGGCATTACGCTCGATCATGGCGTTCTGCACTTCCATGGCGCAGCGGACGGCCTCCACGACGCTACCGAACTCCACGAGGCTTCCGTCGCCGGTGCGCTTGACGATGCGGCCGCGATAGACCGCGATGGTGGGATCGATGAGATCACTGCGCAGCGCCCTGAGCCGCGCCAGAATGCGATCTTCGTCCGCACCGGCGAGCCGGCTATAGCCGACAACGTCGGAGACCAGGATCGCTGCTATCTTGCGCGTCTCACTCATGCCGGCCCCCATATCGCTCAACAATTAAGCACGACTAGCGCCGCTCGTCTCGAAAAAAGCAACGGTTCCAAACGAAGGGAGGCTCCAGGGCACCCCGTCGGCTGAAACAATGGTTGGTGAGACTATCTCAATGGCCCAATCTCTGTCCCCAGACCGCCGCGAGGCGATTGCTTGCGCAACAACGTCTACCCTGATCGTGGGGTGCGGCGCTAAGCAGTTGCGGCTAACTATTGGAGTTCGATGGAGGAGGCGACAATGACCTCATGGCGATGGCAGAATGGCAGCGGTGACTTCGACGACACCGATCATTGGACCGATGGCAGTCCTGACGACAAGGGTTTTCCGGGCGCCGGCGACGATGCTCTCATCGATAGCGATGTTACAGTCACCGCCGATGGGCAAACCGTCAAAATCCTGACTCTCGACGAGGGTGCGACCGTCACCGGGGGGCTGTCGGCCAGTACGATACAGGGTATCGGGCTCAGCGGAAGCCTGAACGGTGGCGTGTTCACGGCGACGACCGTCCAGAGCGTGACATTCGCCGGCGGGACACTCAACGCGACAACGATCAATGCGGGCACGCTCGCCGGAGGGCATGTCGATGCCGGCACGCTCAGCAATTTCAACATCAGCGGCGCGCATGTCCATGCCGACAGTATCGGCGGCTTCGGCGGGTGGATCAGCGATGGCAGCCTCGACGTGGACGCGTTCGTCTTGAAAAAAGACATGGACCTCGAGATCGACGGCGGTACCGTGACGGCGGCCACTTTCAGTGTGGTCGGCAACAGCCGCAGCGCCGGCATGGACATGGGCGGGGGCACCATGACCGTCGCCGGTGCGGCTTCGCTCATCGGCGACTGGGGCGACATCCTGGTCAACGAGGGCGCGACGCTGGAGCTTCAGGGCGGGTTCAAGCTGACGGCATCGCGCAACAGTTTTGAGGGCAACCTGGCGGCGAAGGGCGGAGAGATCGTCACGGACGGCCGTGCCGTCGTCGACATGGCCCACAGCCATCAGCAGGGCGGCGGCCTGTTGGTGGATGGCGGCACGATGAAATTCACCGGGACGCTGACGCTTGGGCAGAAGCAGCAGGGCGACCTCGACGTCCAGGACTTCGGCAAGGTCAGCGCATTCAACCTTGTTGCCGGCAGTGCGGCACATGCAAGCGGTGACATCGATGTCAACGGCAGTGCATTGTCGTCCATAGGTACGGTCACTCTCGGCGTCAAAGGCCAGGGCTCGCTATCCCTGGAACAAGGCAGCGCAGCGAACCTGAAGAATCTGGTTCTGGGCGCCGAGACTGGCGGCAGCGGCAGTGTCAGCGTTTCCGACCAGTGCAACCTTCATGTCACGAAGACAACCAGCGTCGGCGAGAACGGCAAAGGCTCAATCAATATGCTTGGCGGCCACCTCGACGGCCGCGAACTCGTCCTCGGCAGCTCGGAGGACAAGGCGAACGGCAAAGGCAGCTTGTTGGTGACGGGCGATGCCGACGCCTCCTTCAGGGACGTCTCGATCTGGAAGAATGGCAGTCTGTCGGTGAGCGGCCTTTCTTCTGCAGTTCTCGACTTTGTCACGATCGAGAAGAATGGCCGCCTGTCGGTTTCCGACAATGGGACAGGGGCCTTCAACTTCGTCACGGTCTCGAAAAGTGCCAGCATGTCGGTGAGCGGCGGCTTGATGCGCGTATCCGCCGCCCTCGAAGGTGATGGCGAGGTCACGATCGGCAAGGCCGGCAAGTTCATCCTCAACGCCGAGGACAAGACCGTCGACATCAGCTTTGCCGCGGGCAGCAAGGGAGCGCATCTAAGCCTCGGCAAATCGAATTTGATGGATGCCACGATAAAGGGCTTTACCGAGGACAACAGCATCTTCATCGGCGGCCTCGACAAGAACGCCGGGATCCAGGTCGTGGCCAAAGGTGCGAACACGGTCGTCTCTATCACCGATCATGGCAAGGACGTCGGCAGCCTGACATTCGCGGGTCATTATGCCAAGGCAAGCATGCAGCTGAGCGCATCCGGTGTACTGACGACGACGACGGCGAATGAGCAGTCTGGCGCAAAGGCCGATCCTTCCGGTGGCACGTCAGGAACCGACCATCTCCACGGCAGAACCGCATCCCATATGCTTGACGGCGGCGGTGGCGCGGAGACGCTGAGCGCTGCGGCAAGTCATGACAGCTTCGTTTTCGACGGCAAGCTTGGCGCCAATGCCGACACCATCCTCGACTTCAACCCGGCTGTCGACCATCTCCAGCTCGACAGCACCGTCTTTGCGGGGCTGACGCCGGGCAAACTCTCTGTCGAGGCTTTTGTTGAAAACGCGAACGGCAAGGCTGAAGCCGGCCATGCGCAAATCATCTATGACAGAGAGAGCGGGGATTTGTTCTACGACGCGGACGGCAGCGGAGGGGCGCATAGCGTGCACTTTGCCACGCTCGCCGCACACCTGCATCTGACGGCATCGGACTTCATCGTGATGTGACGCGTGCCGAACGGCTTATGGCCATTTGAGCGCCGCTATTGCGGAGCCTGACCCACTTTGATGTCCTCTTTCATCTCGGCGACAAGCGAATCCCATTTGCCGTCGTCGGTCTTGCGGTGGATGTCGTTGATCACAGGCTTGCCGTCTTCGGTGATCACATCGAATTTCAGCTCGTTGAACTTGGCTTTCTGGGCGGCATCATCGAAGCAGGCCATAAGGCGGAAGCGCGCGTCGACCACCGTCATGCCATCCTTTTCGTCTTCGCTCTTGACGCTGATATCCTGGAGCGGACAGCCGTCCTGGCTCGACGTGATCACGTCGTAATCGAAAGGTGAGTCGCTGCCGTCGAGAGCGGGATATTTCGTTGCTTCGCGATAGACCTTGGCAAAACTTTTGCTGAAATCCCGGTCGAGCTGGTCGAAATAGCCGGGTGTGTTGTTGTTTTCCGTCGTGGCCCAGGTTGCTTTGGCGAGATCGATGATCCGCTGCACGGGATCTGCCGCGGATGCGGCATAGGCGCTGAGCGGCAGCAGTGCCGCGATGACGGTGAGCGCGATCTTCTTCATGTCTTAGGCTGCTCCTTGTTCAGGTCCCGACCTGGACTGCTGGCGGGCGTATCTTTCGTCCTGCGGCGGTTCGCCGTCATTTGGATGACTGATATGACGGGCTTGCCGTCCGTTTTAATCACCTCGAAATGCATGTCCGGGACAGAATTCTTGTTCGGGTCCCTGACCGCGGTGTCCAGGACTTTCAATCGGTGGGAGCGATGGCACGCCTGCAGCAGGAATGGTCCACGGCCTCCACGTGGCCAGCTTCGTTGATTTGACTGAAAATTCGAGCCAGCCCGGCGCACGACCTTCGGCGGGCGGAAACGCCGTATTTGGCGAAAATCGGCTTTGAATCGATTTAGAAAACGTTTGCGCAAACGTATCGATGGTGCTAGCGTGTCTATGGTGGTGGAGGCCATCGAGGGTGACCGGGAGGATTTAATGATGTCGGTTATGACAACGGCGAGGCCATTGGCGCGCTGATGGTCACGATTGCGAAAGTTGCAGAACTCGCCGGCGTTTCGGTTTCCACCGTGTCGCATGTCCTGAACAAGACTCGCTTCGTGTCGGACGAAAAGGTCCGGCGAATCCAGGATGCCATCGAGACGGTCGGCTATATCCCGAACACCCTGGCGCGATCGCTCAAGATTTCGTCGACGGGCACTGTGGGCCTTGCGATCTCGGCGATTTCGAACCCCTATTTCAGCGACGTGATTTGCGCTGTCGAGGCGGAATGCTCGCGACGTGATCTTACGGTGTTTCTCTGCGATACGCAGGACGACCCCGCGCGCGAGCTGGCGATTGTCCGGCAACTGCACCAGCGCCGTGTCGACGGCATCATCCTCGCCCCTTCCGCCGAACCGCAGAAGTCTCTGGACTATCTCTTCGAGCGCGGCCTGCCTTGCGCGCTGGTCGACCGATTGCCTGACGAACGGTTCGACCAGATCGGCACCGACAATGCCGCAGCGATCACCGAACTGGTCGATCACGCGGTGTTTTTCGGGCATAAGCGCATCGGATTCATTGGCGGCCAGCCGGGTTTCACCACGACAAAGGAGCGCATTTCGGCTTTCAATGCCGCGGTCGAGGCTCGCGGGCTGACCGTCCTGCCGCATTTTATCCGGGACGGCAGCAGTACCACCGCGGACGCGGCGCAATCCGCCGATATCCTGCTGTCGCTGCCGGAGCCGCCCACCGCGATCATCGCCGGCAACAATCTGGCGATGATCGGGCTGATGCGCACCGTTCGCGAGCGGCAATTGCATGTGCCGTCGGATCTATCCGTGCTGGGCATCGACGATTTCGAATGGGCCGACTATTTCGAGCCGCGCCTGACGCTGATGGCACAGCCATGCGCTGAACTCGGCCGGCAGGCGGCGGATCTGCTGATCAGGCGGATCGCGTCCCCGGAGAGACCGCCAAGCACGGTTCGCTTGAAGCCGGCATTGCGAACGCGCCAATCCTGCGGAGTTCCGAAATGAGCGAGCCTTTGCTTTCCGTCATCGGCGCGGTCAAACATTTCGGCGGCGTCCAGGCGCTTCGCGGCGTTGATTTCGATGTCAAGGCCGGCGAGATCCATGCCTTGCTGGGCGAGAACGGCGCCGGCAAGTCCACCCTCATGAACCTGCTGTCCGGCGTGCATGCGCCGGACGAGGGTACGATCCGCATCGATGGCCATCCGGTGCGGTTTGCGAGCCCGCGCGATGCGCAGGCCGCCGGCATCGCCACGATATTCCAGGAACTCGATCTGGTGCCCAGCCTGGACGTGGCCTCCAACCTCTTCCTCGGCCGGGAACTGATGCGCCCCGGCGGCATGCTCGACAGGGCGGCGATGCTGGCAGAGGCGCGCAAGCGGCTGCAAGCGATCGACCTTGCGATCGATCCGGCACGGCTGGTCTCCGACTTGCCGATCGGCCAGCGTCAGGTCGTCGCCATCGTCAAGGCGTTGTCCTACGCGTCGCGGCTGCTGATCATGGACGAGCCGACCGCAGCGCTGACGGTCAGCGAGGTCGAGCGCCTGTTCACCATCATGCGCCGCCTGAGCGCCAGCGGCGTCGGCATCATCTATATTTCGCACCGGCTGGAGGAAGTGCCGCAGATCGCCGATCGCGTCACCGTGATGCGCGACGGCCAGGTTTCCGGCATTACCGGTCCGCAGGCGCCGCAGGCGGAACTGGTCAGGCTGCTTGTCGGACGGCCGCTTGAAGAGCTCTATCCGAAGCGGGCGACGGGCGTCGGCAAGCCGCTGCTGCATCTCAACCAGGCGAGCTTTCGGCAGCGGCGCGCCGCACCGGGCTGGCAGGCTCCGGATGAGATCAGCCTCGATGTGCATGCCGGCGAGATCGTCGGACTTGCGGGCCTGATGGGCGCCGGGCGGACGGAATTGCTGAGCGCGCTCTACGGTCTCGGCCCCTCCGGCCACTGGCAGGGCCAGGTCGAGATCGACGGCAGGCCGGTCAAGCTGAAATCGGTCGCGGCGGCGCGCAGGGCGGGCCTCGCTTTCGTCACCGACGATCGGCGCGGCAGCGGCTTGATGCTGCGCATGGCGGTGGGTCTCAACCTCGTCATGTCGATCATCCGGCGCATTTCCCCGAACGGCCTGATATCCAAGCGACGCCAGGCCGAGGCGATCAAGGCGTCGTTCGCGCAGTTCGACATCCGGCCGCGCAACAGCGACATCGCGGTCGGTGCGCTGTCCGGCGGCAATCAGCAAAAAGTGGTGCTGGCCAAGGAAGTGCTGGGCAATCCCCGCCTGTTGCTGCTCGACGAGCCGACACGCGGCGTCGATGTCGGTGCGAAGGGCGAGATCTATGCGCGCCTGCGGCAACTGGCCGGCGATGGCCTCGGCATTCTCGTGGCATCGAGCGAAATGCCCGAATTGATCGGCCTCTGCGACCGCATCGTAGTGCTGCGACAGGGCCGGAACGTAGCGGAATTCAAGGGCGGCGTCGACGAGCACACGGTGCTCGCCGCTGCAAACGGCAGGGAGGCCTGATGTCTGAACAGAATACCACGATTGACGGTCCCGTTGCTGCCCCGGCTCGGCGTCGCGATCCGCTCGCTTTGGTCGTCCGGTTCCAGAGTCTGATCGGACTGATCCTGGTGATCCTCGGCGGCATTATATTCTCGCCGCAGCGGCACGGAAAAATCATTTTTCTTGCCCCGGACAACGTCGCCAACATCATCCGCGCCGTTTCGGAAACCGGCATTATTGCGGTCGGCATGACATTCGTCATCATCACGGCGGGTATCGACCTCTCGGTCGGCGCGGTCCTGGGGCTTTCGAGCGTAGTGACCGCGATAATGATGGTTTCCGGCGGCTTCGGCCTCATCGCCACCATTGTCGCGGTGCTGCTGATGGGAACCGTGTTCGGCCTGATCCAGGGCGCGATTTCAAGCCGTTTTCGCCTCGAGCCCTTCATCGTCACGCTTGCCGGCCTGCAGGCAGCGCGTGGACTGGCGCTGATGGCTTCCAACAACCAGTATATCAACATATCCTATGGCGACGGACCCGGTCTTGCTCCGCCGATTTTCGCCGTGCTCGGCGAGCGGCTGTTCAGCAATGTCGTGCCGGTGGCGACCATCGTCTTCATCGTCTTCGCCGGCATCGCGACGCTGGCGCTCAACCTGACGCGCTTCGGCCGCTATGTTTTCGCCGTCGGCGGCAACGAGCGGGCGGCGCGCATATCGGGTGTGCCGGTCTCGGCCATCAAGATCGCCGTCTACGCGATCACCGGCTTTGCCTCGGCTCTCGCAGGCATCGTCCATGCCGGCCAATTCAATTTCGGTAGCGCCAATGACGGCATGGGCTACGAACTGACGGCCATCGCAGCCGTGGTCATCGGCGGCACCAGCCTGTTCGGCGGCGCAGGCTCGATGGTGGGCACAGTGGCCGGCACGATCATGCTCGGCGCGCTCGCCAACATCCTGCAGCTCAACAATATCACGCCTGCGATGCAGTTGCTGGCAACAGCGGCGATCATCGTGCTGGCGGCCGTGCTTCAATCCCTCGTTCGTCGCCGCGAGGGATTGGGGAGGTAGTGCCAGGCGACGGTATCCAAGCTTGAGGAGAGGCCCGGACGGGCCTAAACGGAGGAGATAGATATGGACAGGAAAGCAGGCAAATTTCAGCGCGGTTTCCAGCTCGTGCTTCTGGCAGGGTCCTGCCTGGCAATCGCGGGGACCGCTTATGCGGCAAATCCGCTCGTCAAGGCTTGTGCCAAGGACGGCAAGTTCGTCATCGGCTTTTCGCAAGCCAACAATGCCGAACCTTATCGCCAGCATGTGAATGACGAACTGACCGCCGCCGCCAAGGACGTGCCGCAATTCACGCTGCAGATCGCCGACGGTGCCGGCAATGTGAACACCCAGACATCGCAGGTCGACAATTTCATCACCCAGCAGGTCGACCTGCTGCTGATCTCGCCCTTCGAGGCAGCACCGCTGACGCCCGCCGTCAAGCGCGCCATGGACGCCGGAATCCCGGTCATCGAACTCGACCGCAAGACCAACGGCGATCCGGGCAAGGACTATACAGCTTTCATCGGCGGCGACAACTACAAGATCGCTTTTGCGGCCGGCCAATACACGGCCAAGACGCTTCTGCCCGAGGGTGGCGAAGTGGCGGTGCTGGAAGGCCTGCCGAGCTCCACGCCTGCGGTCGAGCGGCTCAATGGCTTCAAGGACGGCGTGAAGGGCAATACCAAGATCACCATCGCCGCCGAACAGGCTGCCGACTGGCTGCCGGACAAGGCGCAGACGGCCTTCGCCGCCATGCTGCAGGCACATCCCGACATCAAGATGGTCTATGCCAGCAACGACATGATGGCTGCAGGCGCGCTGCTCGCTGCAAAGAGCGCCGGCAAGACCGTCAAAATCATCGGCACGGATGGCCTCCCCGGACCTGCAGGCGGCATCAAGGCCGTCGCCAAGGGCGACTGGTCGGCGACGTTCACCTATCCGACCGGCGCCAAGGAGGCGATCGACATGGCCAAGTCGATCCTTCTGGATTGCGCCACCACGGTGCCGGCAACGGTGACGGTCGACACGACCGCGATCACGGCGGAAAATGCCAAGCAGCTCGACAAATAATCTTGCGGGGTGGGCAGGAATTTCCTGCCCACCCGTTACCCATTGCTTGCGTGATGTGCCGGCGGCGCCAAAGCCGTCGGTGTCGCGCGCGCCCGCTTGATGCCCGGGAATTTCCAGGTTTGAGATGACGATATGCACTCATTGCATGGGTGATTTGAGTTCCATGCGTCTACTGCTGTGTCAGGCTGATCCCCAGATATTGGTCATCAAGACGCCGGGCCGAATGAACGGAAGCCGACGTCAACCGAACCCACGAAAGGGGATCATCATGAGCGTCGTCCGCACCGTCAACAACTGGATCAACTATCGCCGCGCCGTTACCGAACTCGGCCGTCTCAGCAGCCACGCGCTGCAGGATCTCGGCATTACCCGGGAGCAGATTCCGGTCGTCGTCCGCGCCACGCTGCGGTAAACGAAGCCCAATTCAAAGCAAAACGCCCGCTGACGAAGCGGGCGTTTTGCTGTCTGCCGAAATGACCCCTATGGCATAGACTATGCCTCGATGAGGCGTTCGCCACGACGTCAGCCGATCAAAACCGGTACTTTGTGGCGGCACGAGCCGCTCGCTGCCTCTTTCCGGAATTCCTATGGACTGCTACAACCCTCGGGACGGCGCCGTTTGCCGGCGCTTGCTCTTTAGGAATCGGGACGCCTTTTAACATGAGAGGACAACCATGATTCTGTTGCTTGCATTGCTCATTGGTGTGGTTGCGGCTGCCGGCGTCGTCCTGATCGCGATGGCCGCGCCATGAGGCAATTCGAGGCGATCTTCATCGGCGCCGGCCAGGCCGGGCCGTCCCTTGCCGTACGCATGGCCGCGATGGGCCGCAAGGTGGCGCTGATCGAACGCAAGTTTGTCGGCGGCACCTGTGTGAATGCCGGCTGCATGCCCACCAAGACACTGGTCGCCAGCGCCCGGACCGCGCATGTCGCCCGCCGCGCCGCCGACTATGGGGTGCTGCTTGCGGGTGGCGTCGGCATCGACATGAAGGCGGTGCGCGCCCGCGCTGCAACCGTGACACTCAATGCTCGCAACGGTCTCGAATCCTGGTTCGCCGGCATGGATACGATGACTGTCATCCGCGGGCAGGCTCGCTTCGAAGCACCAAGGATAATCAGCGTGAACGGCGAGACGCTGACCGCGCCGCAGATCTTCTTGAATGTCGGGGCGCGGCCTTCGATCCCGGATTTCCCTGGCCTCGCCGAGGTGCCCTATCTGACGAGCACGACGATCATAGAACTTGACGTCCTGCCAAGACACCTCGCGGTGATTGGCGGCAGCTATATCGGGCTTGAATTCGCCCAGATGTACCGCCGGTTCGGCGCCGAGGTCACGGTGATCGAGCGTGGCACAAAGCTGGCATCGCGCGAGGACGAGGATATCTCCGATGCCATCGCCGACATCATGCGCAATGAAGGCGTTGCCGTCCGCACCGGTGTCTCGGATCTGTCCTTCGCGAAATCCGCGGACGCCATTGCCGTTAGCGCCAATGGCGAGCGGATAGTCGCAAGCCATGTGCTTGTCGCTGTCGGCCGCAAGCCCAACACGGACGATCTCGGGCTGGATGCTGCCGGTATCGAGACCGACGCACGCGGCTTTATCAAGGTCGACGACCGGCTTTCCACCAATGTCGAGGGCATCTGGGCGCTCGGCGATTGCAACGGCCACGGGGCCTTCACCCATACCTCTTATAACGACTTCGAGATCGTCGCCGCCAATCTGCTCGATGGAGGCGACCGCAAGCTCAGTTCACGAATACCGGCCTACGCGCTTTATATCGATCCGCCGCTCGGGCGCGTCGGCATGACCGAACGCCAGGCGCGGGAAACGGGTCGGCCGATACTCGTTTCGACCCGGCCGATGAGCCGGGTCGGGCGGGCGGTGGAAAAGGCCGAGACCCAGGGCTTCATGAAAATCGTCGCCGACGCGGAAACGAAGCAGATCCTTGGTGCGGCGATCCTCGGCATCGAGGGAGACGAGGTGATCCACGGTGTCATCGATGCGATGAATGCCCGTACGTCCTATGATGTGCTGCAATGGTCGGTGCCGATCCATCCGACAGTGTCGGAACTGCTGCCGACATTGATCGGCGATTTGAAGCGCATTGGCTGAAATAGATAGCCGCGCTACTGGACAGAGTTTGATCGGGAACACCCTGTGCGCAACCGATCGGAAACGAGTTCATCCGCCGCTCCATTAAACGAAATGCCGCGCTGAGGGGAACGAGACCGCGTCTTCCGCCGCTGCTTTGCGCATGTCGTCTCGCCGATGGCGTCAAAATCAAGGTCTAGCGATAGGGCAAATTGACGCACAAGGAGAGTTATTTTCAGATTGGCCGAACTTTAATGAATCTCTGGCGTCATGTTCAAAAAATGCAATGTATGGCATTATGCGAAGATGCTTGAGGAAGCTCTTGATGCGCGCGAGGGCGGCGAGATAACCGTTTGAAGATACTTATCAAATCCTGTGATCTTGGCTTCGAGAGCCTCACGCCGGACATTGCGCCCTCAGGAAAATTTGTGGTGCTCAAGACGAGTTTCTTGCCAAGCCCATCAAACAGGCATCGCGGGACTGACATCTAACTGTCACAAAAGCTTCATGTGACGGGAGTAGGTCGCCCACGGACACCGGAAAAGGTGCCGGGTATAAAATTCCCACGATCCAGGAGAGAATCCGTGAGCTTCATCAGGAAAATCGTCGGCGGCGCTGCCGTCGTGGCCGTCAGCGTCTCGCTGGCCGGCGCAGCCTTCGCAGCCGACATCTCGGGCGCAGGTTCGAGCTTCATCAATCCCGTCTTCGCCAAGTGGAGCGTCCAGTACAAGAAGAAGACGGACATCGCCCTGAACTATCAGTCGATCGGTTCGGGCGGCGGCATCAAGGCCGTCGAAGCCAAGACCGTGACCTTCGGCGCGACCGACAAGCCGCTCAGCGACGAAGATCTCACCAAGAACGGCCTTACCCAGTTCCCGATGATCATGGGCGGCATCGTTCCGATTTACAACATCGACGGCGTCAAGCCGGGCGAACTGATCCTCGACGGCAAGACCCTTGCCGCGATCTTCCTCGGCCAGATCACCAAGTGGAACGACCCGGCCATCGTCGCCCTGAACCCGAAGCTGAAGCTGCCGGAACAGGCGATCGTCGTCGTTCACCGCTCGGACGGTTCGGGCACGACCTTCAACTTCACCAATTACCTCTCGAAGGTCTCGGCTGACTGGAAGGACAAGATCGGTTCCGACAGCGCCGTCGAATGGCCGCTCGGCCTCGGCGCCAAGGGTTCGGAAGGCGTTGCCAACACCGTCAAGCAGACTGCTGGCGCCATCGGCTACAACGAATTCGCCTATGCTATCCAGAACAAGATCAGCTTCGCCCGCATGGTCAACCATGACGGCAAGGTCGTGAAGCCGTCGCTGGAAGCCTTCGCTGCCGCCGCTGCCAATGCCGATTTCGCCGGTGCCAAGAACTTCCACGTCATCATCACCGACCAGGCTGGCGCCAAGAGCTGGCCGATCGCTGCTTCGACCTGGGTTCTGATCCACAACAACCCGGACGATGCCGACGCTGCCAAGGAAGCCCTCAAGTTCTTCGCCTGGGCCTATAAGGACGGCAAGGCGACTGCCAAGAGCCTCGACTACGTTGCTATTCCGGAAAGCATCGTCAAGCTCGTCGAAGCCTCCTGGAAGAAGAACATCATGAAGGACGGCAAGTCCATTTACTAAACCGTGAAAAAGGGGTGGGCATTCGTTGCCCGCCCCGCTTTTCCGCCCTGGATCATAGTCGTCAATTCAAGGTACATGCCTGTGGTTTCCGTCGCACCAGAGACTATTCCTTCCTCCCTCGCCACCGAAGAGAACCGCTCCGGTCGCCTCCGGATGCAGGACTCCATCTTTGTCAACCTGACATGGCTGTCCGCCGTCATCGTCGTGCTCGTCCTGTTGGGCATCCTCGTTTCTCTCGTCGTGGAAGCCTGGCCGGCCTGGAACCAGTTCGGCATCTCCTTTCTCTGGAACGAGCGCTGGAGCCCGTCCAAGGATATTTACGGCGCCGCCGCCCCGATCGTCGGAACGCTGGTGACTTCCGTCATCGCCATGATCATCGCCGTGCCGGTCAGCTTCGGCATCGCCATGTTCCTGACCGAAATCTGCCCGCCGGCGCTCCGCCGCCCGATCGGCACTGCGATCGAGCTGCTCGCCGGCATCCCGTCGATCATCTACGGTCTGTGGGGTTTCTTCGTCCTCGCGCCGATCCTGCAGAACGATGTCTTCCCGGCTCTGAATGCGACCCTGGGCCAGGTGCCGCTTCTCGGTGCGCTGTTCTCGACCAGCCCGGCGAATACCTTTTACGGCTACACAATGTTCACGGCGGGCGTCATCCTCGCCATCATGATCATTCCGTTCATCACCTCGATCACCCGTGACGTCATCAGCACCGCCCCGGTCATGCTGCGCGAATCCGCCTATGGCATGGGCATGACGACCTGGGAGGTGATGCGCAATATCGTTTTCCCCTATACCCGTCTCGGCCTGGTCGGCGGCGTCATGCTTGGCCTCGGCCGTGCGCTTGGCGAGACGATGGCGGTCACCTTCGTCATCGGCAACTCGCATTCCATTACATCCTCCCTGCTGCTGCCCGGCACGACCATTTCGGCTGCGATCGCCAATGAATTTGGCGAGGCGACCAGCGACCTCTACACGTCGAGCCTTGTCGCACTCGGCCTCATCCTGTTCTTCATCACCTTCACCGTACTTGCGCTGGCGAAACTCCTCATCGGTCGCGCGGAAAAGTTCTGAGCTCAGCCATGTCTCTTGCTTCACGCCGTTACACAACCAACAAAGTCGCCATCGCACTGTCGATGGTGGCCACCGCCTTCGGCCTGTTCTTCCTCGCCGCGATCCTCTTCACGCTGCTGTGGAAGGGCTTGGCGGCTATCGACTGGAGCCTGTTCACCGAGGAGACGCCTGCGCCTCCCGGTGACGATGGCGGCGGTCTGTCAAACGCGATCTTCGGCTCGTTGATGATGACGTTGATCGGCATCGTCATTGCAACGCCGATTGGCCTGATGGCCGGCACCTACCTCTCCGAATATTCGCGCGGTTCCAAGATCGGCGAAGCGGCGAAGTTCATCAACGACGTCCTGTTGTCGGCCCCGTCGATCATCATCGGCTTGTTCATTTATGGCCTGCTGGTCGTGCCTTTCGGCCACCAGTCGGCCTGGGCGGGTGCGGTGGCGCTGGCCGTGATCGCCGTGCCGATTATCAACCGCACCACGCAGGACATGCTGGCGCTGGTGCCCAACGCCATGCGCGAGGCAGCGGCAGCACTGGGCGCTCCCCGGTGGAAGGTCATGGTCTCGGTTGTTTGGCGCTCTGCCCGCAGCGGCATCATGACCGGCGTGCTTTTGGCCGTCGCCCGCATTTCCGGCGAGACCGCGCCGCTTTTGTTCACCGCCGGCAGCAACCAGTTCTGGTCCACCAACCTCAACAATTCGATGGCCAATCTGCCGGTCGTAATCAACAACTTTGCCACCGGCGGCTACGATGCCCTGCAGCGCCTCGCCTGGGGCGGTGCGTTGCTCATCACCGTCACGATCCTTATACTCAATATCGTCGCCCGCTGGTTCGCTGGCCACCGCTCTGCCTGAAGAAGGAAAAGGGATATGAACATGTCCGATACATCCCGCGACCTCGAACTGCATCCGACGCTGTCGAGTTCCATTCGTGAGGCCGAACAGCCGGTCAAGCTCGAAGTCAAGAACATCCGCTTCAAGTACCAGAACGGTCACGAGGTGCTGAAGGGTGTCAATATGCAGATCCGCGACAAGACGGTGACCGCCTTCATCGGCCCGTCGGGTTGCGGCAAGTCCACGCTGCTCAGGACCTTCAACCGCATGTACGATCTCTATCCGGGCCAGCAGGTCACCGGCGAGATCCTGCTCGACGGCCACAATATCCTCAACAAGAACGAAGACCTGAACCGCCTGCGTTCGCGGATCGGCATGGTGTTCCAGAAGCCGACACCGTTCCCGATGTCGATCTATGAAAACATCGCCTTCGGCATCCGCCTCTACGAGAAGGTCTCCAAGGCCGAAATGAACAGCCGCGTCGAGGCTGCTCTTCGCGAAGCGGCCCTCTGGGATGAAGTCAAGGACAAGATCCACCAGAGCGGTCTCGGCCTCTCCGGCGGTCAGCAGCAGCGCCTCTGCATCGCCCGCGCCATCGCCGTCAAGCCGTCGGTGCTCCTGCTCGACGAGCCGGCCTCGGCGCTCGATCCGATCTCGACCGGCAAGATCGAGGAACTGATTTCCTCGTTGCGCTCGGACTATTGCATCGCCATCGTCACGCACAACATGCAGCAGGCGGCCCGTACCTCGCAATACACCGCCTTTATGTATCTCGGCGAACTGGTCGAATTCGACAAGACCGACAAAATCTTCAGCGCGCCCACCAATCCGCGCACCGGCGACTATGTGACCGGCCGCTTCGGCTGATCAACAACGTCTGTTCAAAAAAATACCCCTTCGTCCGGCTGGACGAGGGGGTATTTTTATGTGGCAAATCCGAAATACTTCAGGCCCGCGCATCCGGCCCGATGACCCAATGCTCGGTGAAGGCCAGCGGGAAATTGTACCGCGTCTCCACCAGCGTCGGGTCGGCCGGCAACAGCGCATCCGGCGAGTTTTTGAAGGCGCTGTCGAGCGCCGCCGCATTTTCGAACCAGAGATGGATCGCCGCATCGAAACGCGGCTCGCCCACCATATACCAGCCGTCGCGCGTGGTGCAGACGTCCTGCCGCAGCAGGCCCGGCAGGTTCTTTGCCCTCTCGGCCTGTTCCGCCGGATAGCGTTTGCGGAAATCGTCGCGCTTCAGGCCCTCGGCGCGGCGGATGAAGGCAAACAGCTTGACTGCCCCGGCCGGTGCCGTCTCACCCATCCTGTCGAGAATGGTATGCGCGTCGGTGTCGAGCACCTGCGAGTTCCAGAACGCCGCCCAATTGGGTTCGTCCAGTCGTGCGCCCTGCAGGAATTCGGGCGTCTGCAGCGAGGCCAGCTGCTCCTCGTCGTTCCGCAGCCAGATTTCCGCCATGCCGCTCCACAGCGGCGCGCCAGTCTGACCGGCCCAATCGACGCGCAAGTCGATCTTATAGCGCTTGATCTGCGGGATCTTGGACGCGAATTTCACCGCATGTACGTTGAGCCAGTAGTCCTGGAATGCAGCCTCGCTCATCCCCGGTTTGGGGCTTGCGACGATGTGCTGATGGATCATGAGAGCCTCCTTGGATGGGCATGGCCGGGGGAAAGCCCCGGCCGGCATGGAAAGGCGGATCGCTAGACTTTGTAGTGCTTCTTCACGTCATCGGCGAAGCCAAGATAGTCGCGCAACGGCCAGACGACCTCGAATTCGAGATATTCCTTCATCGGCAACCGGCCGAGCGCGGTGCGGTCGAGTTCCTCGGCGCTCGGAACGTCGACGACGGCGATGACACGCTTCTGGGCCGCGACCTTCCAGATGCCCTTGACCATGCCGCTGTCGATGGTTTCCTTGGCGTGATCAGCCTCGGCCGACTCGACATCCCACAGGTCCTCCAGCGTGATGCGGCCTTCGTAATTCCATCTCATCTGCACGTAGAACAGCATAGCGTGTTTCCTTCTTCACGATTGCGCATTGAACCGCGCCGCGATAGCGCGGGTGGTCGGGTGGTCGTCGCCGAATGTCCGGCGGGCGAGGTCGAGGGGCGTCAGCCCGTCATGGCCGGGGCGGTCGACACGGGCGCCGGCGGCGACGAGAATGTCGGCACATTCGGCATAGCCATGCCAGATGGCGTCATGTAGGGGCGAATAACCATTCGACGCGCCCTGGAAATCGAGGTTGACGCCTGGCGAATGCGCCAGCATGCGGGTGATCTCGACATGTCCGTTGTAGACCGACTTGTGCAGCGGCACCGCCGTGAAGGTCGGCTCGACGGCATTGACGTCGGCGCCGGCAGGCAGCAGCACGGCGACAATGTCCGCCTTGCCCTCGCGCGCCGCGACATGCAGCGGCGTATGGCCATTGTTGAAGCTGCCGGTGATCGGCGCCCGCTCGTTGACATCGGCATCGTCGGCGAGCGCGGCTTTGACGCCGTCGAGGTCGTTGGCGACCACGGCTGCCATCAGCACCTGATCTCTAACCGCCTTCTCGTCACGGGCGCGGCGGGCGTCGAACAGCTGCTTGATCGCCTTGAAGGCATCGGTCTGCGCAGTGTTGACTTTCTCCTCGTAGGCGAAGTGGTCGTCGAGCGAGAAGCCATAGCTCGATATCACTTTCAGCGACGCATTGTTGTCGAGGAGGAAGCCTGTGACATCGACCGCACCGAACCAGATCGCATCCATCAGCGGCGTATGCCCCGTGGTCGCGGCGACAGAATCGACGAAGGCGCCGGCTTTCACCAGCGCTGTGGCGATCGGCAGCGATCCGGCCTGTGCGGCCTTGTGCAGCGCCGTGGCGCCGCCGCCGCCATCGGAGAAATTCACATTGGCGCCGTGGGTGATCAAAAGCTCGACCATGTCGGCAAAGCCGCGGCAGGCCGCCATCATCAGCCCGGACAGGCCGCTGTCCTTGTCGACGGCGTCGGCATGCACGCCCTGGCCGAGATAGAGTTTCGCCGCGTCGAGATCATTATGTCCGACGGCGGTGATGAACCGTGCCGGCAGGTCGGCGGCGAGCGCTGCGGTTTCCGGATCGGGATCGAAGAAGGACTGCCAATGCACGATCCGGCCGGCTTCGTCGAACGTGAAAAGATGCAGGCTGTGGATGTCGAATTCGCGACCGCTATCGATCAGCCGCTCGCGCGAATGCATCTCCGCATAGCCATGCCTGCCGGAGGCAGCAGACGCGAGGATGTCGAGCGCGACAGTCTCGACCACCTTCGCCCGCTTGCCAAAACCGGCAAGCACCGCCTCCTTGCCTTCGGCCTTGCCGATATAGGGAATGATCGCATCCCATTCATCCGACGGCGTCTCGAAGACCACGCCGTCGGCGAGGCCGGCGACGACTGCCGCACCGTCATTGTTCTTCATCGCCTCGAGCCAGGCTTTGAGCCGAGGCGCGTTATGCGATCCATGGTGACCGGTCTTTTCCGCGCCTGTCATGAGGCATCTCCCTCGATCGCTTTCAGGATCGGCGAGGGGTCGGTATAGGATTTCCAGCGGACGATTTTGCCGCTACGGATCGTCAGCCACTGGATGAATTCGATCTCGAACTTCATGCCGGTTGCCTTGACCCTGGAAATCTCGTGAATGATGCCAGCGGCCTCTTCGCCGTCAACGATGAGCTTCACCAGTTCTTCCTTCTTGACGTCGCAGACGCCGGTGAAGATCTTCAGCGTGTCGACGACGGCAGCAGGTCCGTGCACGGTGCCGATCCAGGGCATCTCGTCGTTATAGCCCGGCAAAATCTTATAGTTGATCCATTCGACATTCGGGTCGAGGCAGGACAATGCCTCTTCATAGCGTCGGTGGGTCAGCGCATCGAACCATTCGGCGGCGATGGCGCGGGTCTGATCGGTGGTGGACATGGCGGACTCCAGGCGTCAGGAAAGGCGGGCGATGATTGCGGGGGCGAGCAAATGGGCGTGGCCGCCGGTGCGCGCGGTGATCAGGTCACCGTCCTCGACCAGGTCCTCATCGACATATTGCGCTCCATAAGCGATGGCATCGCCGTAAAGGTTGGGATGGCAGGTCAGTTTGCGACCCCTGACCATCGACGTATCCGGCGCGCAGAGCCAGAGGCCATGGCAGATAATGCCCTTGATCACGTTGGGATTGTCGAAGGCCCGCTTCAGGAAGGCACTTGCCGGCGGCATTTTCTTCAGATCGTCGGTATAGCGCAACCGGTCGGCCACTATACCCGACGGCACGATGACGCCGGCGAGGCCGGCTACATCCAGTTCCTCGAAACTGTCGTGGCATTCGAATGGCGCATGATATTCATGGCCCTTGAAGGTGATGCTCGGCTGGCCCCAGAGCCGGGTGACGAAGCGCGCCTCGATACCGGCTTCCTGGAAGCGGTAGTGGTAGTACCAGATCTCGTGCTCGTAATAGTCCGACTCGATCAGAATGGCGACCGTCTTGGCCATGTGCTTGCCCCTCAAATTCCGCTAGTGCCCGCAGGCGACGCCGATCAGTTCCGGATGCACGTCGCCGCGGATCGCCACATCGATCAGGAACGGCCCACGCTCCGAGAGCGCCCTTTCGACGGCGGGACCAATGTCCGCTTCCGTCACCACTTTCACGCCCGGAACGCCCATGCCCGCCGCCATCTCGACAAAGCCGAGTTCCGGCTTGGAAAGATCGAAGGACAGGGGATAGGCGCCCTGTTCTTGTCCGCGCTCCTCGCGGAACTGATGCAGGTTGAGCTGCAGCAGTTTGTAGGAACGGTTGGAGCAGATGACGAAGACGACATTGAGATCGTGCCGTGCCGCCGACCAGATCGCCTGGACGGTGTACATGCCGCCGCCATCGCCGGAAAAGGCGAAGACCGGGCGGCTGCGATCCGAAACCGCCAGCCCGATGCCGCCGGCCATCGCCGTGCCGAGCGAGCCGCCGCGGACCTGGAAGAAGGAGTTTTCCTGGAGCGGCGGCAGATGCCGGGTGAGTTCCGGCGAAGACGTCAGCGCCTCGTCGAAGACCAGCGCATTGGCCGGGATTTTCGGGCCGAGCACCCGCATGAACTGGGCGAATTGCAGCGGCGTGCCGCTGAGCGTCGCGTCCTTGGCAAGCATCGCGTCGGCCGCCGCCTTCTTCTTTTCGCCCGCGTCCTTCACTGCCGTGACGATCGCCGTCTTGCGTCCTGTCGAGAGCTTGCGCTCCACGGCATCTGCAAGCACGTCCAGTGTCAGCCTCGGACTGGCGATGACGCCAAGATCGGCCGGATGGTTCTTGGCGATGTTGTCTGCAATGAGATCGACATGGATCACCTTGGCGCCGGCGGCGAAAATCGTGCCGAGCTCGGGAAACACTTCCGGCAGCACATAGGATCCGGCAATCAGATTGACATCGCCGCCTTCGGTGATCGGCTTGGACTGGAAACCGAACATATGGCCGGTCTGCCCGGCCCAGAGCGGATGGCCGGGCGGCATGTTCTCGTCGCCGGCATCGACGCCCCAGACAGGTGCTCCAAGCGTCTCGGCGAGCCGCACGAGCGCTTTCTGCGCGCCGTCCCAGGCAATGCCGTCGCCGACGAAGATGCGTGGTCGCTGAGCATTCGCCAGCAATTCCGAGGCATGTTCGATAAAGGCGGCGGAAGGCATGACGTCTGTGTCGGGGATCAATGTCGCCTCGACCGCCTCGACCGCCTCGGCGTCGAGAATATCCTCCGGCAGGCAGACATAGACCGGCCCCATCGGTGGCGTCGCGGCGATCTTGATGGCGCGCTTGAGCGTCCTCAGCAGCGAGGCCGGATGCACGACCATGGTCGACCATTTGGTCACTGGCTTGGCCATGGCGACGAGATCGCCGGCCATCTGCGCGTCGAGATTCTGGTAGGCGAGGCCGGCATCGCCGCCGATCACCACCAGCGGGCTATGGCCGCGCATGGCCTGGTAGAGCGCACCGATGGAATTGCCGAGCCCGGGCGTCGAATGGATCTGCACCACGGTCGGTTTGCGCGTGGCGCGCGCATGCGCATCGGCCGCCATCACGGCGATCGTCTCCTGCAGTGTCAGGATATAGTGCAGTTCCGGCACATCGCTCATTGCGTCGAGCAATCCCTGCTCGACGGTGCCGGGATTACCGAAAATATGCGTCAGCCCATCGGCGACGAACTGCTCCAGGATCGCTCTGTGGCCCGTGCGCGCCATACTCACCATCCCGAGCGCTTGAGGCCGTTGTCGAGCACGTCGACGAAGCGCTCGCCGAATTCGTGGCTGCACTGCAGCGAGCGGGCTGTGATGAACGGATAGTCGACGATGACGGAAGTGCGCTTGCCGAAATTGCCGTGATACTGGCCTTCCGGACCGACCGCATCGGCAAGGATATATTCCAGCACATAAGGTGGCGGACCCATGTTGAAATCGGTGCCCATGAAGCCGGTGCCGTCATGATAATCGTATYCGATGCAATGGCCGGTGACATGCTTGCCGCGAATGATTGCCCGGCGCTCGTTGAAATCGCGGGCGAAGACCAGCGTTGCCACGCCATAGCAGATCGCCCCGATCGGCTTGCCGGCGGCATGGAAGCCGAGCACGAGATCATGGACGCGCTGATTGTTGACCATGTCGATGATCGGACCGCTGCCGCCGACCAGCAGGACGGCGTCATATTTCTGGGCCGCTTCGGCCTGCGACGCCTTGCGGGCTTCGTAATAGGCTTCGAGCTTGCGGAGAAAGGACTCGGCCGAATAATAGGGCCTCTCCGGGAACCAGGCCGACAGGTTGATCGGATTGTCCGTGCGGTTGGTCGCCTCGAAGGCCTTGACCAGTTCCGCATCCTCCGGCGTCGTCACGCAGACGCCAAGCGGCGGATCCATATAGTTTGTGTCATAGCTCGGCGGCAAAGCCGGCGAGCGCTTGCCCTTCGGCGTGGTGAAATCGAAGCTATAGCCGGCGGCTTCGAGCTTCCTCAGGGGACCGACGAGCTCGATGCCCCAGTAGCCCCATTCGGACATGACTGCCAGAATCTTCTTGGTCGCCATTTTCGGATGTCCTTTCCAGAATGCGATGACATATGAGCTTTGTCCGGAGCGACCGACAGCCATGTCCGGATGATGTCAGGCGCGCCGTTTGCGGGCGGTTAACCCTCCGTTCCGATCAACCGGCGCCATGCATATTCTTGTTAACGAGACTGCCTTAGCGTCGCCGTCAGCGCATGAAACGGGCAGCCGCCAGCTTAGAGGATGTGCGGCAAGGGCTGTCTTGACGATGGGGACGCAACGATGACTGACAATGTCTTTTCGCACACGCATGTTCATCTTCCGACGCGCGAACAACGCAGCATCTGGGTCCGCTATCTCAGCCACTCCGTACGAGTAAGAATCCACGCCTTCGTCAGCCGCTATATCGCTCCGATCGCCCGCCACCCGGCGATGACGCTGTTGACCGGGCTTGGCCTTTTCTTCAGCGGCATCGCGGAGGCCTTT
This sequence comes from Rhizobium sp. P2_G9, assembly GCF_056403475.1. NCBI lineage: Bacteria > Pseudomonadati > Pseudomonadota > Alphaproteobacteria > Hyphomicrobiales > Rhizobiaceae > Rhizobium > Rhizobium sp. P2_G9. Next base: position 63,469 of record NZ_JBFUFK010000036.1, on the reverse strand, counting down.
GCGCAAATCTTCACCGATTTCGAGAGCGTCATCGGCGCCCGCGAAGGCGTGATCCTCCTGGGGCTGATCACCTTTCTCAAGGGCCTCGCCGACATGGTGGAAGCCTCCGAATGGCTGTCCAAGGGGATCGAGGAAGAACAAGCCCAGGAGCATCACTGATCCTTTCCCGCCTCAGCCGATCGTCTCTACGATTTCGCTTTCCAGGATGACCTTGCCGACATCGCCCTTGGCGTTGACGATCGAAAGATCAAAACTGTCGCCGCGGCGCTCGATCAGGAAGGCGAGATAGCGCAGTGCTTCCGGCGCGATCGCGGTCAGCTTCTTGGCATCGAKCTTGATCTTCGTGGCGCCGGCCGCGAACGCATCTTCGATCGTGGCCTCCAACTCCTTGATGTCATGCGCCGTCAGTTCGCCATCGAGCGAGATCGTACCGGTCTTGCCCTTGACACCGAGGAGGTCGGCATCGAAGCGCACCGAGGACGGGATCAGCCGCACGCGCACCTTGATCTCGCCATGCTGTTCCGGAAGGTTGACGGTGAGACCATCGGCATCGAAATCGTCATAGGAATGGCCGTCCACCCAGACGTCGGAAATCTTGATCGATCCCTTCGGCAGGATATCGGGCGAGACGCGCAGTTTGCCGTCCGCGAAGCCGCCGGGCTTCGGCTTGAACCAGAGATCGAGCGGCTCGCGCATCACCAGCAGGTTGGAATAGGTGGCCGCGAGATAGGCGAGTTCGCAGGAATGGTAGCCGGCCATGGAATGGCTGCCCTTGCCGCGTTCGGTGCCCAGCGCATAGGGATGACCGTTGGCCAGCACGTTGAAATATATGCCGCCTGCCTCCGTATCGAGGAACCAGGCATTGTAGAAAGCCGCCGATTCCCGCGCGAGCCGATGATACTGATCCTTGTCGGTGATGCCGGCGAGAATGTAATAAGCGAGGATGCCCTGTTCCTGCTGCCACCAGGCTTTGCGGTCGTGCCAGGCATAGCGGTGGAATTTGTGACCCGGCTGCAGCACGCGGTCGACCACGTCGTACCAGCCGCCGCGCTGCGTATCCATGCCATGCACCGGCATCAGGCCGGCGATCTTCTCCGACAGCGCGACATAGGCATCCTTGTGCTTGAGGCTGTCCATGCGCATCAGGTTCCAGGCGATCTTCAGATTGTGGCCGACCACGGCACGGTTCTGCTGCCAGCCCCAGCTCTGGTCCTTCGACCAGTCCGAGAAGAACTTTTCCTGGACGAAGGCGCTCTCGTCATAGTCGGGGAAGTGGCTGGCGATCGTGTCGAATGTATATTCGAGGAAATCGGCCCAGCGCTTGTCGCCGGTGGCGAGATAGAGATTGATCAGATAGGCGGGCGCATGGTCACCGACCGAGTTCCAGTTCTTGCGCGCCTTGTTGTGCTTAAGACTGTCGGAAAGCGGCGACAGCGTGATCGGATCGAGATGGCTATAATAGCCGCCCACTTCCGACTTGTCCTTGAAGAAGCGATCGAACAGCGCGATCGTCGCCTCGGCATCCGACATGATGTCCGGATCGCCGGTGATGCGATAGGTCTGCATCGGGCCGGCCAAGGCATAAATCTGCTCGTAGCAGGGAATGGCGTCATAGTCGTCGCCGAATTCGGACGCCAGCACCTTGTGCTCGGAGCCATCCTCGCGAATGTCGACGGCGTGATACCAGAACACCACGCCTTCGGACTTGTCCTCGAAGCGCATATGGTCGCGCAGATATTTCGTGCCGGCCTCGGCGGCTTCGAGATAGCGATCCTCGCCGGTCATCAGGAAGGCTGACGCGAAACCATAGACCAGGCGTGAGATCGTGTCGGTCTCCTGGCGGCCGTTGCGGGTCTTCTGGCCCATTGCGGTCAGCACGGTGCGGTATTCCTTGTAGTCGATCGGCTCCGACGTGCCGAATTCGGCTTCAAGGAAGAAATCGGCGATCTGCGCCACCTGCTTCACCCACCAGTCCTGCCGTTCGAACACCCAGGCGCTCTCGGTGCGGCCGGCGAAGATGATGTGCTTGGCCTCGAAGGTCACCGGTGTCGCTTCATTGCCATCGGGATAAAAGACGCCGTAGACGAAGAGATAGCGGCCGGGCACCAGCATGTCGCGCAACTGGTCGCTGGCATTGATGAAGCCCTCGCCGAGATTGCGGATGATCTCGGCATAGATATTGGCCGCCAGGATCACGCTAAAGGGCCGCTTGTCGCTGGTCTCCATCTGGAAGATGCCGGCCTCCGCATCGAAGGAAGTCACATAGCCGGCGATCAGGTCCGAAAAGGTGAAGTCGAGTTTGTTCATGAGAAAAGCTCGTCCGTTCGGGTGGGATTGAATGGATTATTTCGAAACCAGCACGACCACGCTGCGACCGCCCATCAAATACCGATCCTCGTGATGAGGCGGCGACATGCCGGGATCACAGACATCGTCGGGGGAGGGCAGCGACGTGTCGACCACCCGATGCCATATACGTCCCGGAACCGCCGGAACGGCCATTGAGACAGGCTCCCAGTACATGTTGGCCATCAGGTGGATATCCTGCTCGCTGCCAAAGCCGCCGAGCGTCATGCCGAGCACGCGGGCATTGCCGTCATTCCAGCCCGGCCGGTCGAGATCGGCGCCATGCCAGCTGACATCCGCGAGGCCGCGATCATTCCTGCGGCCATCGAAGAAGCGGGCGCGATGAACCGTCGAATGATGCCGGCGGAACCAGGTCATCAGCATGAAGAAGCGATGCATGTCGCGGCGCTTGCTCACCGCGTCCCAGTCGAACCAGGTGAGTTCGTTGTCCTGGCACCAGGTATTGTTGTTGCCGAGCTGGCTGCGCCGCACCTCATCGCCCATGACGAACATGGGCACGCCCTGGGACATCATCAGCAGCGTGAAAAAATTGCGAATCTGCCGTTCGCGCAGCGCCTCTATCTCCGGGTCCTCGCTCGGGCCTTCGGCACCGCAGTTCCAGGAGATGTTGGCGTCGACACCGTCGCGATTGCCCTCGCCATTGGCGGCATTGTGCTTGCCGTCGTAGGAGACGAGGTCGTTGAGCGTAAAGCCGTCATGCGCGGTAATGAAGTTCACGGAATTGACCGGCAAATGGCCGTTCGATTCATAGAGGTCGGCGCTGCCCGACAGGCGTGCCGCGATCGAGCCGACCAGGCCTGGCGTGCCTTTGACGAAATCGCGCATGTCGTCGCGGAACTTGCCGTTCCACTCGGCGAAGCGATAGCCCGGGAAGCGGCCGACCTGGTAGAGGCCGCCGGCATCCCATGCCTCGGCGATGATCTTGGTATCGGCCAGTGCATCTTCGAGCTCGATCTGCCAGAGAACCGGCGGATAGCGCATCGGTGCCCCGTCCGGCCCGCGCGACAGAACCGAGGCCTCGTCGAAGCGGAAGCCGTCGACGCGCATCACCTCGACCCAGTATTTCAGCACGTCGACGATGAATTTCGACACGACCGGATGATTGCAGTCGAGTGAATTGCCGCAGCCGGAATAGTCGGCATAGTAGCGCCGGTCGCGCTCGGAAAGCATGTAGTAAGTTGCGTTGTCGATGCCGCGGAACGACGTCGTCGGGCCACGCTCGTTGCCTTCGTCGGTGTGGTTGAATACCACATCGAGGATCACCTCGATGCCTTCCTTGTGCAGCGCCTTGACCATGTCGCGGAATTCGTCGGCATGCGAGCCGCTCTCCGGCGTTAGGCAATAGCCCGAATGTGGGGCGAAGAAGGCGATCGGCGCATAGCCCCAATAGTTATAGAGCTTTTCGCCATCGACCTCATGGAAGTCGGTCTGGTCGAAATCGAACACCGGCAACAGTTCCACAGCGGTAACGCCGAGCTGCTTGAGATAAGGGATCTTCTCGATCACCGCGCCGAACGTGCCGGGATGGCCGACGCCGCTATTGCCGCGGCGGGTAAAACCGCCGACATGCATCTCGTAGATCACCGTCTCGTTCATCGGTGTGGCCGGATGCTTGTCGTTTTCCCAGTCGTAACCCTCGACCTCGATGATGACGCTGCGCATCGCCGTCTTCATGTTGTCGCCGGTGCCGCAGGCGTCGCCACGGTTCCACAGCGTTTTCGAAACGCCGCGGCCATAGGGATCGAGCAGCACCTTGGTGGCATCGAAGCGATGGCCATTCTCGACCGCTGAGGGACCGTCGACGCGATAGGCATAGTGCATGCCCACCACCGCACCCTCGATGAAGCAGTGCCAGAAATGGAAGGTACGGTGGCACTCCGCGCTCATCTCGACCGTGGCGATCGGTATGATGTCGTCATGGTCGCTGAAGATTAGCAGCGTCACCATCTGGGCATTTTCGGAAAAGAAGGAGAAATTGACGCCGTTGTCGCGCGGCCGTGCGCCAAGCGGATGCGGGGTGCCGGGATGGACCTTGAATTTCTGTGCGGCGCGCCCCGAAATTCGACCGACATTCACATTGTGGCTGGGGTTTACGATGGCATCCATGGAGAACACTCCCGTTCGGTGGACCGAATGCACGCGCAAAGGCAAGCACGAGCCGAAACGACTCCGCTGCGAACCTGATGCGATGAAACTCCGAAAAAGTACTGTTTACGCAGCACAGGGATAGGCCCGCTCACTCCTCGGCGCCGTCCAACCTCAGTCTAATACGTAGTGCACTTGGAATAAAGGGTAGTCTTAACCCGGCCGGCTCTTGATGGACGACCGCACACCTCTCACCAGGAACGTCCTAAATTCTAACTCTAGGCCCCCAGCGTTGAGACACTGTTGTCGATTCGCAGGGCGATTGCAATAGCGATCTAAACCAATGATAGGGTTGCTAAATTGATGGTTAAGCAACGGCAGTCATTTAGTCCGCTAAGGTCTTTGTGATCCATTTCGGGACTTGGATTTTTGATTCATTTCAACCAGTTAAAGCTTTGGAAAACAGATTGTGCTCTCATGCCGACTGCGAATTTCCAGATTTTTATTGTCCAGAAAAGCGAGAGCGCAAATGACCGCTGTCAATGTCCAGCAGGCTGCCGAAAGTTCGCATGATTTGTTGCTCATGGTCGCCGTCCTCGGCGCTGGCGCGCTCTCGGTTCCGCTGTTTCGCCGCATTGGGCTTGGTGCGGTTTTTGGCTATCTCGCCGCCGGCCTTGCCGTGGGGCCCTTCGGCTTCCGCCTTGTTCCGGATCCGGAGAAGATGCTGCACTCTTCCGAGCTCGGCGTCGTCCTCTTCCTGTTCATCATCGGGCTGGAGATGAAACCGGCGAAACTCTGGCGGTTGCGCTCGCAGATTCTCGGTCTCGGCGTATTGCAGGTGGTACTCTGCTCGGCCTTCCTGACGGCGGTCGGCATCTGGCTGGGCTTTCCGCCGGCAATCGCCTTCGTTGCCGGCATGGGCTTCGTTCTGACGTCCACGGCAATCGTCATGCAACTGCTTCAGGAGGGAGGCGAACTGACCAGCACGGGCGGCGAGAAGATCGTCTCCGTGCTCTTGCTCGAAGACCTCGCGATCGTGCCGATCCTTGCCGTGGTGGCGCTGATGTCGCCCGCTGATTCCGACGGCAATCTCACGACCCGCCTGATTGCAATCGCCGTCGCCGGCGGCGTGGTCGCAGCCTTCCTGCTGCTCGGCGGCAGGATACTCAATATGTTTTTCCGCATCGTCGTGCTCTCCGGCGCCCGTGAATTGACGACGGTCGCCGCCTTGGTCATCGTGCTCGGCGCCGCGGTCTTGCTGGAGAATACCGGCCTCTCCATGGCGCTTGGCGCCTTCCTTGCCGGCGTCGTGCTGTCGACCTCCAATTTCCGCCATCAGCTGGAAGAGGACATCACGCCCTTCCGCGACCTGTTGATGGGGCTGTTCTTCCTGGCAGTCGGTATGTCGCTCGACGTCGAGGTCGTGGCGAAGCACTGGCATTTCCTGCTGCTGGCGGTGCTGAGCTTCATGGTGGTAAAGTCGCTGGTCATCTATCTGCTGGCCCGGGTTCTGAAATCCAACCGGGTCGAGGCCCTGAAGCGGGCGGTCATGATGGCGCAGGGCGGGGAATTCGCTTTCGTTCTGTTCACCACGGCAACCTCATCGAACCTGATGGACAGCGACACCAATGCCATGCTGACGGCGGTCGTCATCCTCTCCATGGCGCTGACCCCGATCTCGCTCTTCGCGTTCAACCGCTTCCTCAACTGGAACAAGTCGCTCTCGGCGGAGGCAGCCGAGGCCGACAGCGGTGCCGCTTCGGTGATGATCATCGGCTTCGGTCGTTTCGGTCAGGTCGTCGTTCAGCCTTTCCTGGCGATGAACCAGCACGTCATTGTCGTTGAAAAGGATCAGGCGTTGGCCGACGAGGCGGAGAAATACAGCCTCGTCAATTCGTTGCACGGCAATGCCTCCGATCCGGTGGTGCTGGAGGCGGCGGGCGTGCGCAACGTCAAGCTCATCCTGGTCTGTACCGATGACCGCAAGGAGACGACACGGATCGTCAGCTATCTCCGTCAACGCCTGCCGGAAACCAAGATCATCGCGCGCGCCCATGACGAGGAGCATGCGTTGTCGCTGGCGCGCGCTGGCGTCGAGTGCCACGTACAGGAAATTCTCGAATCCGCCGTGGCTTTCACCGAACATGCCATGCGCGAATTCGGCTTCAGCGACGAAAAGAGCGAGCAGTTCCTCGAGGCCTTTCGCCGGCGCGAGGCCGATCATTTCCAGATGCAGCTGCTGAGCGGCATGCCTTCGAGCCGCGATCTGCTTGCCGTCGCCGAAGCCAGGCCGTCCGAAGGTGCGGCCCAGTCGGCAGCGTAGCGGATTTTGCAGATTTACCACTCGTCCTCTCCCCGTTGAAACGAGGAGAGGATTGCGCGACCCAGGGCGGATAAGATGCGCGACCGTTTATCCGCAACCAATTCGGTTACGATCTGGCAGCGCCGCCAGCGAGCGCTCCGGCCTTAACTTACCGATCAATCGTCGTCATCATGGCCGCTCCATAGCGTGGTCCAGCCACCTTGCCGGGGGCCATGACGTCGTCGAGCCTCCGCATTTCCTCTTGGTCGAGAACAATCGACGCAGCAGCGACATTCTCCTCGATGTAGGTGCGGCGCTTGGTGCCCGGGATCGGCACGATGTCGCCGCCCTTGGCCAGCACCCAGGCGAGTGCAATCTGACCCGGCTTGGCATCGTGCGTCGCGGCGATCTCCCGGACGATGCCGGCCGCCCGCATGTTCGCGTCGAAATTCTCACCCTGGTAGCGCGGATCATTGCGGCGATAATCGCCTTCGGGATAGTCCTCCGCGCGCTGCACCGCACCGGTCAGGAAGCCGCGGCCAAGCGGGCTGAAAGGCACGAGCCCGATACCGAGTTCGCGCAGCACCGGGATCACGTCCGCTTCGAGATTGCGCTCCCATAGCGAATATTCGCTCTGCAGCGCCGAGACCGGCTGCACCGCATGCGCCCGGCGGATATTGGCGATGCCGGCCTCCGACAGGCCGAAATAGCGGGCCTTGCCCGCACGGATCAGATCGGCAACCGTACCGGCGACGTCTTCCATTGGCACGGCCGGATCGACGCGATGCTGATAAATCAGGTCGATGTGATCGGTCTGCAGCCGCTTGAGCGAGCCATCGACAGCCCGGCGGATGTTTTCCGGGCGGCTGTCGCGTTCGGCGAGCTTTTGCTTGCCGTTTTCGATCCTGAAGCCGAATTTTGTCGCGATCGTCACCTGGTCGCGGCGGCCCTTGAGCGCCCGCCCGAGCAAATCCTCGTTGGTGTGCGGCCCATAGACTTCTGCCGTATCAAGGAAAGTGCAGCCGAGTTCGATGGCGCGATGCAGCGTGGCGATCGATTCCGCCTCGTCTGCCGGACCATAGGACTGGCTCATGCCCATGCAGCCCAGGCCGATCGCCGATACTTCCAAGCCCTGTGTGCCAAGTTTGCGTTTGCCCAGCATGTTGAAGCCTCTTCGTCACTATTTGAAATCTGCGTGGCCGACCGCGTTCTCTCGCGACCGCCGCATGCGAAACCTAGCGCTGCCCGGCGCCGATCGAAATACCCGATACTTCGGATTTCTTGCGCAATCGTCCAAAACGCGCATGAGCGAAGAATTATTTAAACTTAAAGTATTGGAATATAAAAATCTTTCTACGAGGAAGTTGCGTTCCCCGGCCTCAGGCGGCCTTGTAGCTTTCCAGTGCCGCAACCATCTGATCGGGCTCCCGGACGCCGTGGCGATAGAGCTGAATCAGTGAGCGGGCCAGCTTGCGGGCTTCGGTGTCATCGCCATAGAGCGACAATTGCACGCTTAGGATAGTGAATGCGGTCTGCAGCGCTTCGAGATCGCGTGGACTGAAGACCCCGATATCCTGACTTTCCAGCAAATACCTCATGTATCCTCCCAGATACCGCCCGGCCTCTTCGGGCCAAGCCATGCCAGTCCTCAAATGCGGACCGTGCTTCCTGTGTACCACACAACGAAGCGCTTCGCAGCACTTTCATGTCGCAATCAAGATGAATTGAGAAGCTGGCTTTTCTAAGCCGCTTTCGAAGGGAGGGGCATTTGGTCGCGCCGGGCCCGCTCGGAAGCAGGCCACCGGCGCGTGCATTTTATCTGCTGCTTACTTTGCCGCGTCCAGCGTCTGCTGGCACCAACTGGGGCCGCCGTCGGGGCCGGGCTTGTCGACAGAGGCGTCGATCGACTTGATCATATAGTCGGAGCCGACGATGAGTTTGACCTGGCAGACGAGATAGTCGGTATGGGCCCGCGCGACCAGCTTGCGGTTCTTGCCTTCGCCCTTGTACTGCGCTGGCGTGCGGTGATGACTGTAGCCGCCGCGCCAGACATAGGTCGTCGTCGAGCCGCTCTCCTCGTCGGAAACCGGCGGACCATAGGCGGCGAAGAACTTGCCGGCATTGGTGCCGACCCAGCGCTTGGAGAGCGGATCGCCAGAAAGCGACGCGGTGGTGGTGCAGCCAGCGACGGTCATGGCCAGGCCGGCGATCAGGAGACTACGGAAATTCATGCCTTCAATATTCCTCAGGAGGGACCGGTTACGCCGGTTTCGACGCGGGTTTGGGAGAACGCTGAAAACCGCCATAGCCAACCTCTCAACAAAACGAAATGGGATTTTCCGCTATCCACGCGGATTTTGCGCGAGGTTGTCTTAATTGTTACAGACGGGGCTCCACTTTTGACCGGATGGAAAATAATTCCTCCAATTCCTATTGCTTTTTGGAATGAAATATCATCCATTCAGGCACAACCGGGCCGGTAAGAAGCCGGTGCGGAGGAAATAAGGGGAAATCCATGAAGAAGCTTTTTACCCTACTCGCAGCCACTGCCATCGTCTCGACCTTCGCCTTCGGCGCGTCCGCAAAAACGCTGGTTTTCTGCTCCGAAGGTTCACCCGAAGGGTTCGATCCCGGCCTCTACACATCGGGCACTACGTTCGATGCCTCCTCGAAGACGGTCTACAATCGCCTCGTCGAATTCAAGCGCGGCACGACTGAAGTCGTCCCCGGCCTTGCCGAGAAATGGGAAGTCTCCGACGACGGCCTGACCTACACGTTCCACCTGCGCAAGGGCGTCAAGTTCCAGGCCACCGATTTCTTCACGCCGACGCGTGACTTCAATGCCGACGACGTGATCTTCACTTTCGAGCGCCAGAGCGACAAGAAGAATCCCTTCTTCACCTATATCAGCGATGCCCAGTACGGCTACTTCAACGACATGTCGATGCCGTCGCTGACCAAGTCCTGGGAGAAGGTCGACGATTACACGGTGAAGCTCAATCTCACCGCCCCGAACGCGCCGATGATCGCCAACCTGGCGATGGATTTCGCCTCGATCGTGTCGAAGGAATATGCCGACAAGCTCCTGGCCGACAAGACGCCGGAAAAACTGAACCAGCAGCCGCTCGGCACCGGTCCCTTCGCTTTCGTCGCCTATCAGCAGGACGCGATGATCCGCTATAAGGCCAATCCGAACTATTGGGACGGCGGCAAGCCGGCGATCGACGATCTGGTCTTCGCCATCACGCCCGATCCGGCCGTGCGTCTGCAGCGCCTGAAAGCAGGCGAATGCCAGATCGCGCCCTATCCGAATCCGGCTGATATCCCGGCGATGAAGGCTGACAAGAGCCTGACCGTGATGGAGCAGCCCGGCCTCAATGTCGGCTATCTCGCCTACAACACGACCCAGCCGCCTTTCGACAAGGCTGAGGTGCGCAAGGCGCTCAACCAGGCGATCAACAAGCAGGCAATCCTCGACGCCGTCTATCCCGGCATCGGCCAGATCGCCAAGAACCCGATCCCGCCGACCATGTGGGCCTATAACCAGGACACGGTGGACGACAAGTATGATCCGGCTGCTGCCAAGGCGGCTCTGGACAAGGCGGGCGTCAAGGACCTTCACATGAAGGTTTGGGCGATGCCGGTTTCGCGTCCTTATAACCCGAACGCGCACCGCATGGCCGAACTGATCCAGGCCGATTTCGCCAAGGTGGGCGTCACGGTCGAGGTCGTCTCCTACGACTGGACGCAATACCTGAAGCTCGCGGGCGACCCGAAGCATGACGGTGCGGTGCTGGCCGGCTGGACCGGTGACAACGGCGACCCGGACAACTTCCTCGCAGTCCTGCTCGGCTGCGGCGCCGTCGGCTCCAACAACAAGGCGGCCTGGTGCGACAAGGACTTCGACGCCCTGACCAAGAAGGCTTCCGAGATCAGCGACCAGGCCGAGCGCAAGAAGCTCTACGTCCAGGCGCAGGACATCTTCAAGAAGGAAGCGCCCTGGGCCACGATAGCCCACTCGCTGGTGACCATGCCCATGTCGACCAAGGTCAAGGGCTATCTGATGGATCCGCTGGGATCGCATCGGTTTGATGGCGTCGACATCGCAGAATAGGACAAACCTTTCGCTTGCAGGCGCCGCCGTGATCCGTCACGGTGGCGCTTGTCTGCATTTCGCCACCGCGTCTGTTCCGACAGGCCCACGTGAGCGTCCAGCCAGGAAAGTCCTATGATTGGATTTCTGCTCAGACGAATTGTCGTGCTGATCCCGACCTTCATCGGAGTCACACTCGTCTCGTTTTTCTTCATCCGCTTGCTTCCCGGCGATCCGATCACTGCCATGGCGGGCGAACATGGCGTGTCGCCGGAGCGTTATGCGGTACTGGCCCACCAATTCGGCTTCGACCGGCCGATCTACATGCAATATCTCGACTATTTCTGGGCCATCGTACATGGGGATCTCGGCCATTCGATCGTCACCAAGCGGCAGGTGATGGACGAATTCCTGTCGCTGTTTCCTGCGACACTGGAACTGTCGCTCTGTGCCATCATCCTCTCTGTCTGTCTCGGCGTCCCGGTCGGCGTGATTGCTGCACTCAAACGCGGCAGCTGGCTTGACCAGACGCTGATGGGCGCCGCGCTGGTGGGCTATTCCATGCCGATCTTCTGGTGGGGCCTGCTGCTGATCATCTTCTTCTCGGGCTATCTCGGCTGGACTCCGGTGTCCGGCAGAATATCCTTCATGTATTTCTTCCCGTCGGTGACCGGCTTCATGCTCATCGACAGTTTGGTCTCCGGCCAATCTGGTGCCTTTGGCTCTGCCATAACCCACCTGATCCTGCCGACCATCGTGCTGGCAACCATTCCGCTTGCGGTCATTGCCCGTCAGACGCGCTCGGCCATGCTCGAAGTGCTGGGCGATGATTATGTCCGGACCGCCCGCGCCAAAGGCCTCTCGCCTTTCCGCGTCGTCGGCTTGCATGCGCTCAGAAACGCGATGATCCCTGTTGTCACCACGATCGGCCTGCAGATCGGTGTTTTGCTCACCGGCGCGATTTTGACCGAGACGATCTTCTCCTGGCCAGGCATCGGCAAATGGATGGTCGACGCGGTGTTCAAGCGCGACTATCCGGTGGTGCAGGGCGGTCTGGTGATGATCGCCGGCATTATCATGGTGGTGAACCTGATTGTCGACGTGCTCTATGGCTTTCTCAATCCTCGTATCGGAAGGTAGGCGAGCAATGGCAAATTCCGAGACCGTACGCTCCGCTCCGCCTTCGGCATTGGCGGAATTCTGGTTCTACTTTTCACGCAACAAGGGCTCTGTCATCGGCTTGGTCGTCTTCGTGTTGATCCTGCTGATGGCGATCTGCGCGCCGCTATTGGCGCCGCACGCGCCGCAGGATCAGAACCAGGGCCTGCTCCTGCTACCGCCGGTCTGGATGGAGGGGAGCCGTGACACTTTCCTGCTCGGTACCGACGCCGTCGGCCGGGACATCCTGTCACGGCTTATTTACGGTGCGCGCTTCTCACTGTTCATCGGCCTCGTGGTGGTGACGTTTTCGGTGCTTGTCGGCGTCCTCGTCGGTCTGATCTCCGGTTATTTCGGCGGCCGCGTCGACACTGCAATCATGCGTGTGATGGACGTGATCCTTGCCTTTCCGTCCCTGCTCCTGGCGCTGGTTCTCGTCGCCATCCTCGGCACCGGCCTGACCAACGCCATGATCGCGATCTCGCTCGTCAACCAGCCGCATTTCGTCCGGCTGACGCGCGCGGCGGTGTTGACCGAACGCGGCAAGGACTATGTCGTCGGCTCGCGCGTCGCCGGTGCGGGCATGTTCCGGCTGATGTTCATCACCATCCTGCCGAACTGTCTCGCCCCGCTGATCGTGCAGGCGACGCTCGCCTTCTCATCGGCGATCCTCGACGCGGCGGCACTCGGCTTTCTCGGCATGGGCGCCCAGCCGCCGACACCGGAATGGGGCACGATGCTTGCCGAAGCCCGCGAATTCATCCAGCGCGCCTGGTGGGTGGTGACGTTTCCGGGACTCGCGATCCTGATCACCGTGCTTGCCATTAACCTGATGGGCGACGGCCTGCGTGATGCGCTTGATCCGAAACTGAAGAGGTCGTGACCATGCCTCTGCTTGAAATCCGCAATCTCACCGTCGAGTTCGAAACCACGTCCGGCCTGTTCCGCGCCGTCGATGGCGTGTCGCTGACCTGCGACCAGGGCGAAATCCTCGCCATTGTCGGCGAGTCCGGTTCCGGCAAATCCGTCGCCATGCTGGCGTTGATGGGCCTCTTGCCCTGGACCGCCAGGATCACTGCCGATGTCATGCGCTTCGACGGCAAGGACCTGATGACGCTCTCCAGCAGTGCGCGCCGCAAGATCATCGGCAAGGACATGGCGATGATCTTCCAGGAGCCGATGACCTCGCTCAATCCCTGCTTCACTGTCGGCTATCAAATCGACGAGGCGCTGAAGACCCATCTTGGTCTCACTGCCGGGGAACGCAAGCGGCGCTCGATCGAACTGCTGCGCAAGGTCGGCATCCCGGCGCCCGAAAGCCGTCTCCGGAATTTTCCGCACCAGATGTCGGGCGGTATGAGCCAGCGCGTGATGATCGCCATGGCGCTCGCCTGCAATCCGAAGCTGCTGATCGCCGACGAGCCGACTACGGCGCTCGACGTCACCATCCAGGCACAGATCCTTGACCTGCTCATCCGCCTGCAGAAGGAAGAGGGCATGGCGTTGGTACTGATCACCCACGATATGGGCGTGGTTGCCGAAACGGCAGAGCGCGTTCAGGTGCAATATGCCGGCCAGAAGGTTGAGGAACAGGCGGTGATCCCGCTGTTCACCGACCCGCATCATCCGTACACGGCAGCTCTTCTGGCGGCTTTGCCGGAACGCGCCGTGGCGGGCGGCCGCCTGCCGTCCATCGCCGGCGTCGTGCCTGGCCATCACGACCGGCCGACCGGCTGCCTGTTTTCACCGCGCTGCCGTTTCGCCACCGATCTCTGTCGCCAGACTGTCGAGCGGCAGGGAGCGGAATTCGGCTCCGCGCTCTGCAACTACCCGCTATCGCATGGTCAGCCGACGGGCCATCCCAGCCGCGTAGGAGAATTGGCATGAATGAGATCATCCGCGGCAAGGACCTCAAACGCTTCTACGATGTCGGCGGCGGCGTGTTCTCCAAGCCTGCAACGGTCAAGGCTCTCAACGGCCTGAGCTTCTCGCTCGAAGCGGGCAAGACGCTGGCCGTCGTCGGCGAATCCGGCTGCGGCAAGTCGACCCTTGCCCGTCTCGTCACCATGATCGAATACCCCACCGAAGGCGAACTGACGATCGATGGCGTGGTCGCCAGTCCCGGCGTGCACGAACTGCGCGCCACGGTGCAGATCGTCTTCCAGAATCCTTACGGCTCGCTCAATCCGCGCCAGAAGATCGGCACGATCCTGGAAGAGCCGCTGAAGATCAATACCAAGCTCACCGCTGCCGAACGCCGTGAGCAGGCGCTCGATATGATGCGCAAGGTTGGCCTCCGCCCGGAACACTACGACCGCTACCCGCATATGTTCTCCGGTGGCCAGCGGCAGCGTATCGCCATTGCCCGCGCCTTGATGCTGAGGCCGAAAGTGCTGGTGCTCGACGAGCCGGTTTCGGCGCTCGACCTCTCCATCCAGGCGCAGGTGTTGAACCTGCTGATGGACCTGCAGAAGGAAATGGGCCTCGCCTATCTCTTCATCTCGCACGGGCTGTCGGTGGTGCGCCATATCGCCAATGACGTCCTGGTCATGTATCTCGGCAAGCCGGTGGAAACCGGACCAGTCGCAGATGTCTATGCCCATCCGCGACATCCCTACACGGCAGCCCTGCTATCGGCCACGCCGATCGCCGATCCGACGCACAAGAAGAACCGCATCGAGCTCAAGGGCGAACTGCCGTCGCCGCTCAATCCACCCTCCGGCTGTCCGTTCAACCCACGCTGCGCCTATGCCACCGACATCTGCCGGCAAAGCTTTCCCGAAGAGACGGCGGTGGGGGCGCATCGCTTCCATTGCTACCATCCGCTCTGAGCGGATGCGCATCGTTGTCGCAGGCACTAAAAAACTGGAGCGCAATACTCAGCTTCGTGTATAAGGCGCAAAACTGGACTGTGATGGACATGTTTCCATTGCGGCCGCCATTCACGCCCGAGTTCTGATCCACCATGCGTCCTGCTATTCTTGTTCCCGGCTTCCTGGCCCTGTCGCTCGCGCTGCTCGGCGGTGCGACGCTCGCGCAATCCGATAAGTTTGCGACCAAGGAGGCATTGGGCGAGGCGCTGTTCCATGACAAGAACCTGTCGAAGAACCGCACCGAAGCCTGTTCGACCTGCCACATGCCGGATATCGGTTTTTCCGATCACCACAACACTGCCGGCGATGCGGTGTCGCGCGGTGATGACGGCAAGTCTTTCGGCGACCGCAATGCGCCGACGGCGACCTATGCCGCTCTGAGCCCGCCTTTCCACAAGGACGCCAGCGGCATCTATCTCGGTGGCCAGTTCTGGGATGGCCGGGCTGCGACGTTGGAGGATCAGGCGGGCGGACCGCCGCTCAACCCGGTCGAGATGGGCATGCCGGACGAAAAGTCCGTCGCCGCGCGGATTGCCGAGAATGCGGATTATGTGAAGGCCTTCACGGCGCTGTTCGGTGCCGATGCGATGCAGGACCCAGAGAAGACATTCCGGTTCGCCACCGAGGCGATCGCCGCCTTCGAGCGCACCAAGTCGTTCTCGCCTTTCGATGCCAAATATGACCGCTATCTGCGCGGCGAGGCGAAGCTGACCGACCAGGAGGAACTCGGCCGGACGTTGTTCTTCTCCACCCAGTTCGCCAGCTGCAGCCTCTGCCACGATCTCAAGGGCAATGATGGCACCTACGAGACCTCGACCTTCACCTCGCACAAATATTTCAACATCGGCGTGCCCGCCAATCTCGACGCGCGCAGGATGAACGGCTCAAGACCCGGCTATGTCGACATCGGCCTCTCCGCCAATCCGATGGTGCATGGCGATCCGGCCGAGCGCGGCAAGTTCAAGGTGCCAAGCCTGCGGAATGTCGCGGTCACCGGCCCTTACATGCACAATGGCGTCTTCAAGGATCTGCGCACCGTGGTGCTTTTCTACAACAAATACAATTCGATCAAGAAGAGCCGCCAGATCAACCCCGAGACCGGCCAGCTCTGGGCTCCGCCTGAGATCGCCGACAATGTCGCGATGAAGGAACTGACCACCGGTCCCGGCCTGGACGACAAGCGCATCGACGCACTGGTGGCCTTCCTGAAGACGTTGACCGACAAGCGGTACGAGCCTTTGCTCAAATAGAGCCTGTTACGCCACGCTCAGCATCGGCTCGACATTCGTATCGACGTGCGGCTTGACGACGATTTCGACATCCTGTCCGAGTGCGACCAGGAAACGCATCAGCCGCTCGACCGAAAACTGCCGGAAGTCACCATGCAGCATTTTCGAGATATCGGGTTGCTTTACTCCGAATAGGGACGCCGCCTCAGCCTGCTTGAGGCCGCGCTGCTTCATCAGTTCATCGATCTTATAGACGAGCCTTGCCTTGATCAGATGGGTCTCGGCATCCGGCAGGCCAATGTCGGCAAAGACATTGCCGCTGCTTTCCTCATATTCGATTGCCTTGGTCACAACATCTTTTCCTTGTGCAACTGCTGGGCTTCCTTGAGACGCTGTTTGATGAGATTGAGATCTCCCTTTGGCGTTGCAATGCCTTGCTTCGACTTCTTCTGAAAGGCGTGCAACACATAGACAGCGGATTCGAAACGCACCGTATAGATCGTTCGGAAGGTATCACCGCGAAAGTCGTCGACGACTTCAACAATGCCTGCATCACCGGCACCCTTGAATATCTTGGCCTTGCGGTACCGTCCGCCCATTTGCGCTTGAAAGAGCGCATAGCCCATTTCCGACTTCACCTCGACCGGGAAACCGTTGAAGTCCTTCCGGCTTGATCCAACCCAAACAAGCGATTTCATCAGAGTCCTTCAGAATTAAAAGGAAAATAATAGTGATATCACTATATTGTCAAGGCGATTTGCAGTGGTTAAGAGCAGGCAATTCGCGCAAGAAACCTGCAAGTTTTCGGCCCGTGTCGGCAATCCACAACTGAAGCGCTGGACAGATGCGGCCCTGTCCTTTACCTCTTGGCAATGGTCATACAATTGACGGGAGGCTAACATGTCGAGTGCTTTGACGATTCCTGATCTTGCCGGCAAGGCGGTGCTGATTACCGGGGCCTCGACCGGCATCGGTGCGGCCCTTGCAAAAGCGTTTGCCGCGCAGGGGGCACAGGTCGGCCTGCACTACAATTCCAGCGCCGAAGCGGCGCATGCTGTTGCCAAGGAGATCGAGGACGCTGGTGGCAGCGTCGTTCTGCTGCGTGGCGATGCGACCAACTCCGCCGACATGGCGCGGATCATCGAGGAAACGGTCAGGACGTTCGGCAAGCTTGAAGGCCTGATTAACAATGCCGGCGGCATGGTCGCCCGCGTGCTCTATGAGGACCTCACCGACGAACACTATGACAAGGTGATGGACCTGAACGGTCGCTCGGTTCTAGCGGCGACCACGGCCGCCATTCCTCATTTGAAGAAACAGGGCGGCTTCATCATCAACACCACCTCGATTGCGGCCCGCACCGGCGGCACGGCCGGCTCCGGCATCTATGGTTCGTCGAAGGCCTTCATCGCCGCCGTCACCAAGGGGTTGGCGCTGGAGCTCGGCAAGTTCGGCATCCGCGTCAACTCCATCGCGCCGGGCTTCATCCAGACGCCGTTCCAGGACCGCTATTCGCTGCCGAACCAGGGCGAGAGTGTCGCCAAGTCGGTACCGCTCGGCCGCGTCGGCACGCCGGAGGATTGCGCCGGCGCCTATCTCTTCCTGGCTTCCGACATGCTGTCGGGCTACATCACCGGCCAGATGGTCGACATCAACGGCGGCCAGGCTATGCCCTGACCGACTGATCAGCCCGCAGTGGTGGTCGCGGGCGGCGCTCCAGTGCAAAGTGGTACATAAGATCGGCGATCACCATTGCCATGCCAATTCAGAATTGATGGAGAAGTCGGATGCATGGCAGGCTCAATTGATTAGGACTAGGTTTTGGTCGCTCGGCTGCGCCTTTTCAAGTGACATCCAGGGTACGAAAGGAGGGGGCGTGATGGTTTCGTCGAATCCCGTTGCCGACGAACCCGCATCCTGTAATGTTATCGCGTCAGGAGCCTGAAAATGAAGCCCTCAACTGCCCTTGAAGGACGCAATCAAGCCGTACGAGATATTGTCCGCTCGCATAGGGCCAATAATCCGCGCATCTTTGGATCCGCGCTACGAGGTGATGATCGGGACGATAGCGATCTCGATATCTTGGTCGACCCCACGCCAGATATGACGCTGCTGGATATCGGTGCCATACGACATGAATTACGGCAGTTGCTCGGCGTTCCCGTCGATGTCGTGACCCCCAAGGCTTTGCCCGCCAAATTCCGGGATCGTGTCCTCGCAGAGGCTTTGCCTGTATGAGCAGCTTGGACGGGCGGCTTTCCGACTACCTCACGCATATAGAACAAGCGATTGCTCGCATCGACATTTATGTCAACAGGGCCGCAAAAGAGGATTTTCTGCGAAATCAGCTTTTGCAGGACGCGGTCATCCGAAATCTTGAAATCGTTGGAGAGGCGAGCCGTAATATCCTGCGAAGCTATCCGGAGTTCGCGGAAGCAAATTCCGGCTTACCGCTTAAAAGCGCTTGCGAAATGCGTAATGTCCTTGCGCACGGCTACTTCGAGGTCGATCTGGATATCGTCTGGCAAACGATTGTCAGGGATTTGCCGATGCTCGCAGAACAAATACGCCTCATTCTAGGAAAATTGGGCTCAAATCCCTGAACATTTGACGGCAAAAAAGTTGATTTTCGCAGCACGTTCTGCAAATCCAAACCCCAAGAAAACCGATCCCGAAGGAAAACATCATGTCAAACCCGGTGCTGGTCGAAGTCCTGCGTGGCAACCGCGTCGAGAGCGCCCATCGCGGCATGGCGGTGGTTGTCGATGGTGCCGGCAAGACGGTGTTTGCGGTTGGCGATGTCGATCGGCCGGTGTTTCCGCGTTCGGCCTGCAAGGCCATGCAGGCCTTGCCGCTGGTCGAGAGCGGCGCCGCGGATGCCTATGGATTCGGCAATAAGGAATTGGCGCTCGCCTCCAGCTCGCATTCCGGCGAGCCGGAGCATGTTGCGCTCGCTGCCTCTATGCTCAAGGCTGTCGGCCGGGGTGAGGCCGATCTCGAATGCGGCGCCCACTGGTCGTCCGAGCAGAAGGTGTTGATCGAACAGGCGCGCACGCTCGACACGCCCAACCAGCTTCACAACAATTGCTCTGGAAAGCATTCCGGCTTCATCTGCGCCTGCTGCCACAGGGGCAACGATCCCAAGGGCTATGTGACTTATGAGCATCCGCTGCAGGTGGAAATCCGCGACGCGATGCGCGACCTGACCGGCACGCTACTCGATCGCGACAATTGCGGTATCGATGGCTGCTCGATCCCGACCTATGCCGTCCCGCTCCGTTCGCTCGCCCACGGCTTTGCCAAGATGGCAACAGGCGAGGGGATTGGCGCCGAGCGCGCCAAGGCATCGCGTCGGATCATCGAGGCCTGCATGGCCGAGCCCTTCTATGTCGCCGGCAGCGGCCGCGCCTGCACGAAACTCATGCAGGCCGCCCCCGGCCGGATCTTTGCCAAGACGGGCGCCGAAGGCGTGTTCTGCGCCGCAATCCCCGAGCTTGGCCTGGCAATTGCGCTCAAATGCGAGGATGGCGCCACGCGCGCCGCCGAAAGCATGGTGGCAGCGGTACTCGCGCGTTTTTTCCGCGACGACGAAGCGCTGCATGACCGGCTGATGGGTTTTGCGAAACACACGTTCCGCAACTGGAACGGCATCGAGGTCGGCGCAATTCGACCAAGCGACGTACTGCTTTCTTAAACTTGTGCCAGATTGGATCACGATTCATTATTGGCCTGTGAGGAGCCATAATCCGGAAACCAGAGACGAAGGTGTTTCCGGACAATTGCAAAAGAATTGCTAATATATTTCCTGAGATTGCCGCGAATGCGTGAGCGGAAAACTAAGGGAGATGCAATTTCATGTATGCCGGGCGCTATCTGTGGTGGAATGCAGTCGCCAGCATGGCCTATATATTCTTCTCGATATACTTTTATTACCTGACATGGCTCGCCGTGCGTATGTCCGGATGTGCCGCGGTGGTTGGCAGTTGCGGCGAGCTTGATACCTGGCTCAACGGCGTCATCCGGCCCTATGGCATGCTCGCCTGCGGCGTCGTGGTGCTGGCCACCGGCGTCATGCGCATCCGCTTTCTCAGGATGAACCTGCTCTGGGTGCTGGCGCTGTTTGTCTGGTTTGGCGCTTCGGCGGAATATTTCTTCAATTTCGGTGATCTCTGGTTCGCCAATGTCGACATGCAGACTATACTCGAGGGCATGCCGATCGAGACGCTTTTCCTCGGCGTTCTCGTCGCCTTCCTCTGCTTTCCCGTCGAACTCTACAAGAAATCGCCCTCCGGTGCGCTCCGGCTGGTCTATTATGTCGCGGGGTTCACCGCCTCCTATTCCTTCTCGTTCACGATCGCCAATTCACCGAAGTCAGTTGCCTACGTGCAATTGCTCACCGGCTCTGACGCGATGGTGCTTGAGTTCGAGCATTTTCAGCAAAGGCTCCGGCAGCTCGTTTCGCTTGGTCATGACGGCTGGATGCCGATCCTGGTTGCCTTCGCGCTGTTCCTGGCATCGCTGAGCTATCTGATCGTGATGCGCAAGGCGCCGGGTGGCGCTCCGGCTGCCGCTGCCGCTTGAACGCTCACGCTGCGCACTGACTATCCAACAAAAAAGCCGCGGTTTTTCCGCGGCTTACATACTATCTCGCTCGGCTCTGGACCGGCTTGCGACTGGAAGGGATCAGCCCCTCGCGCTGCGCCTTCTTCTTGGCCATCTTGCGCGCTCGGCGAATGCCTTCGGCCTTTTCCCGCGCGCGGCGCTCGGAGGGCTTCTCATAGGCTGAGCGTGCCCTCATTTCGCGGAACACGCCTTCGCGCTGCATCTTCTTCTTCAGCACGCGGAGGGCTTGTTCGATATTGTTGTCCCTGACGATGACCTGCAATGTCGTTCCTTTCTCGGCCGCGGGCGGCCGAATGCTTGTTGTTCCCGGACGATCGAAAACAAAAAAGGCCGGAGGGGTAAGCCGGCCTTTCCCGTCATCCGCGCGAGCGCTGCCAGTACATCCGTGGTCAGTGGGGCTGATGACAAATCCACACGGTCCGGCGGGGTGAACCCGGGGGACCGCAGATCGAATTGTGTGGAGGTCAGAAGGGCTTGGGGAAGCCCTGGTGCAATTTCGATAGCACCTATATGGCTTTGAAAAATGTCATTTCAAGGGAAGTCGAAATGTTTTTAGGTGGCGATCGAGCTATCCCTTTGTCCGACAAGGCAAAAGGATAGCTCCGAATGCTCAAGCGATTGCCTTATGCGTTCGTGAAAATCTTCCAGCGCGTCGGCCGGAAGCGCACCTCTGCCCCGCGTTCCGCCGAGGCATGCAGCGGAATTTCCACCTCGATCAGGATAGGCGCATCGTCTGTCCCGACATTGACCTCAACGATACGCGTGCCGGCCAGCCGCCGCGACGTGGTCACGCGCCCGGTAATGCCGGCATGATTATCGGCCACGGTCTCGACATCGCCTGGCCGGAAGAACATCTGGCCAGCGCCATCCTCCGTGTGCAGGAGACCGGTCTTGGCGCCGGCGAAAAGAATGTCGCCATGGCTCATCGTCACCGGCAGGGAAACGCTGTCGCCGATAAACGAGAAGACGAAAGGCGAATTCGGCCGGTCATAGACATCGTCTGAGGAGCCGACCTGCTCGATCTTGCCCTGGCTCATCACCACGACGCGGTCGGCGAGTTCCAGCGCCTCCTCCTGGTCATGGGTGACGAAAATGGTCGTGTGGCCGGTGCGGTCATGAAATTCCCTGAGCCACTTGCGCAATTCCTTGCGGACCTTGGCGTCCAACGCGCCGAACGGCTCGTCGAGCAAAAGCACGCGCGGCTCGATCGCCATGGCGCGGGCCAGCGCCACGCGCTGGCGCTGGCCGCCGGAGAGCTGGTTCGGATAGCGCTTGTCGAGGCCGGTCAGCTGCACCATGTCGAGCAGTTCCAGCGCCCGTTTGCGGATCTCGGCCTTGGGAGGACGTGTCGCGTGCGGCCGGACGGTCAAGCCGAAGGCGATGTTGTCGAGCACGGTCATGTGCCGGAACAGCGCATAGCTCTGGAAGACGAAGCCGACATTGCGGTCCTGCACCGGCTTGTTGGAGGCGTCCTCGGCGCCAAAGAAGACGCGGCCGGCCGTCGGCCGTTCGAGGCCTGCGACCAGGCGCAGCAGCGTCGTCTTGCCCGAGCCGGAAGGGCCTAGCAGCGCGATAAGTTCGCCGGAGCGGATATCGAGCGACACGTCGTGCAGTGCCGGGTATCGGTCGAATTCCTTGCGGATATTTTCAATGCGAATTTCCATGGTCTTGAGACCTCAATGTTTGTTCGAGCCGGCGATGCCGTGCGAAAACCAGATTTCGAGCACAGTGCGGAGGACCAGCGTCAGAATGGCAAGAAGGGCGAGCAGCGAGGCGACGGCAAAGGCGCCGACGAGATTGTACTCATTATAGAGAATCTCGATATGCAGCGGCATCGTCGTCGTCAACCCGCGGATATGCCCGGAGACGACCGAGACGGCGCCGAATTCACCCATGGCACGGGCATTGCAGAGCAGCACGCCGTAGAGCAGGCCCCATCTGATGTTCGGCAGCGTCACGCGCGAAAATGTCTGCCAGCCATTGGCGCCGAGCGTGATCGCCGCCTCTTCCTCCGCCGTTCCCTGTTCCTGCATCAGCGGGATGAGTTCGCGGGCGACGAAGGGGAAGGTGACGAAGACCGTGGCGAGCACGATGCCGGGCACCGCGAAGAGCACCTCGACCCCGTGCGCCTTGAGCCAAGGCCCGAGCGCGCTGTTGGCGCCGAACAGCAGAACATAGACCAGGCCGGAAATCACCGGCGAGATCGAGAACGGCAGGTCGATCAGGGTGATCAGGAAGGTCTTGCCCTTGAAATCGAACTTGGCGATCGCCCAGGAGGCGGCGAGCCCGAACAGCAGATTGAGCGGCACCGCAATAGCGGCGACGAGCAGCGTCAGGCGGATCGCCGCCTGTGCGTCCGGATCGCTCAATGCCTCCATATAGGTGCCAAAGCCATGCCGAAAGGCTTCGACCAGGACAATGGCCAAAGGCAGGATGATGATGAGCACCAGATAGAGGCCGGCCGCCCCCATCAGTGCGATCTTGGCGCCGGGCGGTTCGGTGGTCGGCGAGCGCCATTTTTGAGCGTGGATGTCAGACACTCGCATATCTCCTCGTCCAGGCCTGCATCAGGTTGATGACCAGGAGCATCAGGAAGGCAACGACGAGCATGATCGTGCCGATGGCGGTCGCTCCGGCATAATTATACTCTTCGAGCTTGATGGTGATCAGCAGCGGCGCGATTTCGGAGACGTAGGGAATATTGCCGGCGATGAAGATCACCGAACCATATTCGCCCGCGGCGCGCGCGAAGGCGAGCGCAAAGCCGGTGAGCACGGCGGGCGTCAGGCTCGGCAGAATGACGCGCCGGATCGTGGCGAAGCGGGTGGCTCCGAGTGTCGCGGCGGCTTCCTCGACCTCGCGGTCGATCTCCTCGATCACCGGCTGCACCGTGCGCACCACGAACGGCAGGCCGATGAAGATCAGCGCCACGACGATACCGGCCGGTGTATAGGCGATCTTGATGCCGGCGAGCGCGAAGATCGAGCCGATCCAGCCGTTCTTGGCGTAAAGCGCGGCAAGCGCAATACCGGCAACAGCCGTCGGCAGCGCGAAGGGCAGATCGACGATCGCATCCACCAGCCGCTTGCCCGGAAACTGGTAGCGCACCAGTACCCAGGCGACGGGCACGCCGAAAACGACGTTAACGGCTGCGCCGATCAGGGCGCAGCCGAACGAGATTTCCAGCGCATGCAGCGTACGACGGTCAGAGAGCAATTGCTCATAGCCTGATATGCCGAGGCCGGCGGAGCGCACCACCATAGCGGCGAGCGGGATCAGGATGATCAGCGTCAGCCAGGTGACAGTAACGCCGAAACTGAGCCCGAAGCCCGGTATGACGCTATGCCTCCTGAAACCGATACGCTCGGTCAGAGGTTTGTTTGACATGGTATTCCCCGTTGAATTTGAGGCGGGAGAGCGGTGGCCCCATCTCTCCGAAATGCTTTTTTGTTTTTTCATT
This sequence comes from Rhizobium sp. P2_G9, assembly GCF_056403475.1. Lineage (NCBI taxonomy): Bacteria > Pseudomonadati > Pseudomonadota > Alphaproteobacteria > Hyphomicrobiales > Rhizobiaceae > Rhizobium > Rhizobium sp. P2_G9. The sequence continues at coordinate 39,279 of NZ_JBFUFK010000036.1, read as the reverse complement.
CAAAAGGGGCCGCGGCCGTTTTCGCACGCCGCAACCCCTTCATGCCGTCTCAATTCGAGATGGATATTAGCTTAGTTGGCCGGCTTGTAAATCTGGTCAAAGACGCCGCCGTCAGCGAAGTGCTCCTTCTGGACCTTCTTCCAGCCGCCGAATTGCGCATCGTCGACGGTGACGAGATTGATCTTCGGCGGTTGCCACGACCCTTCCACCGGCTTCAGCGGACGGTAGTGGTTGTCGGCGATGATCTTTTGGGCCTCTGGCGTATAGAGGAAGTTCAGGTAAGCTTCCGCCACTTTGCGGGTGCCCTTGGTGTCAACGACGGAATCGACGACCGCGACATTCGGCTGCGCCAGGATCGACAGGCTCGGCACGACGATCTCAAAACCGTCATCCTTGAATTCGGCCTGCGCCAGATAGGCGTCATTTTCCCAGGAGAGCAGCACGTCGCCGATCTGACGCTCGGCAAAGCTGGTCGTTGCGCCACGTGCGCCGCTGTCGAGCACCGGAGCGCGCTTGTAGAGCTCGGTAATATAGGCCTTCACCTTGCCCTGGTCGCCGTTATATTCCTTGTTGGCCCAGGCCCAGGCGGCGAGATAGTTCCAGCGCGCGCCGCCGGATGTCTTGGGGTTCGGCGTCACGATCTGAACGTCGCCCTTGACCAAGTCGCCCCAGTCCTTGATGCCCTTTGGATTGCCCTTGCGGACGAGGAAGACAATGGTCGAGGTATAGGGTGCCGAATCGTTCGGCAGTCGGCTCTTCCAGTCGGCCTTGATCTTGCCGGCCTTGGCGATGGCGTTGATATCGGCTTCCAGCGCCAGCGTCACGACATCAGCTTCAAGGCCGTCGATGACCGACCGCGCCTGCTTGCCCGAGCCGCCATGCGACTGCTGGATGGCAAGATCCTCGCCGGTCTTGGCCTTCCAATCCTTGATGAAGGCAGCGTTGATCGCCTTGTAGAGCTCGCGTGTCGGGTCATAAGAGACATTGAGCAGCGTTGTCGCCGAATAGGCCGGCAGGACAGACGTGACGGCGAGTGCGGCGCCGAGCACGGCGGCGCCGATGCTTTTGACGACGGCACGCCGATTGAATGCAGAAACCATTGGGTCACCCTCCTAATTGGTTAATGCCTAAACTCTATCTTCTAGGTAGACTATGTCAATAACATCGATTTAAAAGAAAAATCTGCGCCACGAAACTGCGCGGTTGTGGAATGTAGGGCGGCGATTTCAGGCTTGTTGCGCAACAGAAAGCGCCTGAAAGACGCATAGGACGAAAGAAAATTTCTCTGTCTTGTGGATGAACTCTATCAATTTTATAGATTTTTGACGACCATATCCAGCCAGCGTCGACATCTTCGCGGGGCGCGCTATCATGAATTATTGCACATATCATGCACCTTTTTCACACAATCTGGAAGCCTGAGAGATATTTGCTCTTCAATCACGCTGCCGGGAAATCCGTTTCCTGTCCTCCTATGGCCGAACCTGCGATATTGCCGGCCATCAGGACACAGGACATTCGCAATGAACATGATCAATCTTTCCGCCGAGGCCGAGTCGCTCAATGAGCGTATGGCGAGCCTTTCTTTGGCGGAGCGGCTGGCGCTGGCTGCCAATCTCGGTGGGCGCGTGGTGTTCACCACCAGCCTCGGCATCGAGGATCAGGTGATCACCCATTTCATCGGCCAGAACCGTTTCGACATCGATGTCGTGACGCTGGAGACCGGCCGGCTGTTCGCCGAGACGGTGCAGCTGATCGCCGACACCGAAGAGCGTTACGGCATGACGATCAAGCGCTATTTTCCGGAACAGGCCGATATCGACACCTATGCCGCGCAATATGGCATGAACGGTTTCTATGACAGCGTTGAGGCCCGGCATGCCTGTTGCGGTGTCCGCAAGGTCAAGCCGCTGGCCCGCGCACTGTCTGGCGCTTCGGTCTGGGTGACCGGCCTGCGCCGCGGCCAGTCCGGCAACCGCGCCGACACGCCCTTCGTCGAGTTCGATGCCGAGCGTGGCATGCTCAAGGTCAATCCGCTTGCCGACTGGTCGATCGAAAAGATCAATGCCCTGGTCGAGAGCGACGCCGTGCCGATCAATCCGCTGCATGCGCGCGGTTATCCGTCGATCGGTTGCGAACCCTGCACCCGCGCCATCAAGCCCGGCGAACCCGAACGCGCCGGCCGTTGGTGGTGGGAAAACGACGAGAAGCGCGAATGCGGCCTGCATGTGCCGGAAGCCGCACTTCCCTCGCTCGATTCCAGCTCGCTTTAACTTTCCATAGTTGCCCTCACCCTAACCCTCTCCCCGCAGGCGGGGAGAGGGAACTTGCTCCGAATTTGCCTCCCCTTACATGTGCGGTTTGGGATGTCGGACGAGGGCAGGGCACAACGGAACAAAGGAACACTCCGGCCGACCCGGAAGTCAGGAATAAAATGTCTCCCCAGTCTGAATTCGATGCTCATATCAAGGACGCTGCCCAGCGCCCGCCGCTCGATCCGCATCTGAAGGCGCTCGAAAACGAAGCCATCCACATCTTCCGCGAAGTGGCTGGCGAATTCGAGCGTCCGGTCATGCTCTATTCGATCGGCAAGGATTCTTCCGTCCTTCTGCATCTGGCGCGCAAGGCCTTCTATCCCGGTCGCGTGCCGTTCCCGCTGCTGCACATCGACACCGGCTGGAAGTTCAAGGAAATGATCGCCTTCCGCGACAAGATGGTGGCCGATTACGATCTCGACCTCGTCGCCTATACCAATCCGCGCGGCAAGACCGAGAACGTCACGCCCTTCACCCATGGCTCGGCGCTCTATACCGACATCATGAAGACCGAGGCTCTGCGTCAGGCGCTCGACATGGGCAAGTATGACGCGGCCTTCGGCGGCGCCCGCCGCGACGAGGAAGCGTCGCGTGCCAAGGAACGTATCTATTCCTTCCGTACCTCGGATCATCGCTGGGATCCGCGCAACCAGCGCCCGGAACTCTGGAACGTCTATAACGGCCTGATCCGCAAGGGCGAGAGCGTTCGCGCCTTCCCGCTATCGAATTGGACCGAAGTCGACATCTGGCGCTACATCCAGGCAGAAAACATCCCGATCGTGCCACTCTACTACGCCGCCAAGCGCCCGATCGTCGAGCGCGACGGCATGATGATCCTCGCCGAGGACGAGCGGCTGGAACTGCTGCCAGGCGAGGTCAAGCGCGAGGAAATGGTGCGTTTCCGCACGCTCGGCTGCTTCCCGCTCACCGGCGCAATCCGCTCGAATGCCACGACGATGGACGACATGATCGCCGAACTCGAAACCGCCACCGTCTCCGAACGCCAGGGTCGCGCCATTGACCGCGACCAGGCCGGCTCGATGGAAAAGAAGAAGCGCGAAGGATATTTCTGAGATGACCACTGCTACCAATCTCGCCGAGCAGCAACTGCTGGCTTCGGACGCCCAGAAAGTCACGCGCGATTCCCGCCCGCTACGCCTCATAACCTGCGGCTCTGTCGACGACGGCAAGTCGACCCTGATCGGCCGCCTGCTTTGGGACACCAAGGCGGTCAAGGAAGACCAGGCCGCGGCACTGAACCGCGATTCCGGCAAGCAGAACGATCTCGGCCTGCCCGATTTCGCGCTACTGCTCGATGGACTGCAGGCTGAGCGCGAGCAAGGCATCACCATCGATGTCGCCTACCGCTATTTCGCCACCGACAAGCGCTCCTTCATTGTTGCCGACACGCCCGGCCATGAGCAGTACACCCGCAACATGGCCACCGGCGCCTCGACCGCCGATCTTGCCGTTCTGCTCGTCGATGCCCGTGCCGGCATCCTTGAACAGACCCGTCGGCACGCGACCATTGCCACGTTGATGGGCATCAAGCAGTTCGTGCTTGCCGTCAACAAGATCGACCTCGTCGGCTATTCGAAGGAGCGTTTTGACGAACTCTCCCACGAATTCCGCGAGATCGCGCTGTCGCTCGGCGTACGCCAGGTGACCGCCATTCCCGTTTCCGCGCTGAAGGGCGAGAATGTCGTCTATGACGGCCGCGCCTCCATGCCCTGGTATGACGGCCCGACCATTGTCGAGACGCTGGAAAAGGCAACGGTTCGCTCGGCCCAGGCCACCGGCTTCCGCATGAGCGTCCAGCGTGTCTCGCGCCCCGGCGAAAGCTTTCGCGGTTATCAGGGCACGGTGTCGGGCGGCGCGGTCAAGCCGGGCGATTCGATCATCGTGCTGCCCTCGGGCATGATCGCCAATGTTGCCAAGATCGTCACTTTCGACCTCGTCCGCAATGCTGCCGTAGCCGGTGATGCGGTGACGCTGGTGCTCGACCGGCAGGTTGACATTGCCCGCGGCGACCTGATCGTCTCGATCGACGCCCAGCCGATGCAGGGCCTCGCCTTCGAAGCCCAGCTCGTGGCGTTGCAGCCCGACGGCATCGAGCCGGGCAAGCGCTACTGGCTGAAATCCGGTTCGCGCCGCCAGCGCGTGCTGGTCGAGCCGGCGCAGCAGCTCGATCTGAAATCCGGCAAGTGGAACCCGGCCGAGCGTCTGCCGATGAACGGCATCGGCAAGGTGCGCCTCTCCTTCGAGGAGCAGGCGGTGTTCGACACCTATGAGCAGAACCGCTCGACCGGCGCCTTCATCCTGATCGATCCCGACACCAACAATACGGTGGCCGGCGGCATGATCACCGGCAAGCGCAACACGCTTTCCTCGATCCATGGCGACGATGCCCGCGTGGTCCTGTCGCTCCCGGCCGACCTCGCCGATCAACTGATGAGCGGCGAACTCTTCGCCGCCCGCCGCGATGAGGTGGACATCCGCCGCGTTTCTGCCGGCAAGGCGCGCGAAATCATCGACGGCATAGACGAATGATCGTTGTGCGGGAGAGGGGATATATTCTCTCTCCCACACTGCTCTCCACGCATCCATATCAGTCGCGATGACAACCTGTGCGATGTTGTCTCGGCGTTGCTGCCCAAAGATAACCAATTGTAAATTGCGAAACACTGATAAATTTCTATAGAAATCGGAAATTTAAAGTATTTTTCATAATTTAGACTGTCACGCTGTTCTAAATCTTCGTTCTTGCTAATATCCCTCCAGTTTAATTTCACGATAGGGTGCCCTGTGGCGAGCCGCATGGCGGGAGGGCATGATGGCGGTTTCGCTTCCTACGGATGACTTGTTCAGCCAGCAATGGTACCTGCATAACACTGTGACCGGCCAGTGCGACCTCGATGTCGTCAGCGTCTGGAATGACTACACCGGCAAGGGTGTCAAGGTCATGGTCATGGACAACGGCTTCGATCACGAGCACGTCGATCTCAAGCCGAATTACGATTTCACCGACAGCTACGACTACGGTGCTGGCGACACCGACGCGGCACCGGACGACAACGACTATGCCGCAGAAGGCGTAACCGACGATCATGGCACCGCCGTGATGGGCATTATCGGTGCCGCGCGCAACGGCGTCGGCGTCGTTGGCGCCGCCTATGAGGCCACTTTGGTCGGCGCCAGCATCCGATATGAGGATACCCCCGACGATTGGGCTTCCAAATATGACCACGCGCTCAGCGATGCCGTCTCGGAAGGGGTGGGTGTCATCAACATGAGCTTTGGCGGCGCATCGGATTACGATAACTATGACGGGCAGACGAACATCGCCAGCGAAATGGCGGCGGTGCAGGATGCGGTAGACCACGGTCGCGACGGTCTGGGGATCGCGCTCGTCAAATCCGCGGGCAACAGCCGCTCGTACGATATCGACGTCAATCACAATCAGGACGATAACAACACGAACCAGATCATCGTTGCCGCGGTGAACAATGACGGCTTCGTGTCGAACTACAGCAGCTATGGAACGCCGATCCTGATTTCCGCCTTCGGCTCTCCATCAGGCAGCCTTGGCGGAGGCGCTTCCATTGTGACGACCGATCGCACGGGGACGGCCGGCTACAGCGCCGGCGACTATGACACAGCCTTTAACGGCACGTCTGCTGCGGCGCCGCAGGTCAGCGGCATCGTTGCCTTGATGTTGCAGGCCAATCCGGGCCTCGGCTGGCGTGATATTCAGACGATCCTGGCGGATACCGCTCGTCATGTCGGATCGGTGGTCGATGGAACGACCATTGCTTATGATGGGGTGACACGTTTTGAGAAGCATGCCTGGAACTGGAATGACGCCACCAATTGGAACGGCGGCGGCATGCATTACAACGAGGATTACGGCTACGGTCTCGTCGATGCGCGGGCGGCCGTCAGGCTGGCTGAAAACTGGAACGCCGTTTCCACTTCCGATAATCAGAAGTCGGCCAGCGTAACGCTCCTCGACACCGCCACGCCAGTGCCTGACGATAATACGGATGGCCTCGTCTTGACCCCTGCCGCGATGACGAAATCGATCAATGTCGAGCGCGTCACCGTGTCGATGGATATCGACAGCCAGTGGGTTCCGGACCTCGCCGTCTATCTTACCGGCCCGGATGGGCACAAATATGCGCTCTCAGTCAATCAGAGCTCTGGTGACGGTGCCTATACCGGCACATTCACCTATCACAGCCAGGCCTACCGCGGCATGCTCAGCACAGCGGGGGACTGGACTGTTCAGTTAGTTGACAACGCCAACCTGAACTACACGACGACGATATCGAATGTAACGGTCACCGCCTATGGATCGGCTGTCTCCAAAGCCAACACTTATGTCTATACCGACGAGTTTTCTGACTCCGTTGCCGATGGTTCGCATTCGCATTCGGCAAATCTCAAAGACACCAATGGCGGTGTCGACACCCTGAATGCCGCGGCGGTCGCCACCGGCTCGACCGTTGACCTCTCCAAGGGCACCGGCATGATCGACGGCGTGGCGATGAAGATTTCCGGCATCGAAAATGTCGATGGCGGCGATGGCAAGGATCAACTTACCGGCAGCAAGGGCGCCAATATCCTCAGCGGCGGCCGTGGTGCAGATGCACTGGCCGGTAGTGGTGGCAGCGACGAATTCCTCTACCATACCGTCGCGGACTCCCTTGATGGCAAGGGTCATGACACGATCAGCGATTTCATCAAGGGCGACATTATCGACCTTTCCGACATCGACACCAAATCAAAGGACGGCGACCAGGCATTCAGCTTCATCGGCGGCAAGGCCTTTTCCGGCAAGGCCGCCCAGCTCGACGTTGACCTGGTCGACAAAAAGGGCACGGTCCATGACGTCACCCTCGTCTATGCCGATCTCGATGGAGACAAGGCGCCCGATTTCGAGATCCAGCTCAATGGCCTGCACACGCTGACGAAGGGTGATTTTATCCTCTGAGAGCTGCGGCTTGAGGCACCAAAGCAAAGGCGCGCCCTTGAAGGAGCGCGCCAAAATCAACTTCTTTGTTTCGTGGGCGTGCTGGCGTTACGCCCAGCCTCACCGTTCCAGCATCGACTTGCCGAAATAGCTCGTCAGCGGCCGGATCAGGTAGTCGAACGGAGTGCGCTCGGTCGTCTTGATGAAGGCTTCCACCGGCATGCCCGGAATGATCTCCGCATTGGTGCCTAGGTATTTCTCCTCACCCGGCAGGATGCTGATCGACACCTGGTAGAAACTCTGGCCGGTGCGCTCATTGGTGATGATGTCGGCCGAGACGCGTTTGACCACCCCCTTGAGATCGGGCGTATGGCGATGGTCGAAGCTGTTGAAGCGGATGATCACCGGCGTGTTGAGATGCACCTGATCGATCTGCGACGGCGGCACCTGGACGCTGACGACGAGCTTCACATTGTCGGGCACGATCTCCATCATCGGCTCGGCGGCGCGGATGACCTGACGGACCGCATGCACCTGCATGTTGAAGACATGTCCCTCCATCGGTGCCGTGACCAAGACACGCGATAGCGTCGCGAGCGTGGAAATGCGGCGCTCCCTGAGTTCCGCGGCCTTGGCATCGGTATCGGCAAGTTCCTTGATCGCATCTTCGCGCATCTGGGCGCTGACATTGATGATCGCCGATTCCATTTCGGCGATGCGCGCCTTGGCTTCGGCGATAGAGGATTCCGATTCGCTGATATTGCCTTCAGCTTGTGCCGCGTCACGCTGCAGCGAGATCACCCGGCTCTTCTGCGTCAGGCCCTGTTGCAGCAGGGCTTGCTGGCCGCTGAGGTCGGAATTGATCAGCGTCAGCTGGTTCTTGAGCGCACCGATACGAGCATCGAGACCGTCGATCTGCTTCTGGATCTGCGCCTTGCGCTCCTGCAACTGGGCGATCTGCTTGTCGCGGGTCATGCGACGGGCGAGCAAGAGATCGGCTTGGCCGCGCATGATTTCAGCCGCGGTAGGGTCGGTCTTCGCCCGCGCAACGAGTTCGGGATCGAAGCTCGCCTGTGGTGTTTCATCCTGCTCGGCGATCAGCCGTGCGCGCGTCCCGAGAAGCGGGAAAAGCTGGCTTTCGATGACGGCGAGCTCGGCCTTGTCGAATGTGTCGTCGAACACGACCAGCGTCTGGCCAGCCTTGACCGGGTCGCCTTCCTTGACCAGAATCTGGCCGACGACGCCGCCGACGGCATGTTGCACGACCTGGCGCTTGGTTTCGACTTCGATGACGCCGCTGCCGACCACTGCGCCGGCCATCTCGGTAAAGACCGACCACGAGCCAAGTCCGAGCACCAGCAAGGCGAGGGTGACGAACCCCATGATCAGATAGCGCCGCGAGCTCAACACCTTGATCTGCTGCTTTTTGGGCGCAGGCAAGGCGCCATAGGTCGGTTGGGTGAGTGTCATTGGCCACTCCCTTCTTTCAACTGTGGTTCGGGACCATCAGCGGCGGTCGCATCGCTGCTGTCATCCGTCTTCGTCTCGCCCTCATGCTGACTTTGATCCGTCAGCTTTTTGGGCGGCGCGCCGAGGCCGCGCGGGGCGCCGCCGGCGAGCAGGCCGGTGCCGAGCAGGCCCGGTAGCGGCGAAGCGCCACCGGTCGGTGCATTGCCAGGCGTTGGCGCAGGACCTGCCGGTCGCGGGGGATGCGGTGTCGGCGCCTGCGGGCCGGAGCCCTGCGGCGGCTGGGCCGGACCCGAGGGGCCGGCAACCTGTGGCGGCTGCTGTGGCTGTCCGCCGGTCGTGCCAATCGCCTGGTAATTTTTGAGATGCTGCTTCAGCACTTCGTCGCGCGGTCCGAAAGCAACGCGATTGCCGCCTTCGAGGATGAGGATCAGGTCGCATTCCTCGATCGCGGCTGGCCGATGCGCCATGATGACGACCGACCGGCCGTCCTTCTTGGCGTTGCGGATGGCGACATTGAGCGCTGCCGAGCCTTCGGCGTCGAGATTGGCGTTCGGTTCGTCGAGCACCAGGATGACCGGGTCGCCATAGAGCGCGCGGGCGAGGCCGATGCGCTGTTTCTGGCCGCCGGACAGCCGCTGGCCTTGCGCCGGCAGCTTCGTGTCGTAGCCGTTACCGAGCCTGAGCACCAGGTCGTGGGCCGCCGCCTTCTGGGCGGCGGATACGACCTTTTCGGAATCCGGTTCAAGCGACAGGCGGGAAATGTTCTCGGCGATCGTGCCTTCGAACAGGGCCACTTCCTGCGGCAGGTAGCCGACATAGTTGGCGAGGTCGTCAACGCTATACTGTTCGATCGATGCGCCGTCGAGCCTGACACGTCCGGCCTGGATCGGCCAGACGCCGGTCAGCACGCGTGCCAATGTCGATTTGCCGGAACCCGATTGGCCGATGACGCCGAGCGCCTGGCCGGGAGGCAGTTCGAAAGAAAGATTGCGCAGCGTCGGAATCCGTTCGCCCGGCGGTACGACGGAAATGTTCTGCACTTCCAGGATGGCGCGCGGCCGGGGCAGGGTGGTGCGGGGCGCTTCCGGCGGCACCTTGCTGAGCACGTCCGAAAGGCCTTTCCAGCCCTGCCGGCCGCGCTGGATCATCGACCACTGGGCGATCATGGTCTCGATCGGCGACAATGCGCGACCGATGATGATCGAGCTCGCCAGCATCGCGCCCGAACTGATGTGGCCCTGGATAGCCAGCCAGGCGCCCATGCCGAGAATGGCGGACTGCAGGAAAATGCGGAACGTCTTCGATGTGATCGAATAGAAGCCGTTATTGTCGCTGTAATGGAGGTTGGCGACCAGCGTGTCCTCGCGCAGCGATTTCCAGCGGATGGCGGTGGCGCCGCGCATGCCCAGCGCACGCACAGTGTCGGCCTCGCGCTGCAGCGTCGAGGTCATTTCTTCCGAAAGGCGCGTGGTGTTCATCGCCCTTTCCTGATCGCCCTTGGTGCCGTTCTGGTTGAGCCAGGTGAGGCAGATCAGGATCGCACCGCCGGCGACGCCGAGAATGCCCATATAGGTGTGGAAAATGAAGATGATGAGGACGAAAACCGGCGTCCAGGGAATGTCGAACACGGCAAAGGCGGCCGGTGACGAGATGACGCGCTGAACCGAATCGAGGTCGCGCATGGCAGTCGCGGTATTAACGCCTTGCGCCGCCAGCATGGTCCGGTCGGTGACGATGCGGAAGACGCGCGTTTCAAGGGATGCCTGGAAACGTGAGCCGATCCGCGCCGCAAGCCGGCCGCGGGCATGATCCAGTACGCCCATGATCGCATACATCATCACTAGCAGGATGGTCAGCACCACCAGTGTCGGCTCGGACCGGCTGGTGAGCACGCGGTCATAGACCTGCAAGCTGTAGAGCGATCCGGTCAGCACGAGCAAGTTCACGAAGAACGAGAATATGCCGATGGAGATAAAAGCGAAGCGGCTTTCTGACAGAGCGGCGCGCAGTTCTTCCACACCGTTTTTTTTCGGAGCAGGGTTCACCTCAGCCTCTTATTTTGTTCATGAGTAGATTTTCGCAATTGCCTATCGCCAGTTCATCCTGCCTTTTGCCGGTGCAGAAAGCCTGAAAACGATGCATGCTATGTTTATACGGCAATACTCTTGATTACGACAGACAATCAATAGGAAAACCGCCACGCGTCTTTACAAACAGCCAACAGGTCAGCTTCGCGCCATCCTTGCGCCGTCGTCATTTGAAGGCCGTCCGGGCCTGGCCCATCCTGGCATTCGCCGGCAAATCGCAACGAGCGTTAACCTTATCGCGGCTGTCGCGCGATGCGACAAATTGCCTGATCGGGTTTCCTAATCCCTCGCTGTCGGCAACAGAGCCATCGATGCCGCATCGATGCGGGTGAGTGCTCCTGCCGGACAGCCACGCTACCCCAAAAACTAAGGGGGAAAATCTACCCCTTTTCAACGGCTCGGTTTTGAATACTTATGGAGAGGCGGGGTCCACGGGGCGTGAACCAGCGCGGACCGACGCATTCGACAGGCTGAGGGAAACGAACGATGTCTGTTCACACATCGGCTCATAGTCCGGGCGTGTTCCTTCCGGAGGAACTCGGCATGCTGCGGGCGCTCATGGACGAGATGCGCGAAGAAGATGGTTTTCCGCGTGCGCCAGCCGACGAAGAGCGCCTTGCCGCTTTTCTGCTGAAGACTTACGATCGCGGCGTGACATGCAGGGCAAAGCTGAAAGCCTATTGTAGTGTTGCGCTCAAGCTCTATTTTCGCGAAGGCTCCGGCATCGATACGGAAATCGCACCGCTCAGGGAACCACGGCGGCGCAGTGACGGTTGATCCGGCAAAACCTGGAGCCGGACAATGAGCAACCGCAGGACAGCAAAATCGCAAGACGATCCCATTGGATGCGAGCAGCCCGCGCAATCCGGTCTTCCCGACATCCATGGTGACCCCGGTGTGGGTGGTCTGCTCGCCGACCCGCAAGTGCCTGCCGCTCCACGCACACAGCGCCCGGCCGCCGCTGGCTCCGCCTCTCCCGACCCGGAACCGCCAAAGGCGCATGGCGACTGGCTGCCGACCCACAAATCGCTTGGCCGCCCCGCCCGCTGAGCACGAGCTTGACGGGCCTCTTGTTTCGACCTTCCGGCGGTCCGTGGCCTAATTTGCCCGTTCTTGCGCGCTTTCTCCACGCCCATGAGCCCCGAGGCTGTGGAAAGCCCTCAGCCTTGCATGAATTTCCATTATCGACACCTCGATTCATTCCATCTGCAAAAAAATGGGGATAGTATAAATTTGATAATTCTCAATTCAAAACACCTCTTGGCGGGAGCAGTGTATGCCGGCATCGTATGGGGGACTGGCCGAGAGCGCGGGTGGGGCGATCTGGCCTTCACCGCGCCACCGGAAGAAATGTGTTGTGAATAGAGCAGGGCTTGCATCCGCCGGCATGCGCGTGTCGTGTTTCCACCGGGTGTCGGCATGCTGCGCCGAACGCCTGTTCAACACTGAAGACCCACTTCTCCGCGACAGCAATGGCCTCGCGAGAGAGGTGTCGCATGCGTGATGCCCCAGCGCGTGTCCTGATCGTAGAAGACGAGGCGTTCGTCGTCATGCTGATCGAGGACATGCTTGCCGAACTGGGCTTCGAGATCGCCGGCATTGCCTCGCGCGTGGCAGCCGCGCTGCCGCTGGTTGCGACGCTGGATTTCGACCTGGCAATTCTCGACGTCAATCTCAACGGCGAAATGTCGTTCCCTGTGGCTGATGCGATCGCCGGAAAGGGCGTGCCCTATCTGTTCGCCACCGGCTATGGCAGACCCGCGATCGCTACCGAGCATGCGCATCGGCCGGTCATCAAGAAGCCGTTCTCGATCCAGGACCTCGGTTCAGCCATCAAGGCGGCGCTTTCGGGCGGCTCGGCAATGCAGGAAGCGTGAGGGGTCTAGGCGGCGCCTGTTGTCTGCGCCAGGCGAACACGTGCCATCGGCGTCGTCAGCGTAAAGATCACGCCACTCTCGGCATACGAAGTCTCGACCTCCGCCTCCAATTCGTAACCGAGCACCCGCTCGATCATCTTCGACCCGAAGCCGAGCTTGTCGGGCGAAGTCACCGGCGGTCCTCCGGTTTCGGTCCAGACCAGCCGCAACATTTCGTTGTCCGCTTCCCCTTCATTGTCGATCGACCATTCGACCGTGATCTTTCCGGTCGACGTTCGGAGCGCTCCGTATTTCACGGCGTTGGTGCAGAGTTCGTGCAACGCCATGCTGATCGACAACACGCCCTTGGCCTTGACCTGGAAATTCGGGCCGCGCACCGTAAACTGCGTCGCCTTGTCGCCGGCAAACGGGCGGATCGCCGACTCCACCATGTCGCGCATTCCAGCGGACTGGCCGTCATCCCGCATCAGAAGGCCATGCGCCTCGCTGAGTGCATTCAGTCGTTTGGTGAATACTTTCACGGTCTCGTCGCCCGTGCCTTCGGATCTGAGCGTCTGCCGGGCCACCGACTGAACGGTTGCCAGGAGGTTCTTGATGCGATGGTCCAATTCATGGACGAGAAGTTCGCGCCGCTCTTCGGCCGCCGCCGCCGCGAGCCGTGCGGCGACCAGTTCGGACAGGAAACCGTCGATGGCTTTGCCGACGATGCCAAGTTCGCCGCTTGTCTCGCTCATCCCCGTGCGCGCCGCGCCGTTACCGGCCCGCCAGGCCGCGATCGTGCTGGTCAGCGTCCGAACCGGCCGGCGGATCAGTTCGGTGCTCGTGACCCACGCCAGAACGAAGGAGAGCAGCAAGCTGGCGACGATGATGGCAAGGCCGATCGAGCCGGCTTCGTGGATTGTGGCATAGGCTTCCTCGGTGGATATGCCGGCAGTAACGAAGAGGCCAGGTGCCAGGTTTGGCGCTGCTGGATAATAGGAGTAGATGCGCTCGATGCCGTCCCGTCCCGTCGTCGTCATCGTTCCGGGTTCCCCGGCGGCGAGAAGCGCCCGAAACTGGGCAGAGACCTCACGGCCGACATAGCCGGGGGCTTCGGGCACGCGCGCGATGACGATGCCGGTGCTGTCGACGATGGCAAGCGTGCGGTTCTTGGCGAAACCACGCTCGCCCATGCGCCGCCTGAGCCAGTTGAGGCTCAGCCCGCCGACGACCATACCCGATATCTGCGCATCGTCGCCGCGGATCGGCAGTGCCATCGGCAACATCGGCTCCTTCGTCAGACGGCCGACCATGTAGCCGCCGAGGGTGAAACCACCTTTCTCCACGGCCTCCTTGAAATAGGGCCGGTTGCCGATCGAAGTGCCGAGACTCTCTTCACGCAGCGAACAGGTGATCATGCCCCGCCTGTCCGTCACCGCGAGGCTGGAAAATTGTGGCAGGCGCGCGCCGGCGGCACGAAGATAGCTGAGACAGGCGGCGCTGTCTGGCCCCCGCACCACCGGAGCAACCGAAAGCGCGATGAGCACGTTTTCTGCACCGCCGACGATCCGCTCCAATTCGAGTGCAGTCAACTGCGCCGTCTGCTGTGCTGCGGAATGAATCTCGCCGTCCCGGGCGGACTGGATCGCATAAAAGTTGTAGAACAGCGCCATCGTCGCCGGCAGTAGCGCCACCAGCGTCAATAGAAACAACCGTCTGGAAAGCTTGCCTAATCCCACTGCGATCCCCGATGTCGGCGCGGAATGTGACACCAGCGGATCGTAAAATCAACGGCAAGTCGCAGCTCTATCGATCACAAAAGATCGACCAAACTCATGAGCGCGCGCTCTTGAAGTTGTTGAGCGAAGAAGTTCGCTCGCGCCTGAGATTGCGGGAGGCGTTGCCCGTCTGCACTCGCTATTGAAGTCCGTTGGCCTTCACGAAGGACCGCATGCTCTAAACCCGTTTTTCTTTCCGCCTTCCCCAACTCCGCTCCGTCGGAGATGGCTTAACTGGCTGTCGCTTGCTCCTCCAGGATCGATAGCCCCATGCGGTATTTGCTGCCATCGGCGCCACTGCGTTCCGTCTGCTGCAAATTGTCCTTGAGGTCGGCGCGCTTCACCGGCCGCGCCAGTGGGTCGGCGACCGCCCGGCGCACGAAATCGGCATAATCCTCGCCGTTGCGCTTCGTCATGGCATCGACGGCCTCGACCACGGCCGGAGGAAAGCCCTCTTTGGCGAGCCGATCCAGGCTCCAGCCATCTGCCTTCTCAACGACATCGTGCAAATAAGCGACCATCTTCTGGTCGCGGCCGCCGACCTGTTCGGCGACCCGCCGCAAATGGTCGCTGAACGGATGGCCTGTCTTGTCCAGCTGACCGCGATGGGCCGCCACCGCGATCTCTTCGGCTTTCCTCAGAAGGTCATTGTGCATCGCTCTTCGCCTCGCCGATCTTCGTCTCCGCAGGATCGAAACGTGCTTCGCTCCAATCCGGTTCCCAGCCGAAGACGCTTCGGCCGCCGAAGGATGCCGATCGCTCGAACTCACCGGCGACGAATTCCTTGAGGTCAGGGCCGGTCACATAGTGTTCGATCTGTCGCGACTGATCGTCCAGCCGCTTCAGGGCCTGCAACTCCTCATCGCGGCCCAACCGTCCCTTTCGGACGGCCGATCGCATGGTGCGGATCGTCTCGTCATAGACCTTGATCGGCACGGGAAACGGATGTCTGTCCTTGCCGCCATGGGCAAGTGAGAAGCGCGCCGGATCGGAAAAGCGGCAAGGCGCTCCGTGTATCACCTCGGCGACCATGGCGAGCGCTTTGACCGTGCGTGCGCCGACGCCAGGCACCAGCAGCAGTTCCTCGAAATCGGCCGGCCCGCGATCGGCCGCGGCGGCCAGGTTGCCGCGCAGGCGGCGCATGTTGACATCTTCCTGCCTGACATCGTGATGTGCAGGCATGATCAGATGCGGCAGAAAACCCTGTTGCGGCGGCGCGACCGGTTTGCCTTCCACCGTAGCCAGTTCCCGGACAATGCCGTCAGGGCCGAGGCTGGCCAGCAGGTCCAGCTGGCCCGTCCGGGAAGGTGCTGCGCGGCGGTCTGTGAGATTGACGATCTCACCCTGCTGGTGGCCCTCGATGGCTGCATGTGGGGAGTCGACGAAGCTTTTCAGCCCTTCCGACAGCCAGTGATAGCGCCGCGCCTGCCTGAGATCCTCGTTCATGCCCTGCTGGACCACCACCCACTTGCCGTCATCGGCGACGATGAAGCCGTGCAGGTAGAGTTCGAAACCATCCTGCACCGCGGCGCTGTCAACCTTTGCGACCAGGCGGCTGGTGCGGGCCAACGCAGTCCCATCGACGCCCGTGCGCTCACCGACACCGACCAGCTCGTCCGGCGTCTTGCGCGACTGCGCCCCGCGGCCGCCGCAGACATAAAGGCCAAGCTCTCGCGACAGCGGCGGCAGGCCGCGTTTCAGCGCCCCGAGCACGCTTGTCGTGATGCCGGAGGAATGCCAGTCCATGCCCATCACTGCGCCGAAGGACTGGAACCAGAAGGGATGCGCCAGCCGCCGCAGGAATTCGTCGCGGCCGTAGTCCTGCACGATCGCTTCGGCGATCAGCACGCCGAGGCGTGTCATCCGATCCCCGAGCCAGCGCGGCACGCGACCGCCATGCAAGGGAAGATCGGCGCTGCCTGTCCTTTGTGTCATGTTCTCAATTTGTTCTTTTGTTGAGAAAAGTCAAGTATTATCGCGCCTTGGAGCGGAACGGATTGGGCATAAGCCCGTTAACCGGACAAATCTGAGGACGCCATGCAAACCAGTCGCGTTGAAGCGGCGGCATGGATTGTCCGCGCGACGGAACAACCGGTCTGGCGGAGGGAGGAGCCGGACGGTACCGCCCACTACCGCGGCCGAGACCATTTCCGCATATCCGCAGCCCGAGTGCCTCATGCCCAGATTCTATCTCCATATAGTCGACGGCGCGACGATCATCGAGGATCCTGACGGCAGCGAACTGCCCGATCTTGATGCAGCGATCGCCGAAGCGCTGCAATCCGCGCGCCACCTGCTTGCCGACAGGGTGAGGGCGGGGGACGTCGTCGACGGCCAGAAATTCGAGATTCGAGACGGTCACGGCGCACTGCTGGCAACCGTTGCCTTCCGAGATGCAATCCGGTTTTCCTGAGCATGGTGCAGAGTCTGCCGCGCGATCAAAGCGGACCGATCAGTCGGCTATATTCCAATTCGGGAATGCCGTAGGCGTCTCCGGCGAAATCCTCCAGAGCCTTGCGGTCACGGATGGTGATCAGGCTGCGCTCCGAATAGATCAGATGGTTGCCCTCGAGCATATGCAAGGCGTTGGTGACGCTGGAACGCCGCACCGAGAGCATGACCGCCAGGAACTCATGCGTCAGCGAGAACTGATCGCTACGAGTGCGGTCGTGGCACATCAGAAGCCAGCGGGCGAGCCGGACGTCGATGTGATGGATGGAATTGGAAAGCCCGGTATAGGCGGTCTGGATCGACAGCACATAGGCATAGCGCAATAAGAGCCGTCTCAACGCAGTATCGGTCTGGGCTGCGGCAAACAGCGTCTCGTTGGCAATACGGTACCCTGCGCCAGGCACCTGCATGAAAATCGAATAGGGCGTCATCGCCGTTTCGAGCACGAGATAGGCCGGCGACATGCCCTCGCGGCCGAAAATCCCGACTTCCGACTGCTGACCCTCCGGCGAGATCGCCACGATCGAGCCGATCCCGGTTTCGGGGAAATAGGCGTATTTGCTGTCCTTCTGCGGTTCGGAGAAGACATAGGCGCGGGGCAGTTCTACCGCTTCGAATGCATCCCCGATTGCGGCGAACGAATCTGTGGGAAGCAGCCTGAGAATGCGGTTCTGAAGAGCGGATTGCTGCACGTGGAGACCCCTCGGACGCTCTGAGACGAGGCCCGGCTGACCGGCACGATTATCTGTCGCCGAAATGTAAGACAAGACGGTCGCTGCCTCCGGTGCGGTAGCGTACAAAACGCATATTTTCCTGGGACTTCACTATGCTCAGCCGGCTTGCTTCGAATGTGGGGTCGCATGAAGGACCGTTTGGGTATGACCGTCCTCCTCCTGGAGGATCAGCCGTTGATTGCGATCGACACCGAAGCCATGTTGCGCCGGGTAGGCTTCGTCAACATCGTGCATCTTGCCTCCGTGACCCAGGCGCATGCCTGGTTTTCTGGGGCTCGGCCCGACCTGGCCGTCATGGAGGTCAGCCTGCAGAGCGAGCCTTCGGTTACGGTGGCGGAACACCTGACTCGGGAAAATGTTCCGTTCCTCGTCTATTCCGGCGCCAATCGCAGTTTCGTCGGCGACCGGATCCTGCACGATGCCAGATGGCTCTCGAAGCCCAGCGAGCCTGAGCTTCTCGACACCGAAATCATGCATCTGCTCGACCGTTGACGGCCGCTGGAACTTCGGTCGCCCATCGGGATTAACAGGAGGCGTTTGGAAAGGCCCCTTCGTTCATGAGCACGACTGCCGAGTCTTCCTCCCCGGCCACCGCAACCGAAAAAGTCATCCCGCAGCTCAAGCGCTGGCGCCGCGCCGCTCTCCTCGAACAACTCGGTCCCGGCCTGATCACCGGCGCGGCCGACGACGATCCGAGCGGGATCGCCACTTATTCGCAGGCTGGCGCGCAATTCGGCTTCAACATGCTCTGGACGATGATCCTCACCTATCCGCTGATGACGGCGGTGCAATTGGTGAGCGCCCAGATCGGCCGCGTTACCGGCTGCGGGCTTGCCAAGAATATCGGCGGCTCCTGCCTCAGCCCCTCGTGCTCGGCACCGTCTTCATGCTGTTTGCAGCCAACACCATCAATATCGGCGCCAATCTCGCTGCCATGGGTGCTGCCGCGGCACTTGCGACCGGCGGCCCGAGCATTGTCTTTACGGTCGCGCTTGCGGCGATCTCGCTGGCGCTGCAAATGTTCGTCACGTATGAGACCTATGCGCGCTATCTCAAATGGCTGACGCTTGTACTGCTCTCCTATGTAGCCGTACTGTTTGTGGTCAAGATCGACTGGTTCGCAGTACTCAAGGGCTTCGTCTGGCCAGGCTTTGCAGCGAACGGCGATAGCTTCACCCTCATTGTCGCCGTGCTTGGCACGACGATCAGCCCATATCTATTCTTCTGGCAGAGTTCGCAGGAGGTGGAAGAGATCGAGCCGGCGCCGAGCCCCTGAAAAAGAAGCCGCAGCAGGCGCCGCGCGAGCTGCGGCGTATCACGATCGACACGACGGTGGGCATGGCGGTCTCCAATCTCGTGGCGATCGCGATCATGATCAGCACGGCGGCGACGCTCCACGCGCACGGCAAGACCGAAATCGGCAGCGCCGCCGACGTCGCCGAGGCGCTGAAGCCGATTGCCGGCAATTTCGCCTTCGCGCTCTTCAGCCTCGGCATCATTGGCACCGGGCTTTTGTCGCTGCCGGTGCTTGCAGGTTCAGCGGCCTATGCCTTCGGCGAGGCGCGAGGCTGGAAATGTGGGATCGAGAACAAGCCCTGGGAGGCGATCGGCTTCTATGGCGTCATCACTGCCGCAACCCTTCTCGGCCTCGTCATCGAATTCTCGCCGATCGATCCAATCCGGGCGCTGTTCTGGAGCGCGGTGATCAACGGCTTCGTCGCAGTGCCGATCATGGCGGCGATGATGGTCGTCGCCCACAGGCGCGACCAGATGGGCCGCTTCACCGTCTCGACGCCGGTGATGGTCTTTGGCTGGGGGGCGACGCTGGTGATGGCGCTGGCCTCAATCGCCATGCTGATTTTTTGAGCCGGTTAATTCTCGTTCCTTTTCAATGATGACGCATATTCGCGTCATACAATCGATTTAACTTATATGTGCTGCCCCGGACATTCTGCCGCAGGCAATAATCATATGATTTTGCATCGAAATCGCTGGAAAATCGCCACTTGACTTTCGCGGTCGCACACGGCACCTGAAACGACAGGCAAAATTTTAAAGGCGGTTTAAGCCGTTTGAAATGCCGGGTCGAAAAGCCTGGTCAGAGGCAGACCGGCGAAACGTTCGCAACCAAGGGGAAATATTCGTGGCACGCATTACGCTGAGACAGCTTCTCGATCATGCCGCCGAGCACACTTACGGCGTGCCGGCCTTCAATATCAACAACATGGAGCAGGGGCTGGCGATCATGGAGGCGGCTGAAGCAACCCGCTCGCCGGTGATCCTGCAGATGAGCCGCGGCGCCCGCGCCTATGCCAATGACGTCGTGCTCTCCAAGCTGATCGATGCGCTGGTCGAATTGCATCCGGATATCCCGATCGTCATGCATCTCGACCACGGCAACAACGAAGCCACCTGTGCCACGGCCATCCAGCATGGCTTCACCTCCGTGATGATGGACGGCTCGCTCAAGGAAGACGGCAAGACCGCAGCCGACTACCCGTACAATTCCGGCATTACCCGCCGCGTCACGGATATGGCGCATTGGGCCGGCGTATCGGTGGAAGGCGAGATCGGCGTTCTCRGTTCGCTCGAAACCGGCGGCGGCGAGCAGGAGGATGGCCACGGCCTCGAAGGCACTGTCAGTCACGACCAATTGCTCACCGATCCGGAGCAGGCGGCCGAGTTTGTCCGGGACACCCAGGTCGATGCGCTGGCGGTGGCCATGGGCACCAGCCATGGCGCCTATAAATTTTCCCGCAAGCCGGACGGCGCAGTGCTGGCCATGGATGTGATCGAGAAGATCCACCAGAAACTGCCCAACACGCATCTGGTCATGCACGGATCGTCTTCGGTGCCGGAGGACCTGCAGGAGATGATCAATAAATTCGGTGGCCAGATGAAGCCCACCTGGGGCGTGCCGGTCGAGGAAATCCAGCGCGGCATCAAGCACGGCGTGCGCAAGGTCAATATCGACACCGACAATCGCATGGCGATGACGGCTGCGATCCGCAAGGTGTTTTCTGAAAACCCATCGGAATTCGATCCGCGCAAATACCTGACGCCGGCGATGGCGGCGATGACCAAGCTCTGCAAGGAACGTTTCGAGCAATTCGGCACCGCCGGCAATGCCGACAAGATCAAGCCGCTGTCGCTTTCCGAAATGGCCAAGCGCTACAAGTCCGGCAGCCTCGCACCGAAATTCGGCTGAGGATCCTTCGGGTCGCCCTCCGGCGGCGACCTATGTTCTGCCGGCAACCATCATCAGGATGCCGGCGGGGACCAGTGCCGTGCCGAGGGCGCTGATCGTCTCACCAAGATGGGACGCCTGGCAGGAGCTAAGCAGGTTCCGGAAGAGTGTCCCACGGTTTTCCGGCAAGGGCCTGCGAGAAAACAAAAGACTAAGCGGATGAATCGTTGGCTTGCCAACGAAAGTCTGCTTAGTCTTTCGACTTGTGCTCCGGCTTGTCCTTGCGGGGCGTGTGCGCCATCTTTTCCAGCTCTTTCTCGCTCATCGAACTGGCCATGCTCTTCGACGCGCCGCGAAGCTTGCTTTTCGGCGTGTCGCCGCGCTTGGCCGACAGTGCAGCGCCGGCGGCCTTCTGCTGTGCTGCGGATTTTGCGGGCATGAGGGTTCTCCTTTCGCTCAGTGGACCTCGAACGTGCCGACCAGTTCGGCCTGCGAGAGCGTGTGCTTCTTGACCTCACGCCACATCGCCTCGACCCCGGCCGAGGCCGGCACGGTGAGATTGGGAATGTCGAGTGCGGCAAGCTTGAAATGGTAGTGATGAACGCCGTGGCCCCTGGGCGGTTGCGGCCCGTCATAGCGGATATTGCCGAAATCGTTCTCCGCAAAGCGCGGGCCGCCATCGGGTCTCGTATCGACGCTTTGTGGCAGGCCATCCCATTCCGCCGGAATGTTGAAGATGCCGCAATGCCTGAACGTGCCGCTCGGCGCGTCCGGATCCTCGACCACCAGAGCATAGCTCTGCACGTGCGGCGGCGCGCCGTTCCATCTTAGCGGCGGGCAAAGGTTCTCGCCGAAGCGCGAGAATTTTTCGGGGATGGGCGCGCCTTCGCCGAAGGCCGTACTGATCAGAACCAGTGACATGATTACCTCCCGTAAAAAGGCCGCGGCCTCATGCCCGGCCAGTTCGCTTATGATGCGCGCTTTCCTGCGGGTTGCCAAGCGTCATGCCGTCGTCGTCCTCACTCGCGCGACGGCCTTTGAGGTCCTAGCCCCTGCGCATCGCCTCCTCGGCAGCGTCGGGCCGCTTGAGGTCGGCCTCGATGCCCAGGTCTTCGTTGCCACCGGCCGTGCTGTCGCGCTTCTCGACGATGCGCATCTGTTGGTCGTGAGTCTTTCTGGATTGCATGACCGCAATCCTTGCATAGGCGGGGGAGGCACCGCCTCCCCCCGGTAAATTAGCTGCCAATGCTGGCCGCGGTGGTGGTGCTGGTTGTCTTGACCCGCAGATTGTTCTGCAGATGGTTCACGCCGGACACCGCTTCGGTCAGATCTTCCGCGCGGCGTTTGTCCTGACGCGCATTGACCGTGCCGTTGAGCGTCACTTCACCGCTCGCGACGCTGACCTCGATATCGGATGCGTCGAGCATTGGGTCGTCGCTCAGCTTGTCGTTGACATCTTCGCGAATGCGTTCGTCGGTGCGGATATAGCCCTTCGGCCCCTTGCCGCGGAACTGGTCCATATTGCGGCGGCGCTCGGCATCCTCGTCGCCGAACCAGGATGCAACTTCGTCGCTCGCCCGGTCGATGAAATCGCGGCGGCGCCCATAACGGTTGTCATCATGGCCCTGATAGCCGTAGCCGCGGGCAAAGCCGCGCTCATGATCGTCATAATAGTCGCGGTCGGTCCGGCGATAGCCGCCATCATTGTAGCCGAAATCGCCATAGCCGAGATCATCGGTCTGCCACGCCTCGCGGTCACCGGCGGGATAGCCGCTGCGACCGGGATCACGTGAGGTACCGTAACGATCCCATTCTGGAAAATCTCCGCGGTTGCGGCGGAAGTCGCGGTCGCGGCCATAGGGTCCCTCGAAGCGCTCGCGCCCCGGATTGTTGAAACGTTCATTGCGATTGAAATTCGCCATGGTTTCCTCCTTGTCGGATGCATTGTTTTGCTGGACAAGGAGGAAACCCATGGAATCTGCAACAGTTCCCGTATCAGGAATATTTAATATTCAGCCTCAGGCCGCCTTGAATTGCCGGCGGCCTTCGGCGTCAAGCGCTGCGAAATCGGCATCGGACAAGGCGATGTCGACGGCCGCCACGTTCTCTTCCAGATGCCGCACCTTGGAGGTGCCGGGGATCGGCAGCATGACCGGGCTGCGCTTCAGCACCCAGGCGAGCGCCACCTGGCTGGGCGCGGCATTGTGCTTATGCGCGATCGTGTCGAGCAGAGAACCAGGACGGGCAAGGTCGCCCGCGGCAAGCGGGAACCACGGAATGAAACCGATGCCGTGCTCCGCGCAATAATCCAGCACATCTTCGCTGGTCCGATCGACCAGGTTGTAGCGGTTCTGCACCGTGGCGACCTTGAAATGCTTCGATGCCGCCCTGATTTCATCGACCGAGACTTCCGACAGGCCGGCATGCTTGACGAGCCCCTGGTCGATGAACGACTTGATGACGTCGAACTGTTCCGCCGCCGGCACCTTGCTGTCGATGCGGTGCAATTGCCATAGGTCGATCTGCTCGACGCCGAGATTCCTCAGGCTTTTGTGTAATTGCTGCTCGAGATATTCGGGACGGCCCACGGGCAGCCACTGGTTCGGACCCTGCCGGGTCAGTCCGCCCTTGGTGGCGATCACCACTCTGCCATTGTAGGGATGCAGCGCCTCCTTGATCAGCTGTTCGGAAACGTCTGGGCCATAGGAATCGGCTGTGTCGATAAAATCGACTCCGAGTTCGGGAAGTCGCTTGAGGGTGCGGATCGACTGGTCATGGTCGGCCGGTTCGCCCCAGATGCCGGAGCCGGTGACACGCATGGCGCCGAAGCCGAGGCGATTGACCTTGAGCGTGCCGCCAATGTGGAAAGTGCCGGATTTGCTCGCGTTGAGATCGGACATGGTAATGCCTTTCGAATGTCTTGATTGAAATCTCGATGGAAGTCTTGGGAGGATGCAGGCGTCGAAATCGGTGGAGGCCGACATGTCCTTCCAGGCCTCGAATTCCCTGTGAGCGTATCGAGTTTCTGGCCGAAGAAGGCGCATCGCATCGGTACCGAGAAGCAGATGGGCAGGCGGATCGTCGTTTTCAACCGATCCCGGCATAACCCGCGCTGCCTTCTTGGGGGCCACGCTGGTTGCCGCTAACCGGCCCTCACTTGCCGAGATTGTCCTTGATATCCTTGAAGCAATCGTCGGTGACGCCGACCTTGCGGCTCGACAGGACCTTTGACTTGCCTTCGTCCCATTCGAGGAATTCGAGATTGCAGATGTTCTTCGCATCCGCCCATTGGGCGACCATCAACCGGCTGTCCTTCTGGTACTGAAGCATGAGATACATGTTGGCTTCGCCGCCGCGGGGTGCGTCATAGACACGGCCGGTGCGATCGTCGACGATGAAACCGGTCACACAGCCGGCGCCGCAGCCGAACTGGACAACAGTGTAATGGCCGGCGAAATTTACCCCGTCCGCAAGGCCGTCACGAATCTGAGTGCGGAACTGCCGGTAGGCCTTATCACGACCTTTGAATTGCGGCATCTTCGGCTTGCCGGTGAAGACCTGTCCCGCCTTGTACTCATCGGCCAACGGATTCGCGGCGAAACCGTATGCCGGTGCTGCAAGCAAAACTGCCGTCGCAAAGGCGATCCTGACGGTGTGGCACATCATCTTCTGCATGGCTTGAAAAACGCCTCCGGCATGCTCGACACAGCATCCTTATCGTCCGGGATTGTTTCGCAAAAATGGCGTCGCAGGTTTCGATTTTCCAATCTTTATGGTTTCCTTATGTGGTTCGGTCATAATCCCGATCGAAACCTTATGCGAAGCATCAATACAGCCACTACATCTGGCCCCCTGTCATAACCCCGGAAAAAGCTGTTCATGACCGATCTCGCCGGCCATCATCCGCCCAAACAGATGTCGCTCAGGAAGCTCGTGGCCCTGTCGATCGGTTCGATCGGCGTGGTTTACGGCGATATCGGTACGAGCCCCCTCTATGCTTTCCGCGAAGCACTGCGGCCGGTCGCGGGCGATGGAATTTCATCATCAGAGGTAATCGGCGTCGTCTCGTTGATGCTCTGGACGCTGACGATCATCGTCACCATAAAATATGTGTCCTTCCTGCTCGTCGCCGACAACGAGGGCGAGGGCGGAACGCTGGCGCTGCTGGCACTGCTTGCCAAGAAGCTCGCACACACCCCTCGCAACATCCTGCTTGCCATGGGCCTGATCGGCGCGGCACTCTTCCTCGGCGACGCGATGATCACGCCGGCGCTGTCGGTGCTGTCGGCGGTCGAGGGGCTCAAGCTCGTGGCGCCCGAACTGTCCCGCTTCGTGCTGGTGATTTCGGTGGTGATCCTCGTAGGGCTTTTCGCAGTGCAGGCGCGTGGCACCGGTTCGGTCGCCGCCTTCTTCGGGCCGATCATGCTGGTCTGGTTCGCAGCCCTGGCTCTCGGCGGGCTCGCCCATATCCTCGATGCGCCCTCGGTCTTCCTCTCCGTCAACCCGTGGTACGCAGTTTCTTTTCTCTTCCAGCACGGCTTTACCGGGTTCGTGGTGCTCGGCTCCGTCTTCCTGACGGTGACGGGGGCGGAGGCGCTCTATGCCGACCTCGGCCATTTCAGCCGTCGGCCGATCCAATGGGCCTGGTTCGCCGTGGTTTTTCCGTCGCTGGCGCTCAATTATCTCGGTCAGGGCGCGTCGGTGCTGAACAACCCTGCCAATGCGTCCGATCCATTCTTCCTGATGTTCCCGCATTGGGCGCTGCTGCCGATAGTTCTTCTGGCCACGGCGGCGACCATCATCGCCAGTCAGGCGGTGATCACCGGCGCCTTCTCGCTCACCCAGCAGGCCATGCATCTCGGCTTCCTGCCGCGCATGGAGGTGCTGATCACCTCGGTCTCCCAGACCGGCCAGGTCTATCTGCCGGGCATCAACACCGTGCTGCTGTTCGGTGTCATGATGCTGGTGCTGCTGTTTCAGACGTCCGACGCGCTGGCCACGGCCTACGGTATCTCTGTCACCGGCGCGATGGTGGTCACCACGGTGATGTTTTATTTCTTCCTGCGCGTGCAATGGAAATGGAGCCCGCCGGCCGTGCTCGCCATCGTGGCGCCGCTCTTCCTGCTGGAACTGGTCTTTCTGTCTGCCAATCTGCTCAAGGTGCTCGACGGCGGCTATGTGCCGATCATGATCGCCAGCCTGGTCATCGTCGTGATGTGGACCTGGCGGCGGGGTGCTGCGATCATCGCCGAGAAGGCGCAGCGCACCAATATCCCGCTCGCCGATTTCATCCGCTCGATTGAGCGCAAGAGCGATCACGGTCCCTATCCGGTGCCGGGCACGGCGATCTTCCTGACCTCGCAGCCGGAATTCACGCCGCCGGCTTTGCTCCATAACATCAAGCACAATCACGTTCTGCACGAACAGATCATCATCCTGACGATCCGCACCGAAGGGACGCCGAGCATACCGATTGACCAGCGCGGCAGCGTCGAAAAGATTTCGGATCGCTTCTCGGTGCTGCGATTGCGCTTCGGCTTCATGGATCAGCCCAACGTCACCCAGGCTCTCGCACATATGCGCAAGAGCGGGCTCAAGTTCGACATCATGACCACCTCTTTCTATGTCGGCCGCCGCAACATCATCTCCGACCCGACCTCGGGCATGCCTGGCTGGCAGGACAAGCTGTTCATCTCGCTCGCGGCCGCGGCTGCCGACCCGTCGGACTATTTCCGCTTGCCCGCCAACCGCGTCGTGGAACTGGGTACCCAGGTTTCGGTGTAATGATCCGCTGAAGTTCGTCTTCTGCGGCATATTGTACTGGCGTCTCAAGGCGGCGAAATCGCTCTGATCAACTCTTGCGCAACTTTCCGCTCACCGCTATCAAACCCGCGGGATTGGACGGGATTGGCACATGAGAATAGGCTTTGTCGGCACGGGTGAGATCACCCAGGCGATCGTTACCGGAATTTCGCAGACCGATCTGGCGGCCACGCCGATCCATGTCTCGCCGCGCAACGAAGCGGTCGCCGGACGTCTCGCCGAACGCTGCGCCAATGTTACTGTCGCCCAGGACAATCAGGACGTCGTCGACAATGCCGACCTGGTCTTCCTGGCGATCCGGCCGCAGATCGCGGAGGAAGTGGTCCGGGCGCTGACATTCCGCCCGGAGCATCACGTCGTCAGCCTGGTGGCCGCCACGCCTCTCGATCGCTTGACCACCTGGATCAACGCGCCGGTGCGGTTGACACAGGCGATTCCGCTGCCCTTCGTGGCGACGCTCAGCGGCGCCACCGCAATCCATCCGCCGGATGCGGATGTCGCGGCAATCTTCTCGAAGCTCGGCACCGCGATCGAAGTCGCCAGCAAGACCGAATACGATCTCCTGGGTGCTGCAAGCGCGCTCATGGGCACTTATTACGGCATTCTCGAAGCCGGCACGAAATGGCTGGAGAGCAAGGGGCTCGCTTATGACAGCGGCCGCGCCTATCTCAACCAGATGTTCGGCGCTCTCTCCGCCTCCGCCGCCGAGCACCCGGAAAAGTCCTTCGAGGAGCTGAAGTCGGAATTCTCCACCAAGGGCGGGTTGAACGAGCAGGCCTATACCAATTTCGCTGCCGATGGCGGCATCCGCGCACTGTCAGATGCACTCGACAGCGTCTTCAACCGCATCCGCCACGCAAACTAATTTGGCGGGATGGTGATCTCGACGGTCAGGATCGGCCCGAGCGGATAGGCGGCATCGCTGCGCTGCCATTCCGGAACATGGAGCGCCGAGATTGTACCGTCGAGAAACAGCGCATTGTCGCAGCCGAGCGCATCGCGAAACAGCGTCGCGAAATCATAAAAACGCACATCGCCCTCCGAAATCGCCCAGATCATCCGTCCCAACCGGTCGACGCCGATGCCATTGCGTTTCTTCAGGCTGGTGCTCGCCGGATCGAACTTCGGGTGGATCTTGCCGTTGATCACCAGCATCGGCCCGGATTGCGTGGCGAAGGCCGGCTTGATCCCTGTCGCTGCAAAGGCCTTGGCTTCCATCACGCCGGCGCTGCCGGGCAGGAGATAGAAGACGCCATTCGGCAGCAAATGGAAATTGCCGTATCCCGGATTGGTGTTGATTGCCTGTTTCTCGACGCCATTTTCGACATAAAGCCCGACCGGCGAGAAATCGGGCTGGTACATGCCGCCATTCATGGCAATGCGCATGAAAATGCCGTCGGACCAGAGTTTTGCCCGCAGCGCATCGAAGCTCTTGTAAGGCTGGCGCCTGGGATCGAGGTCGTGCAGCCGGATCGTGCTTTTACGCGGGTCGACAGCGCAGACGGTGTAAATGTTGCCCTGATAGGCGAGCTTTCGGCAATAGCCATCCGCCAGTGCCGGAAATGCCGCGGCGGTGAGCCAGACGAGCAGCAGCAGGCGCAGCGCTGGCCGTGTCAACTGGTCGGCTCCTGGCAGCGCTCGCCCATCCAGATATGGTCCGGCACCGGTGCATTCGTGCCCCAGTAGCCGTCGAAGCTTTCGAAATCGCGATTGAACGTGACCGTCAACTGGCCTTGACCGTACCTGTCATGCCATACCAACAAATGCGTCCGCTCCGCCGTTCTATCCGCCTCCTCGAGCCATCCATCCGTCACGACATTGCCGTCGCGGAATTCATAATGGCCGCTGATGCTGCCTCCTTGGCCGAATTC
Organism: Rhizobium sp. P2_G9; assembly: GCF_056403475.1. Classification (NCBI taxonomy): domain Bacteria; kingdom Pseudomonadati; phylum Pseudomonadota; class Alphaproteobacteria; order Hyphomicrobiales; family Rhizobiaceae; genus Rhizobium; species Rhizobium sp. P2_G9. The sequence goes on along the minus strand of NZ_JBFUFK010000036.1, from coordinate 10,735 downwards.
GAACGTGGTCTCGGCTGCAACGATCTCGCCGGCAGAAAACAGCTTCCCGCAATAGCGGCCTTCAGGTGTGGCCGACGACGCGTTGGCGAGGCCTGGCAGGATGACAAGCACAGTGATGAATGGTAGCGACCTGAAACGCATGAAACCTCCTCATGACGATGCCAGTGTCGCGGGAAAACCGCCGACAGTGTGGCGCAGGCAGGAATTGCCGTATGAAGACGGTTTTAGGGCGCCTACTATTCTGCCTTGGGGTCGCAACAGTGGGTGGAGGGACCCGTGACCGCGCTTCGTTCGTTATGAAAAGTGAAAATCGCCCGCAGAAAGGTGCTGCGGCGCGACATCCTTCAGCGTGATGGTATCCATGGCCGAAAGCGTGATCACCGTATCCTGGCCCTGCTTGGCGATATCCAGATCGTTGAAGTCGTTGACACCGGCATAGCCGCTCAGGTCGACGTGGTCGTGACCATGGCCGAAATCGGCGATCATGTCGTGACCGGAGCCGGATGTGAAGACGAACGTGTCGCCTCCCTTGCCGCCCTTCAGCACATCGTCGCCGCCGAGGCCGCTCAGGACGTTGCGTTTGCCGTTGCCGATCAGGGTGTCGGCGTCGTCATTGCCGGTGCCGTTGAGCTTATGGTTGCCTGTCAGAACCAACCGCTCGAAATTGTCGCCCAGTGTCCAGTTGATCGAGGCCTTGACCGTATCGATATCCGAGAAATCGTCCTCGTGCAGGCTTAGCCCCTTGTGGTGGATGATATAGGTGTCGGCGCCGACACCGGCATTGATCACACCATCGACGCTACCGCCCTCATCGACATAGATGTCGTTGCCGTTGTTGAGCAGGATGTTGCCGATCACATGCCCGTAATTGACGACGCGGTCATTGCCGGTCCCAAGGCCGATGGCGCCCTGGAAGTTGCCCTTGATCGTACCGTCATTGACGACGGTAACATCGTTTTCCACCGATGTGATACCATAGCCGTACTGGCCGCCAGTGATGATGCCACTATGCTTGTTGATGACGGTGAGATCGTCGGAATTGCTATAGATGCCGTTCTGTTCGCTCGCAGTGATCTTGCCGAAATTGACGATCTCAGCCGCCCGCCGGCGACCCGACACCGGCGACGCGCCGGTCACGCTGACGCCGCTGAAATCGCTGGTGATCGTRCCATGATTTTCCAGATGCCCACTATAGGCTGTCGTTTCGAAGGCGATGCCGTAGCCATGCGCCGTCTTGATCAAGCCTGAACTCGCAATCAGGATCGACGCATTATGGCCGTAGATGTCGAGGCCTTCCCCATCGAGCGCGGTGATGTGCCCGTCGACTTCGAACCGGTTGTCGTGCAGGGATGTGCTGTCGGAAATCCCGTCGCCATTATAGACTTGGAAGTCGGCTCCCTTGCGGACAATCCAGTCGTCGCCGCTGGCTGTGGCGTACCATGTCGTGGTCCCGGCGGGGTTCAGATAATGCTTCACACTCATTCTCCGGAGGATGATGGCGGCGACTGGCTGGAAGATCAGAACAAAAACGCATCGGCATGGTGCGCATGTCCCGCCACGTCGGCAGCCTGCGCTAATCCGGTCGAGAAATCGTGCTCGATGTCATGGATCGTCAGGCTGCCCTTGCCGCCGAGAAGCTGGGCGCCGAACTCGTAGCCGTTGAAATAGGCGCTCGACTTGACGAGCTTCATCTCGACGAGCGTGTCGAACAGATGGTCCATGTCCAGTGTGCCGGATGTCATGTCCTTCTTCGCCACCACGGTGATATAGTCCCAGGACTGGTTGGCGCCCGGATGGCTGTAATGCTTTTCCTCGTAGATATTGGCCTTGAAGGCGCCGTCCTGATAGACGCCGACTTTCTTCCCGTCCACGTCGATATTGCCATGATGGGTCCAGACCGAGACCTCCGTGGTGATATTGCCGCTGTCGGAGCCAGGCAGCTTCGTCAGCCACATGTCGAAACCGACATTGTAGAGAGAGGTGGCGCCGCTCATGTCATAGTCGAACGTCGCATCGAATGCCGAAATCTGCGACAACTTCGCTGTCAGCGCGTTGCTGCCGTTTTGGGACCAGGGCTTGTAGCCCGCCTCGATTTCCGGAAAGGCGAGAATGTGGCTGGTGCTCGGCCAGTTCCAGGTAAAGGTCAGTTCGTGGTTTATGTCCGTCTTATCGAAGCTGATCGTCTGGGTGTAGTCATCGCCGTTGACCAGGCTTCCCTTGTTCCAGACATTGTTCTCGATGGTGAAATCGCCCTGGGTGAATGTGGCCCAATCCGCCTTGAGGGTTTTCTTTGCCATTGGAGTTTTCTCGCTTTTAATGACGCGCCGCACCGTTCCGGTCGTTAGCGGCCGGATGCGACAGACACCTTGAATGATCTTCTATTTCGCCTGTCCCGCCGGCCGTGTAGGCGGGACATTCACCGGGCCAGGCATCAACCCGGCGCCTGGAACTGCCAGTTGTGCTTCTTCCTTGGAGCCAGGTTGTCGGCATCGCGATAGGTGGAGCGCTTGAACTTCTTGGCTTTGTAGAACTTCTTGGCGGTGTAGGTCTTGAAGTCGTCGAGCGAGGCGTAGTCCTTGCCATATTCGCTCTTGATCGCGGTGAGCACCTTGTAGTCCTTGTCGCGCGATGCGAGCACAGCTAGGCCGACGACGCCGCCTTCGGTCGGCTTCCAGTCGACGGATTGGGTGAACCAATCCTGCGCCTTGTCCTTGTCGCCGTCGTTGAGATATTTCCAGCCGAGCGCCTGGGCGCCGAGCGGCGATTTGTTGACGGTGACGATCTTCTCGAAGTCGTCGAGCTCTTTTTCCTTCAGCGTCACGGTCGGCGTCTTGCTTGTCAGCGACTCCGAGATGATCTCGATATATTGCTGGGCGACCTCAGGCGACGCCTTGAGATAGCGGCGCGCGACCTTCAGCGCGTCGTCGCCCTTCTCCATGTTGCGCAGCGTCAGGATGACGCCTTCGATGTTCTTCGGCGTGCGCTGGTATTGGGCCGCCTGGATGAACCAGGAATTCGCCAGCTGCCAGTCCTGCTGGGTATAGAAGAACCAGCCCATCATTTCGGCATCATTGACTGAGCTAGTCCGCTGGACGAAATCCACGAAGCGCTTCAGATCCTCATCCGTGGGGGCGGCAGCCATGTCGTCCTCCTTGATATACTCGCCGATCTGCCGGCGCACGCCATCGAAGCCGATATTCTCGAATTCCTGGCTGCCGTCGGGCATGACCTTGCCGAGTGCGATCAGCGACGTCGTGCCCTTGGCCGGCAGCACCAGCGAGGCCTTCTGCACCGTCGCCATGCGCAGTGCCGGATCGTCGCAATTGGTCAGGATATATTTGTAGAGATCGAAGGACTGCGCATAATCCTTGATCTGCGCGAAGGATTCGCCGACATTCCACAGCACCTGCATGTCGGTGCAGACCAGGATCGGCGGATAGGACTGCGCCACCGAGATCACCGCGTTCCAACGCTTCTGCGCATAGGCGCGGTAGATCATCGAGCGGGTCTCGCCGAGCTGCAGCTTGTAAAGCAGATCGTCGGAAGGCTGCCAACGCGGATTGGTGCTCTGCATCTGGGCGATCTGCGCCCGGACGGCGGCATAGTTGCCGGTCTTGTAGATTTCCCAGAGCGGCTGCTCGCTGAGGCTTGCAACCGGCGAGAACAGGTCCCTCGGCGGCTGCCAATCCGGATAAAGCGTCTTGAGGCGGCGCATCTCGGCACCCAGACGCTTGAGGTCTTTGGTCGTGGCATAATAGCGTAGCGCGCTGTCATCGACCTTGGGCTTGGCCTTCGACGCGTCGACGGGGAGGGTGATCTTCTGCTGCTGACCAGCAGGCTGGAATGGGTTGGCGACCGTGTTGGCCGGCATATTCTGCTGCCCACCCTTGATCGTAAAGGCGCCAGGCTGTGTCGCGAGCTTGGAGCCCGGATTGGCGACCGGGTTGAGGCTGGGATCGGTCACCGCATTGAGCTGTCGGTTGGTGACCGGAGTCGTTGTCTGGCCATTGGTCCCAAACGGGTTTTCGCCCGGGGCGACGTCTCTGGTCTCGTTGGCCGCCGGCTGGACATTGTTGGGCGAAAGGCCGGTGAAATCGCGCGGCGTCAGCACACCACCATTGTTGGAAAGCGTACTGTCCACGGCCGCGGTATTTGCGGTGTTGGTCAGTGCCTTCAGGCCGTCGGCCGCGCTCGGATCAAGGGTCAGTTCCTCGGCTGCAAGGTGGTCTTCGACATGCAGGAGGCGGGACAGGACATTCGGATTGAACGTGAAGATCGCCGTCGTGGCGCAGAGCACAATCGTCAATTTTGCTTTGGGAGACATTGCGGGTACCTTTCCGAAACAGCGACAAGACTGACGAGATGCAGTGTCGAGGGATAATAATCGGTCGGCTGGAAGTCGCCGATCGCGTTGAGGCCGGTGGTCTTTCCGAGGCTGCAGGACAGGAGGTCGCTGACGGCCTGGTAACCGGGGTCGGGCATGGCGACCAGCGGCGCGGCGGTGGCGAGTTCAACCACTTGCACGGCGTTCACCCCGCCGATCTTCCACCGGTCGTAGACCTGGTCGAGCAGGCGCGCCTGCTCTGGGCCGTACCAGGCGGCGTAAAGGGGAATGCGCACGGCGTCATAGCCAAAGTTCTTGGCGAATTTCTGCGCCGGCTCAGGTCGTTCGTCCTTGAGCGAGATCCAGTCCGACGGCAACTGGCTCGAACCGAACCGTGCCGTCTTGATCAGTATCGTGCCGGACTGGATCAGCGCCGCCGCGGGAAAATCCTTGTCGAGCGTGCCAAGGTCGCGGATCGCAGGAAAAATCCAGTAGGAGAGGTTGACGACCGGGCCGTCCGGCTGTTCGCCGGCGGCAAAACCGTGGCTGGCCGGCAGCAGGACCTTGCCGTTGGCACCGGCATCGATCACCGCTTCACGGCCAATGGCGCCGGCGATAGCGCGCGCCATATCCGTATATTTCGGCTCGTTCCACGTCTTGCCGGCCCGCATCAACGCCCAGGCGATCAGCAGATCGCCGTCGGTGGCGTTGTTCTGGTCGCTGACGTGCGGATTGGCGTCGGGGTCCCATTTCCAGGCGGCGAGATTGTCGCCGCGGAGATAGAGTTCCCTGTGCGTCCAGCTCCAGATCGCCTCGAAACTCTCCCGGTCGTCGGCAGCCACGGAAAGCAGCATCCCGTAACCCTGGCCTTCGCTGTGGCTGATATTGCCGTTACCGCGATCGATGATCCGGCCGTCGGCGAGAAATTCCGACTTGTAGAGCCACCATGCACCGACCACGTAGTCCTGCGGAACAAACCGGGTCTGTTCGGCGGGCTGGGCTGCTTGGGCCGGCGCGACCGGCAGAACCACCAGCGCGCAGGCCATCAGGAAGTTTGTGATACGCTTAGCCATGGTTGCGGCGTCCCGTGATCAGGACCATGAAGGTGCCGATGCCGAGCAGGATCGCAGCCACCAGCAGCGCGCCGATATAGATCTCGGCATTGTTGGCGAGCCAGCCCGCGGCCACCAGGCGGGCATTGGCGAAGGTCAGCGGCTCGGTCTGGAAAAGATGCTCGCTCGAACTGCTCTTCTGATCGAGGATCTCGCCTGTGTCGCCAAAGCTTTGGACCGCGCCGTTGAGCTTGTTCCAGACACTATAGTCTGTCAGCACGTCGGTGCGGGCCTGCAGCATGTCGGCGCTGCGTGCAGCAACCACGGTCCACACGCCGCCATGGTCGGAGCCGCTCTGCGCCACCACGAGTGCGGCTGTCGACAGCGGCGAATAGCTTTCGTTGCGGCCCGGATCGAGAAGCGACGAGAGATATTTCAGATTGAGCTTACGCATCTCCGAAAGCGACTTCGCCTTGATGCCGTCGAAGACCCTGCCGGATAATTCGGCCGGATTGGCGACGAAGTCGTCGGCTATGTCGGAGAGTTTCCCAAAGGACGACAGCGGCTGGATCGGCCGTTGCAGGTCGTCGGCGCTCTCCACCGGCAGCGCCACGCCGTCGAGGCTGGCGACCTCGAAGGGGGCTTGCTTCGCCACTTCGGTGGCGCGGATGTTGACGAAGTCGAGCTTCAGCCGGGACGTCAGTTCCGAGGGCAGCGTGTCATAGGCGCCGAAGGCGATGACATTGGACGTGTCGAGATCGGGAAGCGTCGAGGTGAATTCGACCGGCTTCACCTTGCCGGACGAGAATGCCATCTTGGCAAGGAAGGTTGCCGCGGCGTTGAGCGCCTGCTTGTCGTAACCCGGCACGAAGACATGGGTCAGCGGATCCGGCGCGCCGGAAAGTTTTGGCGTCAGGCCGGAGGCCAGGCCGGCAATGTCGGGATAGCGGCCGATGCGCGCATAGTCCGGCACATCGAGATAGGAATTCTCGCTGATCGAAATACGCACGGACGTCGAGGCATTGTCGACATTGTCGCAGGCGGCGTCGAGCCGCGAGGGCACCCGCGCCTCGATCGACAGCGTGTTCTGGCCGGGGCGCAGCACGCTGAACGGGATCGGCAGGCGCTGGTCGCGGATTTCGCCTTCGCGCGTCGAACTCAACTGGATATTGGCGACTTCCTTGTCATTTGCCTTGACCACCAGCACGGCGTCGGGCGCCAGGCCGCCGATATAGCGTGCGCTCAGGTGGAAATTGATGCTGGAATAGTCGCCCGGATAGAAGTCGGACGGCATGGCGAAATTCAGCCGCGACACTTCGAAGCGGCCGGAGAACGGCCGTCCGGAATAGCCGAGTTCCCTCAGCGAGACCTTGTCGCCGGGCATCAGCGTCCGGCCCTTGAGGTTGGTCAGCGCGTTGAGACCTTCCCGCGTGCCGACCGGACGGTCGTTGAGCGCGAAGGCGGCGAATTCCTTGACGCGCTGGTCGACATCGAGCGTATCCATGCCGGTCAGGATCAGCCGCTTGCGTTCCGCGCCGCTGCTGTCGGCATCGACGATCGCATGTTCGCTCGACGCCAGCACCTTGCTGTTGTCGCCGAGCAGCAGGGTGAGCTCGGACTTGGTGCCGACGAACAGGTCGATACCCGGGCCGGTGCCGGGCGTGCTGGCGAATTCCACGGCCGGATGGTTGAAATTGCCGAATATGGTCAGCGCCTGGACGGCGCGCATGGCACGGTCATAGGCGGCCATGTCGGCGCCTGCCGGGATCACCACACGGATCGGGGTGCGGCCATCCTTCGCGCCTGCGAGCGGCAGCAGGTCAACAAGCGACAGGCTCGGCTTGGCGACGCCGGAATAGATGAAGCCGCTCTTGGCCGGATCGACCTTCGTCCACAGTTCATAGGTGGCACTGACGCTGCAATCGACGCGGTGGCGCTGGCTGGCTTCGATCGACACGGCGTTATAGCCGGGATGGATGAGGCCGGCCGGCACGGCGAACTCGATGCGGCGCGGATCGCCGGCGACCAGGCCGGTGGCGCCCACCGGCGTGCCGTTGATGGCGATCTTCATCTCGGAATCTTCCGGCGCCACGGAAATCGCCGTCTGCATCGTCAGCACCAGCCTGGCCGATGTCGAGGCTTCGTCGGGCAGCGCGAAGAAGGGCAGGCTGCGGCTTTGGTATTCACCGTCGAAGAACAGGTCGGAACGGTCGCCGGCGATCTTGCGCAGCGTGTCGCCGGTCGTCGTCGGTGTCGTGGTGATCTGTGCGGCGGGCTTGTCGAACTGGAAGGGGGCCGGCTCGGCAGCCCCTGCCTGGGAGGTTCCCACGACAACCGTCACTGCCGAAGCGAGCCAAAAGGCGAGAAGTCGGTTCTTGAACATTGTCTTTTCTCTCGATCCGGAAGTGGTGTTAGACGTTGGTCGTGGCAGCTTTGGCTTTCGCCAGTTCGCTGCGGCGGCGGCCGACACGGCCGGTTTGCGAGCGGGCCGACAGGCCGGTCGCGATGGCAAGCAGCGGGCAGACGATCGCCCATCTCACCAGCGTCACCAGCGCGACGAAATACATGCGGCGATGCTGGCGACGCTCGCGCAGGCGGCGCGGCAGATCGAGATCGTGCATCATCAGGTGGGCGATGGCGCCATAATGCTGCGCCTCGGCGTCAAGCTCGATGGCGAAGCTGCGCTGGTCGACCGTCGTCGGCTTGCCGACGAAGGCGGGGATCTGCGAGACCGCGAGGTCGGCGGGCGCATTGACCAGGGCGAGCTGGGCATATTCGCCCTTGCGCAGGTTGGCAACGACGCCGCGGCGCACCTCGATCTCGGCCTTTTCCGGCGACATGCGGCGGATGGTCACCGGCACGGTGCGGTCGGTCAGGCGCAGTTCGGCTGCCTGGCTGAGCGGCAGGCTGATGCCGTCCTGATCGATCGGCTGCTCGGTGACGATACCAAGGGCGGCGCCGGCAATGATCAGGTTGAGCAGGTTCCAGGCGCCGGTGATCAGGATCAGGTCGCCGAGGGCCGGTTCAGTCTCGTAGCGATGGATCCCCATATAGAGCACGAAAGCGAGGCCGGCGAAGATGGCGAAGAACGGCCAGGCCAGGTTCGACAGCTGCCGCTGGGTCAGCGACACACCCTTGTCGGTGACGTTGAAGGTCGGCTTGCGCGGGTTGAGGATGACGCTGATGATGGCGCGAACCAGGAAGATCGACTGGGCATATTCATAGACTTCGGAAATCCATGGCCAGCGGTAGTGCCCGTAGAGGTAGTTGCGCAGGATTTCCGACGCGACCAGATATGTGATCGTATAGGACAGGAATTCGTCAGCCGAAGCGTTGAAGATCTTCAGGTTGAAGATGATGAACAGGATCGGCGCCAGCAGGAACGACAGGCGCACCAGCGGAAACAGCCAATAGAAGCAACTGGACATGTAGCTGATGCGCTGCGGCAGCGTCAGGCCCTGCTTGAACAGCGGGTTCTTGAGCAACAGGATCTGGATCATGCCGCGGCACCAGCGCGAGCGCTGTCCGATGAAGCTGGAAAAGGTCTCCGGCTGCAGCCCGGTGACCAGCGGCTTGTCGACATAGACGCTGTTCCAGCCACGCGAATGCAGTTCGAGCGCGGTTTCGCAATCCTCGGTGATGGTGATGCCGGAGAAGCCGCCGACTTCTTCCAGCGCCTCGCGGCGCAGCACGGCGGCCGAACCGCAGAAGAAAGCCGCGTTCCAGCGGTCGAGACCCTTCTGGATCATCGTGTAGAACATCTCGTTCTCGGCGGGCATCCGGGTATAGGTGCCGAGATTGCGTTCGACCGGATCGGGATTGGCGAAGAAGTGCGGCGTCTGCACCAGGAACAGGTCCTGGTCGTCGGCGAAGTAACCGACGGTCGCCTTCAGGAAGCCCGCTTCCGGCGCATGGTCCGCATCGAAGACGGCGACCAGTTCGCTCCTGGAATTGTCCAGGCCTGAATTGAGGTTGCCTGCCTTGGCGTGGACGTTTTCGGCGCGGGTCAGATAGTTGACGCCGAGATCGGTGCAGAGCTGCTTGAGCTGTCGGGCGCGCTCATTGGCGGCCTCGGCAATTTCGGGATCGGAATTGTTGCGCTTCTGGTCCGTGCCGCCGTCATCCAGCAGATAGACGTGAAGCTTGTCCTTGGGATAGTCCATTGCCGCAGCTGCGGAAAGCGTCAGTGACAGGATTTCCTTGCTCTCGTTATAGGAAGGCACGAAAACGTCGACGTTCGGCAGGTCCTTGTCGTCCTGCTCGCGCGGCGGTTTGCGCGTGATCGGATCGGAAACGACGAAGACGCTGACGAAGAACATGAAAATGCAGAACATTTCCGCAATATAGAGAATGATGCCGGGGATGAAGGAGACCGGATCATCGATCGGCGGCAAAGTACTTGTCGTGCGCCAGTAAACATAGCGTAGCACAATGATGCTGGTGGTCGCCAAAGCGATATATCGCCACGGACCTCTACTGCTGATGCGGGTGATGACATAGAGAAAGATGATGGTTAGCGTCGAGACAATCAGCTGAACGTCCGAGCCTACCGGCTGGAATGCCAGAATGGAAATAATCGCGGCGGCGGCCAGCCATAAAACCAGAGACAGTGTACGCAACATTGGGGATACTCGTACGTTGTTTACTTTTCGGTAATTATTTTGAATAAACAAACGAAGTCAATGCGGGTAATATAGTTGGCAACGAAGCAAATTAGAGACGAATATAAATATATCTGTACGATTTCGGCACAGGTAATGGTTAATCGCCGATTTATTAATCGATGTTTACATAATTGCGACGTCGGGTGACCAAAATTGCAGCATTTTCTTCCCAAAACGAGATTCTAGTAGAGTAGATTTTTTGTAAAACTACTGTTCAATCGTAATCTAGGGTTAATTCGAAGGTCTTGAAGATTATCTTGCGTGTTAATTAGAAAAGCAGTGGCTGCAGGAGAACTCAAAGTAGGCCTAGAGCGGGTAACGCCCTGATGTAGCGGAGTTTTCCGTCCTATTGCTAAGGCCTTGCGTGGCTCTTCGGTATTGTCGTGGGACGCAACTTGGCTTGAGTGGCGCCACATCTCGATCCGGCGGTGGTTCCACGTCTGCAGAGCGCCTGACGTGGCGTGGTTGGAACGGTAAGGGCGGACGCGACCCAGGACGGGGCGTCGAACCGTTGCCGACAGATGGCGCAATCGGTTCTGTCAGGCGGACTAGGCCGTAAACTCATAAACGGGCTTCCCCTTTGGGTTTGACGGTGATTCAAGGCTGCCATTGATTTGGGAGCCTAATGATGACCCGTCGCCGCCATGAGCTGACTGATTTGGAATGGAATATTATCGCGCCTTTGTTGCCGAATA
>NZ_JBFUFK010000035.1:0-87986 GCF_056403475.1 Rhizobium sp. P2_G9 | reverse complement strand
GCCCCGAAAGTGAGTGGGGCAGGACAGCGCCCTGCCCTGCTGTTGCCTATCAGGCTTCGGCTTCTGCGAGAGCGGGTTCTGCAACCGGCTCTGCGGCAGCGCCAAGGTCGACGCCGGCAGCGCCCTGCTGGCGGCCGAGGCCGTCGAGAGCAGCGCGGGCGAACAGGTCGCAATAGAGCGCGATGGCGCGCGAAGCATCGTCATTGCCCGGGATCGGAAAATCGATCAGGTCCGGATCGCAATTCGAGTCGATGATGGCCACGACCCGGATGCCCAGGCGCTTGGCTTCGTCGATGGCGATCTTTTCCTTGTTGGTGTCGATGACGACCATCAGGTCCGGCACGCCGCCCATGTTGCGGATACCACCAAGGGCCTTGTCGAGCTTCTCGCGCTCGCGATCGAGGTTGAGACGTTCCTTCTTCGAATAGCCGGTGGCGTTCGAAGCGAGGATTTCGTCGACCTTGCGCAGGCGCTGGATCGAGTTGGAGATCGTCTTCCAGTTCGTCATCATGCCGCCGAGCCAGCGGGAGTTGACGTAATACTGGGCCGAACGCTTGGCGGCGTCGGCGATCATTTCCGAAGCCTGGCGCTTGGTGCCGACGAACAGCACGCGGCCGCCGTTTGCAGCAGTGTCCGAAATGACCTTCAGCGCCTGATGCAGCAGCGGAACAGTCTGAGCGAGATCGATGATATGGATGCCGCTACGGTCGCCGAAGATGTAATTCTTCATCTTCGGGTTCCAACGGTGGGTCTGGTGACCAAAGTGAACGCCTGCTTCAAGCAGCTGGCGCATGGAAAAATCCGGCAATGCCATGCCTTGTTACTCCTTTTCCGGTTGAACCTCCGTGGAGCCTGAAGCAGGTTTTTGGCCTGCCACCGGGTGGAACTGACCGGATTTCTCCCGGAAAGCGCCGAGCCCCACGTGTGGAATGAGGGGCGCCATAAACCGAAATGCCTGGAAATGCAAGCGATCGGCGCGATTTTTCCTGTTTGGGCATCTTTTCCGCCGGATCACTCCTGCAGCATCACCTCGATGTCCTCATTGCGGCCAGGCACGACGGTGAAATCGCGCTGATAGATCTTCTCCTTGTGGCGGGCGACGGCCGTGTATTTGCCTTCCGCCAGAATCACCACCGGAAAGGCGCCGACGCTTTCACTGACCGAGTCGCCGGAAGCTGTGAGGATCGACCAGGCGGTATCGGCGATCGCCTCGCCGCCTTCCTGCGACACCAGCTTGAGCGTGATTTTGGCCGCCCGGTGCTGCAGCGTCGCCTCGACCAGCTTGCCGGCATCGACGCGGATGTCGGCGCGGATCGTGGCGTTGACATTGCCGTAGTTGGAAACGATGTGATAGGTACCGGCATTGAGACGGATAAGCTGGTCCGGCTTGACGTCGGCCATGACCATGTTGCGCTCGCCATCCTCGCGCACATCATTGGAAAAAATATTGAAGGTCAGTTCGCCTGGCGGAATGCGGACATCCGAGCCCGATACGGCGTTGAGCACAAGGCCGCCGGCGTCCAGCACGAAGGTCTGCGGACCAAGGTCGCCGGTTTCGGGCACGACCAATTTCTTGGTGGTGCCGGCGCGGCCGAAGGCGACATTGACGAAATATTCGCCGGGCGCCAGGTCGAACTCGGTCGACCCGCCTTCCGACGAAGCCAGCATCGGCAATTTGCCGTCTGCGCCGGCAATCGGCTGGAACACCCGCCAGGTCAGGCCATAAGTCACCACCGCGCCCTTGTCGGTCAGCCGAGCGTCCATATGCACCGGCTTGTCGTGCTTGAGCGGCGTATCCTTTTCGAGCACGGGCGAGAAACTGTTGGAATGCAGGTCGGGGACCGGCTTCTTCTGGTCCGTGTCGAGCGCGAAGGCCTGCTGTGCCGCGCCTGCGCCGCCGACGAGGGCTGCGAAGAAGACCGCCACGAGGGCAATGGCTCGGCACGAGTTAAACAAAACCGGAATACTCTTCTTTTCCAGGGTTGACACGCTTTACAGCGCGGCCCACTTCTCCCGCAAACACCAGGCGAATTCAAGAGCCGCAAACGAGGCATTATGAAGACCGACATCAAGCTGATCGATTACCTCTCCACCCGCCGTTCCATGCCGGCGTTTCAGATGAAGGCCCCGGGCCCCTCGCAAGAAGAAATCCTCGACATCCTGACATTGGCGAGCCGCGTGCCGGATCACGGCAAGCTGGCGCCCTGGCGTTTCATTGTCTTCCGCGGCGCCGAACGGGAGCGGATCTCGTTGGAATTGTCGAAGATCGCGCGTGGCGACAAGCCGGACCTGTCGGAGGAAATGATCAAGGTCGAAGAAACACGATTGACGCGGGCGCCGGTCGTCGTCGCCGTCGTTTCCAAGGCCGCACCGCATTTCAAGATCCCGGAATGGGAGCAGTTGATGTCTGCCGGTGCGGTCTGCCTCAACATGCTGATGGCGGCGAACGCACATGGTTATGTCTCGAACTGGCTGACCGAATGGATGGCTTATGACGAGCGTGCCTATCCGATCCTCGGTGTCCAACCGGGCGAGAAGGTTGCCGGCTTCATCCATATCGGCACGACGGATTTTCCGGTGACGGAGCGTCCCCGGCCCGAGCTCAACGACATCGTCACCTGGGTCGGCGAGGGTTGAACCTATGTTCTTTGCCGCCGATACCCGCGACCACGGCATGCGCTACGATCCGTTCAAGGCGATTGTCGTGCCGCGGCCGATCGGTTGGATCGGCACGCGCGGCATGAACGGCTCGCGCAACCTCTCGCCATTCTCCTTCTTCAACGCGCTGTCGGACGATCCGAAGATCGTGATGTTCGCCGCCGGTTCCGGCAAGGACAGTCCACGCAATGCCGCCGAAACCCGTGAATTCACCGCGAGCTTCGTCAGCCGCAACCTTGCTGCACAGATGAACGAATCGTCGGTCGCTGTCCCCTACGGCATAGACGAATTCGAGATTGCCGGGCTCACGGCCGAACAGGGCCGGATGGTCGCAGCACCCTATGTCTCGGGCGCCTATGCGGTGCTCGAATGCAAGGTGACCCAGGTTATCGAGCCTGTCGATCTCAACGGCGCGGATGCCGAGGTCACCATGGTGCTCGGCCAGGTCGTCGGCATTCATATCGACGAGGCGATCATCCGCGACGGCCGGCTCGACATGTCGCTGGCGCGGCCGGTCGGGCGGATGGGCTATATGGATTATACCGAGGCCAGCGACGTCTTCGAAATGATCCGGCCCAAGCGGCCCTGAGCACCCTATTCGATGACCGTGATGCCGTCGAAACCGAAGGCGCTGGCATCCTGGTCCATTTCCTGCGTATCATAGGCCGGCACGCCAAAGGCGCGCGCAGCAACAACCACGGAAATACGGGCGTGGCCGGCAACAGGAGAGTCGTGCGTGCAGCCGATGCCGTCGCAGAATGCGGCACGATTCCATGTCAAGCCGGCAAGCCGTGCGGATTTTCCACCAAGCAAGGAGAGCTGCATCAGGGCTGCGGCGGAATCCACGCTGGCGACGATCAACGTGGCGCCGGCGTCACGCGCCTCACTCGCCTCGGCCACAGACAGAGCCATGTCACAGCGCTGCAGGTCCTCCGATCCCCGACAATCCGCCAGCAGGATGCACTTCGTCCCGGAGGCAACGGCAGCGGCGGCATCCGATTCGAAACCCTCGTCGCGTAGACTGAGGACCGGCATCGTCAGATTGGCCTCTTCGTCCCAGAACACCACGAGATGACAGGTTCTTGGCATGCTTGCGGCTCCAAAGCGGGCGATGATTGCGGCGCCGACAGGGTTAACACGCCGCCAACAAACATGGTGAACCAATCTTAAACTTTTTGCCGCTAGGGTCCTTCTATTGGCATTCAGTGACGAGGTGGCCCGTGATCATCCAGACTTTCATCCGTTGGGCGGATACTGCAAAGTCGGCCGATCGTGCCCGTGCCGCCAACGCGCTCGGCCGCGCCTGGCTCGAATCGGACATGGACGACGAAGAACGGCAGGCAGCGCTGATGGCTTTGACCTGGCTGCTCGACGACCCCTCCCCCAAAGTACGGCTGGCACTGGCCGAAGCGATCGCGGATGCGGAGGATGCACCGCGCTCGCTGATCCTGCCGCTCGCCTCTGACCAGCCGGAAATTGCCTGCCACATTATCGCACGTTCGCCAGTGCTCACCGATGTCGACCTCGTCGATCTCGCCGCCCGCGGCGATGGGGTCACCCGTGCGCTGATCGCGTCGCGCTTCATCGTCAGCCAGCCGGTCTGCGCGGCCATCGCCGAGATCGGCGAGGCACCTGAGGTCGAGGCGCTGCTCGACAATCCTGGCGCCGTCATCAGCCGCCAGAGCCTGCGCCGTATCGCCGAACGGCTCGGCACCGAGCCCGGTATCCGCGAACGCCTGCTCGAGCGCGACGAACTGCCGGTGGATGCCCGACACCTGCTCGCCGTTTCCATTTCCGACGCGCTGTCGGCAAGCGGCCTGGTGCGCCACGTGATCGGCGACCTGCGCTTCGAGCGCATCCGCCGCGAGGCGTGCGAGGCGACGACAGTGGCGCTCGCCGCCGAGGCCGAGACCAACGATATTCCGGCGCTGGTCGACCACCTGCGCCGCGACGGCCGCCTGACGCCGAATTTCCTGATGCAGGCGCTCTGCAGCGGCAAGCTGGATTTCTTCGCTTCGGCGATTGTCGAACTGACGGGGCTGACTGAGCGGCGCGTTCGCTCGATCCTCGCCGACGGTCGCTTCCATGCAATGCGGGCGCTGTTTGAAGCAGCAGGGCTCGGCCGCGACATTTCGGAAATCTTCGTCGAGGCGACGTTGCAATGGCGCCGGCATATGCGCGGCGAGGACCAGAAACTGCTCGGCAACATTGCCAGCCGGCTGGTGGGCAAATTCCGCCGCTCCCGCAAGACCGAAGGGGTGGCTGACGAGCTGATCGACATGATCGAGCGGCTGCAATTCGCCGAACAGCGCCAATCCGCCCGCGCCTTCGCCTCGTTCCTGGCGATCGAGGCGGCGTGAAACTATCCATGTCGAGCTCAATTGCCGCACTGTGCGGACGCGGTTGTAGCTCGCTGCCTTGTCGACGAATATCCTCAACGACCGTCTGGCGACACCTACTTCAGAAGGGCGGGCCGGCGCTGGAGTGGCCCGGTTCTAAAGGTGTCGATGAAGTGCCTTGAATCCCTCGTAGCTAAGCTCACGAGCAGAGGGAGGAATGTTCTTGGCACGCTTTGCAACGATGACAGCCTCAGCGCGAGACAAATCTTTCCAATTTCGATGCCCTGGCTTGTTTATCGGCACGCGTGGCTCTTCGCCAGGATACATATAGCGTTCGTAAATTGCTTTCTCGTTCAAACTTATTTCTCTACAAAGAAATGCCCCGAAGTGGGAGCGGGTCGCTAATGTATGACCCGCGACTATGCCATTGAAAACGTTTTCGGCTTCGTCAATTCGAGCAGGCGTTTAATTTGCTCCTCGTCAGGGATGCCTTCACTGTCCCATTGTGCAACGAGCGCGGCAATCTCTTCATCTTTCTCAATGCCCTCGATTGCGTTGTTGGCATGCATCTGTTCGACTCGCCACGCTTGCGCTTCGGGACTCTGGTCGGAGGTCCGATACATGTTGCTTCCCTTCCATCACCTCAAAATACAGCAGTATCATACGCCAATCAGGTCAAAAACTCAACAATTCATAGGCCGTAGGACCTGTCGGGTTCTACGTCACGCCGTTACCCGGACTGCTCCAAGCCGCTTTTTTGTCCACACTAATCGGCGACCTTCTTCACCACCCAGGAATACGTGTCGGTGACGATATGCACGGGAACGATGAGTGTCGACTTGATGCCGCTCTTCGAAGGAATGGCCCGTTTCATCAAAGCTATGGCACGCCCGGCAAGCCCCGGCCCTTCGGCTTGATCGGCATCCGGCGGTAGCGAACGGCTCACCATCTCGGTCGATTGTTCGCGCGCCTCGTCCTCGGAATCCGTCAGCGCCGTCGTGCCGGCGGTCTGGCAGACGGCAACGAGGTTCGGATAACGGACATTCTTGTATGTCGCCAGCGTCTTGTCCGATGCGGCATCGCAGGTGGCGATCGTCGGCCATTGGTGCGGCAGAGTGGCGACCGGCTGGCAGTGGGCGCCGGAATCGTCGCAACCGAGAATGCTCATCAGCACGAATGCAGCCTTCATTGCTTTGTCCTGGAGCCAGATGTGGCTCTAAGTTGTCCGCGCTGAAGATCGCATCCGAACGTGATCATTTCATGAAACGTATTTCAGCGCCTCGCGGATCATTTCAGCATTATGCGCCAGCACACCGCCGTCTTCCATCTTACCGGTATGCGGCCTGAGCGCCACGCCTTCCTTCATCGGCACGACGTGGAAATGCAAATGGAAAACGGTTTGGCCGGCAACTGGTTCATTGAATTGGAAGACACGCACGCCATCGGCATGGAAAGCCTTCTTGACGGCGCGGGCGATCTTTTGGACTGATGGCATCAGCCACATGAACGTCGTCGGATCGGCATCGAAGATGTTGCGAGACGGCGTCTTGGGAATCACCAGTGTGTGGCCCTCAGCCTGGGGCATGATGTCCATGAAGGCGAGCGTATGTTCGTCCTCATAGACGGCATGGCACGGAATCTCGCCTCTCAGGATCTTGGCAAAGATATTGTCCGGATCATAGGGAACCCCGTGCATGGCAAATCATCTCCATTCCATGAGATCGAATTTGCGCTGAAAACCATATGGTTTCAAGTCCGTAATCGGATTTGGCGCAGGTTCAGTCCTGCTCTTCGTGCAGGTTCTTGCGGAAGGGGCCGTGCTCGGTCAGGTATTCGCCGACGGCCTCGACCTCGCGCCGTTCCTCGCGCAGATAGTCTTCGATCGCGCGGCGCAATCCGGCATGGGCGACATAATGCGCCGAATGCACTGTCGCCGGCAGATAGCCGCGCGCAAGCTTGTGTTCGCCCTGTGCGCCCGCCTCGACCGTCTTAAGCTTGCGGTCGATGGCGAAATCGATCGCCTGGTGATAGCAGACCTCGAAATGCAGGAAGGGATGATCCTCTATACAGCCCCAATGGCGGCCGTAGAGCGTGTCGGCGCCGATGAAATTGATGGCGCCGGCAATATAGCGGCCGTTGCGCTTGGCCATGACCAGCACGATGTCATCGGCCATGCGCTCGCCGATCAGCGAATAGAATTCGCGCGTCAGGTAAGGACGGCCCCATTTGCGGCCACCGGTATCCATGTAGAAGGCGAAGAACTGGTCCCAGATGGATTCGGTCAGGTCGCTGCCGGTCAGCCAGTCGACGCTGATGCCGTTTTCCAGTGCGGTACGGCGCTCCTTCTTCAGCGCCTTGCGCTTGCGCGACGCCAGCGTTTCAAGGAATTCGTCGTGGCTGGCATAACCTTCATTGTGGAAATGGAACTGCTGGTCGGTGCGATGCAGATAGCCATGCCGCTCCATCACCTGCCATTCTCCGTCGGGCGCAAACGTGACATGCGCCGAGGAAATGCCGAGCGCATCGGTCTCCGCCTTGACCGCCTCGGCAAGCCCGCCGAGTGTTGCGGCGCGCTCCTGGCCGTCCGCGACGAGAAGCCGCGGACCGGTGGCCGGCGTGAACGGCACGGTGCATTGCAGTTTCGGATAATAGCGCCCGCCGGCGCGTTCGAACGCGTTGGCCCAGGCATGGTCGAAGACATATTCGCCCTGGCTATGGCTCTTCAGATAGCCGGGCACGGCGCCGCGTAGCACGCCATCGACATCCTCCAGCAGCACGTGGTGGCCGAGCCAGCCGGTGCGGCGGACGGCGGAATCCGATTCCTCCAGGCTGGATAGAAAAGCATGCGAGATGAATGGGTTATAGTTTTCGCTGCCGCGCGTCGCGCCCCCGAGCCGGGCCCAGCGATCCGCTTTTATGTCCTTGAAGCTGGAAACGGTTCGGATGGGCAATGCTTATCCTCATGCGGCCTTGGGATCGAAACCTTCGAAGGTGATCTGGTCGGCATTGTGGCGGGAATGCTCGGCCTGCTCGGGCGTCCGCACCGTCCAGCTGATGACTGGAATACCTCTTTCACGTTCCCCTGTGATGAAGGCGTTCGGCAGATCCGCGATATTGTAGGAAATGAAGTCGAGGCCATGGCCCATCGCCTTGCGATGTAGGGCGAATTCCTTCTCTGTCATACCTTCTGCGGTCAGACCGACGGCGAAAGGGCATTCCATCTCTTTCAATTCTTCGAGCAGCCACGTGTCGAAGCTCATCAGCGCCACGTCGCCTTTATAGCCCTCAAGCGTTTCCAGCACGGCGGAGACAAAGCCTTCGTCATCCCCCTTGCGGCCCTTGAGTTCGGCGACGATCGGCACCCTGCCCTTGACCAGCGACAGCAGCGACTTGAGCGACGGCACCTTGTCCTTGGTGCCGCCGACCGAGGTCAGGCTGAGTTCCGCCGAGGTCTTTGAGCGGATATCGACCCGCATGTTGCAAAGCCGCTGCATATCGTCGTCATGAAAAATGATCGGCGCTGCATCCGCCGCATATTGCAGGTCGCATTCGATCGCATAGCCTGCAGCAATCGCGCCCTCGGCGGACGACAGCGTATTTTCCCAGACAGCATGATTGCCGTCATGCAGACCGCGGTGCGCGATCGGCTGGCGGGTCAGGAAGGCGAGATCGGGCATTACCTGACTTCCATGACGACGTCGATTTCCACCGACGCGTTGAGCGGCAGTGCCGCCATGCCGACGGCGACGCGCGAATGCTTGCCGGCATCGCCCAGCACTTCGACCAGGAAGTTGGAGGCGCCATTGGCGACCAGATGCTGTTCATAGAAATCCGGCGTCGAGGAGACCATGCAGGTGATGCGCACGATGCGGGCAATGCGCGACAGGTCGCCGCCGAGCGCCGCGCTCGCCTGGGCAAAGATGTTGATGGCGCAGAGTTCCGCCGCGCGCTGGCCCTCGGACGTGGTGACGCCGGCGCCCAGCTGGCCCGTCACTGCCAGCTTACCGTTCTCGATCGGCAACTGGCCGGAAATGTAGAGCAGGTTGCCCGTCTGAACATAGGGCACATAATTGGCCGCCGGTGCCGCGGCGACGGGCAGCGTAATGCCCAGCTTTTCCAGACGTGCGTCGATATCCGCCTTCATTTCCTCACCTTTGCGTAATTTTGTCTTTTAGGAATCCCGCGGATCAGCTAATCCGCATAGAATGCGCTTTACTTAATCGCATTCAGGTGCGGTGCAACAGGAGAATTTAATGATTTTTCGCCGACGCGTTCTCGCCTGCCTGCTCGGCTCGAGCCTCGGGGCGGCGGCCCTGCCGGCGCATGCGCAGAACCTCAGCGGACTGGTGCCGCACCGCGCGGTCTATAATCTCGAACTCGCCGACGCGTCGGAACGCTCGGGTATTACAGCCATGTATGGCCGCATGGTCTATGAGTTCACCGGTTCGCCCTGCGAGGGCTATCGCGTCAACTTCCGCTTCGTCACCCAGGTCGATTCGGGCGGCGAAAAGAAGCTCACGGACCAGCAGAGCACGACCTTCGAGGATTTCAAGAACGGTCGCTTCGAATTCGATTCCAAGACCTTCAACAACGACCAGCTCGCCAAGGAAGTCGCGGGCATGGCCGAGAAGAGCAAGGACAAGATCGATGTCGATCTGACGACGCCGATCGAAAAGAAGCTGAGCCTGACCACGGCGCGGTTTCCGACCCAGCACACGCTCGATGTCATCAGCCGCGCCGAGAAAGGCGAGCATTTCTTCGAGGCGCGCGTCTTCGACGGCTCGGACAATGGCGACAAGACGCTGATTACGTCGACAGTGATGGGCTCGCCCGTCGACGTTACCCCCGATGATCCGGATGCCGCCAATGCCGGCAAGCTGAAGACGGAGAAGACATGGCCGGTGACAATCGCCTATTTCGACGACACGCCCACCAGTGATGGCACGCCGAGCTATCGCATGTCGTTCAAGCTCTATGCGAACGGTGTCTCACGCGATCTGCTCATGGACTACGGCGACTTTTCCCTCAAGGGCACGCTGGTGAAGCTCGACTTTCTGCCCGAGGACAGCGCTTGTAAGAGCAATTGAGTTAGGCCTGCGCAGCAAGAGCGGCTTGCTTCCTCTTCTCCCCAGCGGGGAGAAGGTGGCCGGCAGGGCCGAATGAGGGGGCCGCCCCATCCGCGAGGCCCCTTCATCTGTCCTTCGGACATCTTCTCCCCGCTGGGGAGAAGATGGAATGCGCCGCCGGCGCCGCGGCCAAACGCAGCGTTTCGCTTCTACGTGATTGTCTTCGGGAAAAGCCGCCCAAAATCATTGCGGGATTTGCTGTCACGCCGTCGCCGGCTTGGCATCCTTGGGGTCGAGCGCGAAGACGCAGTCGTAGAGATATTGCAGCACCGCCTTGCGGTCGGTGATCGCGGCGATCTCGTTCCACGGCACGATGGCGCCGATATTGGAATAGATCGTCTCGCCGGACAGCCGGCAGAATTCGCGGATCAGGAACGACAGCCGCAGCGTCAGCGACAAACGGCTGGCGAGATGGAAGAGCCAGCTGTTCTGGCCTTCGAAATAGATCGGGATGACGCTGGCCTTGGCCGACTGGATGAGTTTTGCGGGAAACATCTTCCAGGGCAGGTCCTCGGCCTGGCCAAAACCTTTGGGCGCGGTGGCGACGCCGCCGGCCGGGAAGACGACGATGGTGACGCCTTCCTTGAGCAGCTTCAATGCCTCGTTGCGGGTGGCGATGTTGGTCGCCAGCGCCTCTCGCGTTTCATCGAAGGAGATCGGCAGCGAATAGGGCCGCATTTCCGGTACTTTGAGCAGCTGATCGTTGATCAGAACCTTGAAGGGACGGCCGAGCTGTTCGGCCAGCGCCAAAACGGCGATGCCGTCGGCAATGCCGTAGGGGTGGTTGGCAACCATGACGATCGGCGTATCCGGCAGGTCCTTGGGCGGCCAGTTGCCCTTGACCGACAGCCCGATGTCGATGAGTTCGAGCATGCGGCTGAAGACATGATCGGTCTTGCCAACAACCTCCGTCCGCCAGGTCTTGTAGATCTTGACATAGCGGTGGCGGCCCGAGAGATTTTCCACCGTGTGGATGACCAGCCGCTTGAATAGCGGATCTGCATCACTCGCGTAGGACAGTTCCTTGAATTGCACGGCCGATTCACCCGGTTGGATCTATGACAAGCCAATAAGAATGTTGTGTAACAGGCTGACGACAGCCGCATGTCAAATGCGGCTGTCCCCCGTTTTGTTTCATGCAATGCTTCTGCGCCTGATATCGGGAGGTGTCGCCTCTCCGACAAGGGCGTCAATCGCTTCGTCCAAGGCCATCGGCATCTGCTGCTGCGAGCCCAGCCGGCGGATATTGACGGTGTTTTCCTCCGCCTCACGCTTGCCGCAGACGATGATCACCGGCACCTTGGTCACGGAATGCTCGCGAACCTTATAGTTGATCTTCTCGTTGCGGAAGTCGGTCTCCACCGAAAGACCCGCGGCACGCAATCGATCCGCGACTTTTTGCCCATAGGCGTCGGCATCCGAGGTGATCGTTGCCACCACGACCTGCAGCGGCGCGAACCAGAGCGGCATATGGCCGGCATAGTTCTCTATCAGGATGCCGAGGAAGCGCTCCATCGAGCCGCAGACGGCGCGGTGGATCATCACCGGCTGGGTTTTTTCCGAATTGTGATCGATGTAGAAGGCGCCGAACCGCTCCGGCAGGTTGAAGTCGACCTGCGTCGTGCCGCACTGCCATTCGCGGCCGATGGCGTCCTTGAGCGTATATTCGAACTTCGGGCCATAGAAAGCACCCTCGCCCGGCAGAATGCCGGTCTTGATGAAGTTCGACTGTTTTTGGATCGTGTCGAGCACGCCCATCATCACGCTTTCGGCGCGATCCCAGAGCGCATCTTCACCGACGCGCTTGTCCGGCCGGGTAGAGAGCTTGATGGTGATCTCCTCGAAGCCAAAATCCTTGTAGACCGAGAGGATCAGATCGTTGATCTTCAGGCATTCGGCGGCCATCTGCTCGTCGGTGCAGAAGATATGCGCGTCGTCCTGGGTAAAGCCGCGCACGCGCATCAACCCGTGCAGGGCGCCGGACGGCTCATAGCGATGCACGTTGCCAAATTCCGCAAGTCTTATCGGCAGTTCGCGGTAAGACTTCAGACCATGCTTGAAGATCTGGATATGGCCGGGGCAGTTCATCGGCTTGAGCGCAAAGACGCGATCGTCGTTGGTGTCATCGCCGGCGACCGTGACCTTGAACATATTGTCGCGATACCAGCCCCAGTGCCCGGACGTTTCCCAGAGCGACTTGTCAAGCACTTGCGGCGCATTGACTTCCTGGTAGTCGAGCGCGAGGCGCCGGCGCATATAGGCGACCAGCGTCTGGAACATCCGCCAGCCCTTGCCGTGCCAGAAGACCACGCCCGGGCCTTCTTCCTGGAAATGGAACAGGTCCATTTCGCGGCCCAGCTTGCGGTGGTCGCGGCGCTCGGCCTCGGCGAGCTTGTTGAGATAGTCGTCGAGCTCGGACTGTTCGGCCCAGGCGGTGCCATAGATGCGCGTCAGCATCGGCTTGGTGGAATCGCCGCGCCAATAAGCGCCGGCCACCTTCATCAGCTTGAAGGCGGTGCCGATCTGCCCGGTCGACGTCATGTGCGGACCGCGGCAGAGGTCGAACCAGTCGCCCTGCGAATAGATTTTCAGGTCCTGGCCTTCCGGAATGGCATCGACCAGCTCGACCTTGTAGCCCTCGCCCTTGTCGGCGAACACATCCTTGGCCTTCTGCCGCGACCAGACCTCCTTGGTGAAGGGCTTGTTGCGGGCGATGACCTCCTTCATCTTCTTCTCGATGACCGGCAGGTCTTCGGGCGTGAACGGCCAGTCCTCGCGTGTATCGGGATGGATGCGCTTGAAATCGTAATAAAAACCGTTCTCGATCACCGGGCCGATGGTCACCTGCGTGCCGGGCCAAAGCTCCTGCACCGCCTCGGCCATCACATGCGCCGCATCATGGCGGATGAGTTCGAGCGCCTTGGGATCGCTGCGGGTGACGATCTCGATGCTGCCGTCCGACACCGGATCGGCAAGGTCCATCAGATTGCCGTCGATCGCAATCGCTACGGCCTTCTTGGCCAGCGATTTGGAAATCGATTCAGCCACATCCTTGCCGGTCGCGCCAGCCGGAAAGCTGCGCACGGAACCATCGGGAAATGTGAGGGAAATTTCGGGGGAAGACATTTTTTGCAAATTCTCCTTATCCAGTCCCGCCAACCAATGCGGGTGGTTCTTAGACAAAGGCCGGGATTCGCCGACGCTTGCGCGGCGGGATATAGAGGGATTTGGGGGGAATGGGAAGGCTCTACATTATCAACTTCACTTACTGCGTACGCGCGACGCATTAAATCGATTGAACTGAGCCTTATCCCGAGAGCGTCGACGCTAACGCTTTCTTAAAGAGCAACTCTATGCAATTTTAGCGAATGAATATTGGGTACACCAAATAGCACTTGCAGACAGACCTTCCCTCTGCAACTTTGTGCATTGAAATGTTGAGAATCGGGCTACATATGAAAAAACGACTATCTTTACTTGCTCGAGGCCTCTTTCCCGAAACATTGCCGCCCTGTTTTACGTCTATCGACGCCGCTCGTGCTTTTCACGGGATTGTTAGCGACTTGGACCAGGCAAAATTCAGAAAACGACCTACGCACTACGTACGTTACAACGGAACGAAACATGATCGGAACCGGAGGTTCTTTGCAACTCCAAATATTGTCTCCTATTTTCACGTCTCAACTTTCATCCATCGTTACTGGAAAGATTTCAACGCAAGATATCAGGCTTCGCCTTACTCGTTGAGCGCGCCCACTGTTTTGGATGAGAGCGCTGATCGAGCTATCAAGGTTGCCTCGTTGTCGGAATTGTCCGCGAAATCCTCAAAACAACTCGCATACGCGCCGGTAGTGTTAAAAACCGACATCTCTCAGTTCTACGCGAGTATCTATACCCACTCAATTGCTTGGTCGAGGCACGGCCGCGAAGCGTCGAAGGCGGATATGAGTGAGCGCTCGAAAGAGGTTTATTTCAACGAGTTAGATTTCCATGTTCGAAACTGCCAAATGGCCCAAACTCGTGGACTTTTGATTGGCCCCGACGCGTTTCGGCTGATAGCAGAATTTATCTCATGTGGGATAGATTCAGAGCTAAAAGCAGCCGCCGGAAAAGCTGTCATTGGCGCGGTTCGTCACGTGGATGACTACTATATCGGTTTGCGCTCTGAGGCCGAAGGCCTTGTGGTACTCTCGCAACTCCGAGAAATATTGGCTGGCTATGAACTGCAGTTAAATGATGCCAAAACAAGAATTTATCCCAGTTTGCAACCTATCAACGACGTTTGGGCACAGAAAATTCGCGACGCTATTCATCTGGCTAGCGAAAGTTCGCGAAGGCGTGAGCGGCTCGAGCTTCTCTTGGATGAAGCGTTTCAACTTTCCGCGAATATAAGTTCGGATAGTCCGGTCAAGATGGTCCTGCGTGGACTTGACGGTATGCGGATCTACGCTTCGAACAACTGGGAATTCGTTGAGAGCTATCTTCAACGCTGCATGCACTATCATCCTCATGCAATTGATTACGTTTGCCTTCTCGTAGTGAAGAGATTTTCGCTTGGTGAGCCAATAGATAAGAATGGCTGGCAAGCAGTGTCTGAGTATCTGATGAGTCAACACCTTCCATATCGCGATCATCATGAGCTTGTATGGCTATTTTGGATGTCAGTTGCTTGCGACTTGGAAATTAAAGATGAAATGGTGGATCGTCTTCTTCGTGTCGAAAACGCCCATATGTCTTCACTGATAGTTCAGGCATTCGTTGAAGGAAAGATTGGGAAACGCCCTGCTGTTCGCTTTCAAAACCGACTTGCAACAACCGATAGCAATTGGCTTCTAAATATCGTGGCAAGATCTTCCGGGTTCACGCGTGCGAGCTTCGGAGGAGATATGTCCACGGAATTCGAGCATCTCGCCTCTCGGAAAGTTCGTCTCGTCAATATTGGYGATTCAACAAAATCATTTGAGTCTAAAACAGCCGCTGCAATAAGCCGAACTCGATATGGCTATGATGATGATGACGAAGATTTTGATGATGACGAAGATGCATTCGGAGACTGGGGAGATCTTGGCCTCTAAACCCATTACGCCGAGCAAAAGCGAGCGCTCGACGCCACCTGCAAGCCCCCATTTCCGAAAAATTTACGGCCCCCGCAAATTTTCCCGGCTTATATTTCATATCAGTTATATTCTAGTAACCTATCGGTGTGCAAATAGGGAGCTACGGAATCATCGAGTTCTGCCGCCACGCCTGAACTAAATCCGTAGGTCCGCCGTCCGGGGTGAAGATGACTGCGAATAACCATGTAGGACATCAGGTGATCGCCTTAATGGACCGCCTCGGCGTGGCGCCGCTTATTCGCAATTATCATCTTTTTTATACTTGCATCGCCAATTCCGACCAGCAGCTGCGGCGGGCTGTGCGCAATCTCGGCCGCAACCCGACGCAGAACGAAATCGACCAGGTGATCGAGGAATTCTGTCCGGATGCGGCCGATTCACCATCCATGCGGCGGCATCACAATGCCGTGCTCAGGACGCTCGAAGATATCAGCACCCGGCTGCGCTCCGAACAGACGGAGATGAAGACCTTCAATGGCGCGATGGCGCGCGTCACGCAGGCGTTGGCCCATTCGGTCGAGGAAGACAATGTCTCTGTCGAAGTGCTCAAACGCGTGGCGGCGACGGTGGTCGAAGTCGGCATGCACCGCGTCTCCTCCGGCGCCCGCGCCCTGACGCGGATGAGCGAGGGCGGCTCGGAGATCAGCGCGTTGCGCGACGAACTGATTAAGGCCAAGGCCATGGCCAATACCGACCCGCTGACCAATCTCGCCAACCGTCGCAGCTTCGACGAACGCCTCACCGCCGCTTTCGATGCCGGAGCGGATTTCGGGCTGATCCTGCTCGACATCGATCACTTCAAGCGGGTCAACGATACGTTCGGTCACGTCACCGGGGATTTCGTGCTGAAAATGGTGGCCGATACGATGCGGCAATCGCTCCGGGCCGGCACTTTCGTGGCGCGCACCGGCGGCGAGGAATTCGCCGTGGTCCTCGAACGCGCCTCGGAAAAGGACGCCAAGATCGTCGGCGAACGCGTACGCATCGCCATCGAAAAGGCCGCCGTCATTCGCGATGGCGAGCGGCTGGCGGTGACCGTGTCGCTCGGCGTGGCGCTGGCGAAGGATGTGGATGGGGCGCACAGGCTCTTCGAGGCCGCCGACGCCGCGCTCTACCGCTCCAAGCATGCCGGCCGCAACCGGCTGACCTTCCATGTCGTCAACGACGATCAGACGGACTCCGATCGGTACAAGATCTATAAACGGTGACGGGCGCCTCGCATTTGCGGGAATGCAGGTTCCATACCTCGCTAGTGAGCATTCGCGGCAGTCTTGTCATCATAGAACTTGCGCAGCGCCGCCTGCATCGGCCGGTCGGTCTCGCCGTTGATCTCATTCGAATAAAGGCCGAGATGGCGCAGCGTCTTTTTCAACGACACCCTGGTGAAAGGTGAAAAACTCTTGATGTCGTCGATGATCTCCTCATGCCCCTGCTTCAGCGCAGTGAGAATGTTTTCGGCCGATTTGTCGGACTCGTAGAGGCTGTCATAGAGATAGGCCAGGCGCGTGGCGCCATCGTCGAAACCGGCGTCGACGGCGGCCAGGTACCATTTCAGCGCCGCTGCCTTGTCGGCCTTGGTGCCGCGGCCATCGTCATACATCCGCCCGAGCGAGAACATGCCATTCTGGGAATTGAGCTCGGCCGCCTTCTTGTAATATTCGAAGGCTTTCTGGGGATTGGCCGCGACGCCCTCGCCAAATTCATAGAGCCAGCCGGCGTTGAAAGAGCCTCTTGCCGAGCCCGCATCGGCGGCCTTGAGGTACCAATCCATAGCGATCTGGTGATCCTCCGGCACTGCGGTGCCGTTGTCATAATAGAAGCCAATGGCGTTCATTGCATCGGCCTTGCCGGCCTCCGCCGCTTTCCAGAACCAGGCGAAAGCCCAGTGCACATCCTTGGGCACGCCGCTGCCAGACTCGTAGACTTCGGCCAGCCGGTATTCGGCGTCGGTGTCGTTCTTGTCGGCGGCGCGCTTCAGCCAATCCATGGCCTTCGGATAGTCGGGCTTTGCGCCTGAATCGCCGAGATAGAGGCAACCGATCCAGTACATCGCGTCGGTAGAACCTTTATCGACACTGCGCCGGTACCATTTCAGCGCTTCGGGAAAATTTTGCGGGACGCCGTGGCCGAACTCGTACATTGCACCGACATCGTTGATCGCGTTGACGTCGCCACGGTCGGCCGCCATGCGGTAATAGGTTAGCGCCTTGCTGTAATTGAGCTGCGCCGGATCGGTGCCGTAATAGATGTCGCCGATATTGACCATGGCACCGACCGAGCCGGCATTCGCGCCTTTCAGATACCATTCAGCCGCCTTCTTGAGGTCGGGCTTCACCGCATCGCCGTTCTGATAGTATTGGCCCAGGCCGTTGAATGCGAGCGGCGTGTTGAGGTTTGCGCTTTTCTGAAGCCATTGCAGCGCCTTGGCATAGTCGACGGGCACGCCGTCACCGTTGTAGTACATCTTCGAAATCGCATACATCGCATAGCCGTCGTTCCGGTCGGCGGCACGATGGTACCATTGCAGCGCCGTGCCATAGTCCTTGGGCACGCCGTGACCATTCTGATACATCGCGCCGAGGAAGGTCATCCCGTCGACGTCTCCTCGGTCGGCAGCCTTGCGGTAATATGTAAGCGCCTTGCCATAGTCGAGCTGATCGGGATCGTCGCCGTCATAGATGTTGCCGAGGTGGACCATCGCCTTGACGGAGCCGGCATCTGCCGCCTTCAGGAACCATTGCGCCGCCTTCTTCAGGTCCGGCTTCACCGCATCGCCGTACAGATAGTAGAGGCCCATGCCATTGACCCCGTTCGGCGTATTGAGGTCTGCACTTTTCTGCAGCCATTGCAGTGCCTTGGTATAGTCGACGGGCACGCCGTGGCCTTCATAGTACAAATTGGCGATCGCATACATCGCCTCGCCATTGTTCTGGTCGGCGGCACGCCGGTACCATTGCATCGCCGTGCCGTAGTCTTTGGGCACACCTTGGCCGAATTCATACATCATGCCGACGTCGGTAATGCCCTCGGCGTCGCCGAGATCGGCAGCCTTCCGGTAATATTTGATCGCCTTGCCGTAATCGACTTGATCGGGGTCGCCGCTGTAATAGATGCCGCCGAGACGAATCATCGCCCTGACCAAACAGGCATCGGCAGCCTTGAGAAACCATCGCTCCGCCGCCTTCCTGTCCGGCTTTACCATCTCGCCGTACTCGTAGCGGAGGCCTAGGGCAAAAAACGCGATCGCTGTATTGCGATCGGCACTTTTCCGCAGCCACTGTATCGACTTTGCGGAATCGACCGGAACGCCGAGACCTTGACGATACATGTCGGAAATCTCGTACATCGCCTCGCCATTGTTCTTGTCGGCGGCGCGTTGGTACCATTGCAAAGCCTCGGCATAGTTTTTGGCCCCAGCGTGACCCGAGCGGTCGTCGTTGCCGAGATAGAGCATGGCCGTACTGTTGCCGCGATCTGCCGCCTCACGCAACCAATGCATCGCGATCTCGGGATTGTGCCTGATCTGACTGCCTTCTTCGTAAAGTCGCCCGATACCGAAATAAGCGTTGGACCAGCCGAGCTTGGCCGCATCTTCATACCACTCGACAGCCTTCGTCTCGTCCAGCGGAACGCCGTAGCCCATCTGGTAGAGCATGCCGATCGTTGTCATCGCAATGCGATCGCCGAAGGAAGCGCCCTGCCGCAACCATTGCATGGCCATGGCATAGTCCTTCGACTTTTCGAGATAATACTCTGCCATCCAGCGGTAGGCCCAGATTTCGTGCAGATCGACCGCTTCCTGGAAATACGCCCGGGCCTGTTCGAAGTCCTTCGGCACCGGAGCGACGCCGTAGAGGTAACGCCCACCTAGGTCGATCATTGCGTCGGTGTTGCCGAGTTGCTCTGCCTCGTGGAGCAGCGCCAGCCCTTCGGCCGTCCTGGTTTTGTCAGGGCCATCCAGGTAGATATCGGCCAGTCGAACCATAGCCGTGACATAACCCCGGCGCATGGAGGCAAGGTAGATGCGCTCCGCTCGGGCGGTGTCCTTCGACACGCCGCCCTTGCCGGTGCCATAAGCATCGCCGACGCTCAGGATTGCGGCTTCACGGCCCGCCGCAGCCGATTTGCGGATCCATTGAAGCCCGGCTTTTTCGTCAACGGGTCGCCCCATGCCGCGGATATCGAACAACGCAATGTATTCGGCGGCAACCGGATCGCCGCGCCGATCCGCAAGCACATAGTAGGATCTGGCAAGGGCGAAATCCTGCGGCACGCCCCAGCCATGCAGATACATGCGTCCGAGATAGTTGCCCGCGCTCGCATTTTTGGCATCGTAGGCTCTATGATACCATTTCAACGCTTCGGCGAAGTCCCGCGGGCGGCCCAGCCCCCAGGCATAGACGTCTCCGATCTGGAGCATGGCGGGCGGATATTTGTCCTTCGTCGCCAGTTGATCGAGACCCGGCACCGACGTGGAAAAATCGCCGATGTAGAACAGGGTCTTGTAATGGAGATAGCGCGCCTCGACGGATGTCGGGTTTTGCTTGAAATATTCCCCGCAGACAGCTGATGCATTGCGCCAATACGTGGTCGAGTTCTGAGCGGCGTCATCGCCGGCATCATGTCTGCAAATATCGGCCGGTGAAGACGCCGCCGCGGCGGCAGATGCGATCGCAACGAAAAGGGTCATCGCCAAGCCAAGGCAATAGCCACGCATGTTCCTGTAAATCCTCGTATAACGCATTGATCCAGCCGCCATTCCCTGCTCCGACATCAAGTGATAGCGGCTGGAATTTTCAACTTCAAGTGACGTTACGTGATTCAACCTGGTGCACGACAATCGGGCTGTAGAGATCCAGTATCGCGCTTGATTTGACTGCCGCGCGGCGCAGCCTTCAATGCGCCTTTGCCGTATCGTTGTCATCGTAGAACTTGCGCAAAGCCGCCAGCATCGGCCGGTCGGTCCTGCCGTTGATCTTATTTGAATAGAGGCCAAGACGGCTGAGCGCCCGCTTCAACGACACCTTGGTGAAAGGCGAAAA
The DNA here is from genome assembly GCF_056403475.1 of Rhizobium sp. P2_G9. Classification (NCBI taxonomy): domain Bacteria; kingdom Pseudomonadati; phylum Pseudomonadota; class Alphaproteobacteria; order Hyphomicrobiales; family Rhizobiaceae; genus Rhizobium; species Rhizobium sp. P2_G9. Next base: position 67,704 of record NZ_JBFUFK010000035.1, on the reverse strand, counting down.
ATGCTTCATGTCGTCGATGATCTCCTTGTGGCCCTGCTTCAGCGCCTCGAGAATGTTTTCGGCCGATTTGTCGGACTCGTAGAGACTGTCATAGAGATAGGCCAAACGCGTCGCAGCGTCGTCGAAACCGGCGTCAGCAGCCGCCAAGTACCACTTCAGCGCCAGGGCCTTGTCGGGCTTGGTGCCGTTACCGTCGTCATACATCCGTGCCAGCGCGAATTTGGCGTGCATGGAATCGCGCTCGGCCGCCTTCTTGTAATATTCGAAGGCCTTCTCGGCATCGGGCTCGACCCCTTCACCGTATTCGTAGAGCCAGCCGGCGTTGAAATAACCCGTCGCCGATCCCGCATCGCCGGCCTTGAGATACCAATCCATGGCAATCTGGTGATCCTGGGGCACGGCCGTGCCATTGTCATAGTAAAAGCCCAACGCATTCATCGCATCGGCTTGCCCTTTGTCCGCTGCCATCCAGTACCAGGCAAAGGCCTCATGATAGTCCTTCGCCACGCCCTGCCCGGCATCGTACATTTCGGCGACCTTGTAGCGCGCATCGTTGTCGCCATGGAGCGCGGCTTTCTTGAGCCAATCCATAGCCTTGGCATAGTCGATCGGCGCCCCGGTATTGCCCTGGTAGAGATTGCCGAGCCAATACATGGCCTCCGCCGAACTCTTGCCGGAATTTTTCGCGGCGGCCGCCTCGTACCACTTGATCGCTTCGCCAAAATTTTGCGGCACTGCCTTGCCGCTTTCGTACATGCCGGCGAGAGACTCCATTCCCTCAACATTGCCGAGTATGGCGCTTCGCCTGAACAGCCAAAGCGCCCGGTGCTCGTCCGGCGCGATTGTGTCCGAACCGAGATAGAGATCGCCCAGCCGGTACATCGCCTCGGCATCGCCCATATCCACCGCCTTCTCATACCAATCGGCAGCGGTGCGCAGGTTGGATGTGACGCCGTAACCATTCTCGTAGCTCAGGCCCGCCAGGAAGAAGGCACCGGCATAACCGGTCTCGGCGCTTCGTAGCATCCACGCAGTCGACTTCTCGGGGTCGACCGGAACGCCATGACCGTCGGCATACATGTCGCTGATCCGATACATGGCAGCGCCGTCATTGAGGTCGGCGGCCTGATGGTACCAATAGAGTGCCTGGCCATAGTTCTGCGGCTCACCTTTGCCGTCGCGATAGGCATTGCCGACAAACAGCATTGCCCCACGATCGCCATGCTCGGCCCCTTCGGTCATCCAATGGACGGCCAATTCCTCATTCTGTTTGATCTGCCGGCCCCGATGATAGAGCATTCCGATCCGGTAATAAGCCGCCGGCGCACCCAGACGAGCCGACTTCTCATACCACTCCATAGCCTTAGCCTCGTCTTTCGGACCGACCTCACCAAGCTCATACAGCAAACCGATATCCGCCATCGCGTCGCGATTGCCGAAAGCAGCGCCTTTTTGCAGCCAGCGCATTGCCTCCTCAGGATCCCAGTTCCCTCGGTTGAGGAAATAATTCCCCATGCTGCGGTAAGCCTCGGTGTCCCCGAGGTCGATGGCCTGCAGGAACAGTTCCCGGGCATGGTTCTGATCGGTTTTGACACCGGTGCCCGAGAGATAGCGCCCCCCGAGATCCTCCATGGCATTGGCGTCTCCAAGCGCCTCAGCCCTCTCCAGCAACTCGATCGCCTCCGCAGTTTTGGTCTTGTCCTTGCCGCTCAGATAAAGATTGGCCAGAGCGACCATGCCTTCCGTGCTGCCGCGATCCACCGAAGCACGAAAAATGTGCTCAGCGCGGGCACGATCCGCCTTTACGCCCAGGCCCCGCGAATAAAAGACGCCGACGAACAATACCGCCTGTTCATAGCCGGATGCAGCCGATTTGCGCAGCCATTTGAGCGCGGCCGCGTTGTCGACCGCAACCCCGAGACCACTCTCGTACACGGCTGCGAGACCCAAAGCGCCTAATGGTTCGCCACGTTGGCTGGCGAACTCGAGATAGAATCGTGCCGTCGCAAAGTTCTGTTCCACGCCCCAGCCTTGGATATACATCTCAGACAGCAGGACCGCAGCAAGCGGATCGCCGGCATCCAGCGCCTTGTGGAAGGACTTGAGCGCGATCGCATAGTTCTGCGGGACACCATAGCTTCGCAGATTGGCGAAGCCGATCCAGAGCATCGACCTCGTATGCCCATTCTTGTCTGCGAGCGCCTGGAATCCTTTGAGCGCCTCGGCAAATTGAAGCGTTTCGAACAAACTCTTGCTGTAGAAATAACGACTGTCGACCGATGCAGGGTCCGCCTTCGACGCCCGCTCGCAGATCGGCAGCGTCTCGCGCCAGTATGCGAGGTTGGTCGCCGAAATGAGGTCGTTGGCACGGCGTCTGCACGTATCGGCATCGGACGCACTCGCCTCGGCCTGCGTCGCCACCAACATCAAGATACCGAAAAGGCTAAGCAAAAGCCGCACGAACCCTGCGTCATCTGCCCGTCGAAAACAGCTGAAAATATGCACCGCATCTACCCAGAAAATCCCTCTCGCTCATTGATAACGGGAGATATTTTCAACCGCAAGTACAGGCTCCATGAACTCGCCGAACATGCATGAAAAAACTTGCTTTTCCGCTAGAATTGCAACGCCGATTTCCAGCGCTCGCGGATCGAGCAACCCGACGATTTGCCTGCAAGTGTGGCGAACCGTATGCGGTCGTCTGCGGACGGCATTTCGCACCTGCGAGATTTCACCTATTCGAACCTTGCACCTTCCCTCGCGTTTTCTTACTTTTAGGATAGTAGCCCGCGCGGTATCCTCCCAAGACCGTGCCCAAACCCTGAAACGCGTCCCACTGACCGGGGGTAAGAAGATGAACACAGAAAAAATCGTCCAATCCGTCGTGGCACTTCGCGCCAATGTCCCCGACGACGCTTTTACCGCCAACACGCTCGGCACGCTGCGCGAAGGCTCCGGCGTCGTCATTCGCGACAATCTGGTGCTGACCATCGGCTATCTGATCACCGAGGCCGACGAAGTCTGGCTCACGCGTTATGACGGCACCGTGGTGCCCGGCCACGCGCTGGCCTATGACCAGGAGACCGGCTTCGGCCTGGTGCAGGCGCTCGCGCCGCTCAATCTGCCGGCGCTGGAGCTCGGCAGTTCGACGCTTGCCGATGTCGGCGATCCGATCATCATCGTCGACGGCATCAAGCGCGGCGTCCAGGGCGCCATCGTCGCCAAGCAGGAATTCGCCGGCTATTGGGAATATCTGCTCGACGAGGCGATCTTCACCGCACCGGCGCATCCTTCCTGGGGCGGCGCCGCGCTGGTCGACCAAGGTGGCCGGCTGATCGGCATCGGCTCGCTCCGGCTACAGATGAGCCAGGGCAGCGAAGTGGCCGACATCAACATGTCGGTGCCGATCGATCTCTTGCCGCCGATCCTCGACGATCTCCTGAAGCGCGGCCAGGTCAACAAGCCGCCGCGGCCGTGGCTTGGCGCATTTTCGGCCGAGACCAATGGCGAAGTGGTGGTGATGAGCGTCATCGACGGCAGCCCGGCGGCGCAAGCCGGCCTGCGCCAAGGCGACGTGATCGCCGAGATCCGCGACGGCGATGTCGAGGGACTCGCCGATTTCTATAGAAAAATCTGGAAGAGCGGCCCGGCCGGCGCCGAAATTCCGATGCGGGTGCTGCGCAACGGCCGCGATGCCTGGCTGCGGGTGAAATCCGTCGACCGTTTCAGCGTGCTCAAGAAGCCGCAGCTGCAGTAGCGGCAGTCCGGGCGGCGTGCCAATCGAGCGCGTCGTCCAGCCGGTCATGGCCCCAGAACAGCTCGCCGTCGACGATGAAGGACGGCGAGCCGAAAATGCCAAAACTCTTCGCCTCCTCGGTTGCCGCCTTGAGATCGGCGATGCCGGCCTCGGAATTGGCAAGCGCCAGCATCCGTGCCGAATCCTGCCCGGCTTTGACGATGCTGGCCGACAGGTTCGGCTCGCTGCCAGCCGGCTCGCCGCCGATGAACCAGCGGCGGTAGCTCTCGATCGCATAAGGCGCGCACCAGCCCTCGTTTGCAGCGACCAGGGCGACGCGATTGGCCTGTTCCAGTTCCGTCAGCGGATAGGGCGCCGGCAGACTGATCTCAAAGCCCAGTTTCTCCGCACGCCTCTCGATGTCGCGCCACATATAGGCGGCCTTGATCGGCTTCTTGGCGAAGGGAATGTTGTCCATCTCGATCATGATCGAACGGACATTGAACGGCCGCCACCGAAATTCGACCGCGCTGCTGCCTGCCATGGCCTCAAGCTGCCGGACCGCAAGATAGGTGTAGGTACTGCCGATCGAGAACCAGAAATCTATCGCCATTATCCCCGCCCCGCCAACTGATACCGCAATAGAAAACACAAGACATTTCTTGTCCATAGCGTCCAGCCGAAAGCGGCAGCGTGTGGCTCAGGAAGCACGTCCATCGTCCAGCATTTCGCCAAGCCGGCGGATCGTGTTCCAGTTCCGCGCCGTGCCGATGCCGCCCATGCGCTGCGGCGTGATCTGGCCGAGGAGTTTTGACTGGCTTGGCTGACCGGCGAAGGCGATCCAGAGGTCTCCATCAACGACGCGCAATTCTTCGCCCATTGTCTGGTAGGGGGCAAGACGCTCGGCAAGATCGGCAGAGACCGGATCGCGCATGACGCGGACGACGACCTGGTCAGGACGGGCAGCACTTTGGTCCGGGAATGGATTGGCCGCCACAAGCTGTCGCCAACGCTCGGCGGTGCGGATGATGATGTCGATATGCTTGCCGTGAAACGCGGCGAAGGCACGTTCGAAGGCGCCCTCCAGTGCGGCAATGGGCATGTCGGCGGCATCGAAGAGCAGATTGCCGGTGGAGACCAGGGTTTTCGCATTTTGGTGACCGAGTTGTTCGGCGATGCCGCGCAGGTCGGACATGGCGACGCGGTGGGTCTTGTCGATGACGACGCTATAGAGCAGCGCGATATGGGTGGTCATTTCTGCGCAACCGGTTTGCGCCGCCAATAGGACCAGGGCCGATACCAGTGCATGCGGGATTCGAGTGTCTCCGGCACCGGATCGAGGCCCCAGGTGCCGCCGGGGCCGCAGCGGGCGACCCGGAACAGCGTCATCCAGCCGCCGGCCCAAAGGCCGTGGCGGGCGATCGCCTCGTAGCCGAATTCGGAACAGGTGGGCACGTGGCGACAGGAATTGCCGATCAGGCTGGAGAGCGTGAGCTGGTAAAGGCGGATGAAGCCCATGCCGAGGAGGCGCAGCGGCGTTTTTGGGAAGGGGCCGGACCAGTTTCGGGTTTTGTAGGCCGGCCGATCATGCCGACAATCAGGGGCATTGCACATCAATACCCCCCTCTGCCCTCCTGAGCTTTTGTCGAAGGGCGGGCATCTCCCCCTCAAGGGGGGAGATTGGATGGGGCACTCGCGCTGCCCACCTCGCCGCCGCAGCGGTACATGGCATTCGGATATTGTTTGAAGCGGGGAGCGAGCCTCTGGTCGATCTCCCCCCTTGAGGGGGAGATGCCCGGCAGGGCAGAGGGGGGTGCCACAGAACGCGACACGCATTGATAGGAACGCAACCTAACGCCATCTGACCTACCCTGCCCCTGCAATAAAATCCCCGACGGTAGGCCTGCCCACCCTCACCCCGCTTCCGCCAGCCGCTTCGCCTCAACCTGGTCGACACAGTCGACCACGGCGTCGAAGGTCAGCATGGTCGAGGCGTGGCGGGCCTTGTAATCCCTCACCGGCAGCAGGTAGCGCATGTCGGAAAAACGGCCTGTCGGGCCGTCACCGCCGTCCTTGAGCATGGCCAGCATGTCGGCCTTCGCTTGCCTCAGTTCAGCGGCGGTGGCGCCGGTGACGTGGCGGGCCATGATCGAAGAGGATGCCTGGCCAAGCGCGCAAGCCTTGACCTCATGGGAAAAACCAGCAACGCGGTCGCCATCCATCTTGAGCCAGACCTTGACCTTGGAGCCGCAGAGTTTTGAATGCGCCTGGGCGAAGGCATCGGCGTCGTCGAGCGCCCCGGTCAGCGGAATATTGCCGGCAAATTCCAGGATTTTCGCGTTATAAATTTCGTCCATCGACCGTCACCGCAATTTCACCGCGCCATCCGAATATGGCAGTATTTTCCAACAATTGCGCGAAAAAGACAACGTCACCCCTTTGCCACCCGGTCGCGCTTCCTATATTGTATGTCGCGATGGAGCGACAGAATTGCAAGAGAATATGTTGCCTGTTGTCTGGGAAACCGTGCGGAGGAACTCGTCACTGAGACGATGAGAGCCGATGCCCCGGAGCCCGCCAACGGAACCCATGCCTGCAGGGACAGGTGAATGGCCAGCGGCGAGTAGTCCGATTTGATTACCGTGACCCTTATGGGATCGAAAGGCCGCTATGGATGCCATTGTAAAGAAATTCCGCGAGGAAGAACTGTCCCACGCGCCGAGCAAGAAGGAAGCGGAAGAAGCCGTCCGCACCCTGCTTCGCTATATAGGCGAAAATCCCGACCGCGAAGGTCTGCGCGACACCCCTGCCCGCGTCGTCAAGTCCTACCGGGAAATGTTCGGCGGCTATGACGAGTCCGTCGAAGAGGTTCTGGGCCGCACTTTCGAGGAAGTGCACGGCTATGACGATATCGTCATGGTCCGCGATATTCCGTTCTTCTCGCATTGCGAACACCATATGGTGCCGATCATCGGCAAGGCGCATGTCGCCTATCTGCCTGATGGCAAGGTGCTCGGTCTGTCGAAGATCGCCCGCACCGTCGACATCTTTGCCCGTCGCCTGCAGACGCAGGAATCGATGACGTCGCAGATCGCGCATGCGATCGACGAGACTCTGCAGCCGCGCGGCGTCGCTGTGCTGCTGGAAGCCGAGCACATGTGCATGGCGATGCGCGGCATCAAGAAGACCGGTTCGTCGACGATCACCACGACGTTTACCGGCAATTTCAAGACCGATCCGCGCGAACAGGCGCGCTTCATGTCGATCCTGCGCGGCTTCGCGCCGGCCTGACAATGACGACCGCATTCCAGTCCCCTTCGACCGACAAGGCCGTGCTTGAAGAAGGCGCGGCTTTTTCGCCGCGCTTCGATGCCGATGGGCTGATCACCGCCGTCGTCACCGATGCCAGAGATGGTGTCATCCTGATGGTGGCGCATATGAATGCCGAGACTTTGTCGCTGACGCTCGAAACCGGTATCGCCCATTACTGGAGCCGTTCGCGTGCCAAAATCTGGAAGAAGGGCGAGACATCAGGCAATCTGCAGAGCGTCGTCGAAATGATGACCGACTGCGACCAGGACGTCCTGCTGTTGAAGGTCAAGGTCGCCGGCCATGACGCAACCTGCCATACCGGCCGCCGCTCCTGCTTCTATCGCAGCGTGGTCAATCAGGACGGCGAAATCTCGCTAAAAATAGTCGACAGTGATCGACATTTCGATCCTGAGATCCTATATAAAAGTTAAAGCGCCATAAAGTTGTAGCAATTTTGCGCAACCGTGGAGATGCGAGATCAAGCATCTGCACGATATTTATACAGCGGCAAGATTTGTTTGACTTTCGTTAACGGCTTTGCGCAACTATTGTATCACTGGCCAGTTGTTCAGCCAGTGTAGGATGCGTGATTACGATGAATTGGACTTTTCACCGCCAAATCGAGCAACCCGTCCCTCTGGAAAACGGTGTCTCAAACATTGCCGGCGTCCCCGGAACCCCGGAACCCCTTCCCCAACCAAAGCCGCCCAAACCGAAGATCGCGCTCGCCCTTGGCGGCGGTGCCGCGCGCGGCTGGGCGCATATCGGTGTGCTGCGGGCGCTCGACGAGGCCGGTATCGAGGTCGGCATGATCGCCGGCACGTCGATCGGCGCTCTGGTCGGCGGCTGCTACCTGGCGGGGAAACTCGATGAGCTCGAAAGCTTCGCCCGATCGCTGACCATGCGCCGGATGGCGGCGCTGCTCGATTTCACCATTGGCGGCGGCGGCCTGTTCGCCGGCATGCGGTTGACCAAGCGCATGCAGGAGCATCTCGAAGGTATTTCGATAGAGAGCCTCGGCAGGCCTTTCGTTGCCGTCGCAGCCGAACTGAGGACCGGGCACGAAGTCTGGATCGAATCCGGCTCGCTGATCACCGCACTGCGTGCATCCTACGCGCTCCCCGGCATTTTCGAGCCGGTCCGCTGCAGCAACCGCATGCTGGTCGATGGCGCACTGGTCAATCCGGTTCCGGTTTCCGTCTGCCGCGCCTATGAACAGCCGCTGGTGGTCGCGGTCAACCTTCACTACGACCTCTATGGCCGCTCGGCGGTGATCAAGGTCTCAGCCGACGATACAGTACCTGAAAAGCCGCATTACTCCCGCGATCCCGGCAGCAGCACGGCCGGCAGCCTCTGGGTGACGAGTGTGATGGTCGAGGCGTTCAACATCATCCAGGACCGGATTTCGCGGGCGAGGCTGGCCGGCGATCCGCCGGATCTGGCGCTGCAGCCGCGGCTTTCCGACGTTGGCATGTCCGAATTCCACCGCGCCGCCGAACTGATCGAACGCGGCTATGAAGAAGCCAAGATGATGATCCGGGAAATCAAGCGGATGCAGGAAGCGATCCGACATTTTTAGAGCTATGATGCTATCGAGATGATCAGCGGGCCGCCGCGCCTCCACACGGCGGCCAGACAATTAGCCGGCTATATAAGCCTTGATCTCTTCCGCCTCCCGCTCGATGGCGCGGATATGCGCCTTGACCACGTCGCCGATCGACACGATGCCGGCCAGCTGACCATTGTTTTCCACCGGGACATGGCGGGCGCGCTTGCTGCTCATCAGCGACATCAGCTCACTGATCGTGGTCTCTTCCTTGACGCGATAGACGTTCGGCCACATGATCGAGGAGACCGGCTTTTCCAGGCAGTCGGCGCCGAAGCGGGCGATGCCGGAGACGATGTCCCGCTCGGCCAGGATGCCGGCGATATGATCGACGCGATCGAGCACGATCAGAGCGCCGACGCGATTGTCATGCAGCATCTTGGCGGCGTCCCGGACGGTGGCCTGAGGCCCGACCGTCAGAACATTGCGGCCTTTTTCATCGAGTATTGCCTTCACACTCATGCATTCTCCTCCTTGCATGGGAATAATGCCGGTGGTTTGCGCGGGGCCGATAACCACCGTCGAACGAAAGGCATGGTGCTCCTGAAAGGCGGCAAAAGCAAGAAATTCTGCGGCAGAACGTCGCGTGAGGGTTAATTTGCGGACGAGGCGATCGCTCTCTTCCGGACGAAACCGACCTCGGCAGAACGCTTCTGTTCAGCCGGGAAAGTGAGGCGTCCGATCGAAGAAGGTGAAGGTCAAATAGCCGAACAGAAAGCCACCGACATGCGCCTGCCAGGCGACATTGTAGTCAGCCCCGGACGGCATTCCGGCGCCGAAGACGACGGCAGCGTTGGAGATCGCCCAGGCCAGGATGAACATGACGATGGAGCGATGCGTCAGCGCCTCGAAAATCCCAAGCCGCGGGGCAAAATGAGCATAGCGCATCGCCGGCGTTCCAGAAAACTGCAAAGAGAACCGGCAGGCTGCCCCGACCGTGGCCGAGACGACACCGGAGGCGCCGATCAGCAGGCTTTCCTGAAAACCGGTGGCGAAAGCCTGGAAGAAGGCGCTTGCCGCAGCGGAGGTGACCCAAAGGATGAGGAAGCGCAGGCTGCCGATCCGGACGACCAGCGGCGTGGCAAATGCAATCAGCCAGACGCAATTGAAAATCAGGTGCAGCCAGCCACCATGCAGCAGCGAATAGCCAACCGGGCCAATCAGCCAACCGAGGCCTTGGCCGGACAGGGGATGGAGATAGCGCTCTGGCAGGAAAGCCATCAGGAACAGCAGGTTTTCATCCTGCTGTTCCGTCAGCATATAAGTACGAATGACATGGATGACGGCCATCAGGACGACGAAGGCCATGAGCATGCCGGGGATGTTGAAGATCGGCTCGCGCCGCCTGCCCTCGACCGGCTGCTCCGCCTCGGCGGCAGTGGCTGCCGGACGATTATCTGCGTCTTCGCTCAAGGCGTCTGATCCAACTTCAATTCGAAGCGGTGTTCATAGCAGCTAAAAAAATGCCGTCCAGCAAAGTTTGCGGACGGCACACGATCGACGAATGGAGGTCTGACCGGTTAAAATTTGTGCTGAAGGACAACCCTTCCTCAGACTGTATTTCTCATGCCATTTCGGCGGGATAATGGCAAATCAAACAAAAAATTAACCTTAACATGACGTCAGCGGTCCGGTACCGTTTCTGTGGCATGGTTTTCGCTCATTCCACCTTTATCGATGCAAACTGATGGAATTTGGAGCGTAAACCGCTTCATCTTGAAAAATGCAGCACAGAACGACACACACGGTTTTTGCCTACTTTAACCGTATCCGCGGCGAAAGAACCGCGCCTTTACGCACGGAAATCGACCCGGCGGAGCTGAAAACCGTTCTCCCGGATGTTTTCATTCTCGAAACGAACCGTCAGCGCGAGCCGCAGTTCCGTCTCGCGGGGACACGTGTCTGTGCCATACTGGGCCGCGAGCTGCGCGGAGAAAATTTTGTCGATCTCTGGCATACGCCCAATCGTCACAAGGTTCGCCTAGGCGTCGAGGCCGTGCTGGCCAATCAGGCGCCGCTTCTCATCAAGGCCTGGAGCATCGCCGACGAGGAAATGGACGGATCACTCGAAATGCTGCTGATGCCGCTCTTCTCCCGTCCCGGCATCTGCGACAGGGTCATCGGTTCGCTGGTCGATCTCGGGAAGCCTCCTCTGCTTGGCGAGCGCAACCGCATCCTGGTCGCCGGCGCGTTTCGCTTCCTCACGCAGGAAGAGCCGCAGCAGCCGGAAGCGCACGAGGCCTTCGCCGTCGTGACGTCGCAGATCTCAGCCTCGCGTAGCGGATTGACGCATCTCAGGGTACTGCAGGGCGGCCGCAAGGATTAAGGACTGTCTCCCGAGCTGGTTTCCGCGCAAGAGATAGGCTCCCGTTCCGCCTGGCCTCTGGCCGTCGTTGACTTACCCTTTATCGACAGGTTAGCGTGTAGCGAGGCAACACGTTTAACTTGGAGGTGAAGCATGTCGACGCTCCAATATGGCGAAGCACTGAGCGATCACGGCGACCTTGGGAACTTCTACGCTGGCCTGATCCTGGCCACCGAAGATCAGGCTCCGCGTGAAGCGTTTTATCTCGACAGTGAAACCAGCGACGGCGTGCTCTTTCAAGGCAGCGGCTTCACCTATGACGACCGTGGCCAGCTTCTCACCGGCACGATCACGCAGATCAAGTTCCAAATCAGTGATGACCAACCGCTGGCGATCATCGAAGGGAATTATGATGCTGCAACGCTTTTCCAGGTCTATTCCACGAAGGGCGTCGACGCGCTGCTCAGCAAGATGTTGGCAGGCAACGACACGATCCAGGGCACGCTGTTCGGCGACAGCCTGCTCGGCCTCAAGGGCAATGACAAGATCAGCGGCGGCTTCGGCGACGACGACATCCAGGGCAACAAGGGCAATGATCGCCTGACGGGGAGCGCCGGCGCTGACACGTTCCTCTTCTTCAAGGGTGACGGCAAGGACGTCATCACCGATTTCGATGCCAAGGGCTCCGGCCACGATCTGATCGGCATCACCGCCGATGAGCATTACACGATCGAAGCCGCCGGACATAACACGTTGATCGACTTCGGCCACGGCGACACGATCACCTTGCTCGGCGTCAATTTCCACGATGTCAGTTCACACGATTTCATCATGCCGGCATAGTCGGATCCGCGGCGGCAGTTTGGGCGCTACCGTGTCTCTGTTCGAACGCTCGACCAGCGTCTGGGGAGACCCTTAACCCAACTCCCGTTGGTCCAGAAAATATTGGATGGCGGAATTGCGATACTGGTCGACCAGAATTCGCAGGCACTCAAGCTTTGCCGGCGGCAAATCGTGCTGCTGCGGCAATCGCCCATGGAATTGCCATGCTCCAGAGGCTAGATAGGTCTTACAAGGGACCAGCACGCGGGAGTCGGGCCATGGACACATTCGAAATCGCCGTCGTCGGTGGCGGACTGGCCGGTTCCATCGCCGCCATCGCCTTCGCGGGCCAGGGGTTTTCCGTCGCCTTCATTGCGCCGGCCGACAAGCGGGCCGACAGCCGCACGACGGCGTTGATGGACAATTCGCTGCAATTCCTCACCCAGCTCGATCTCTGGGAGAAAATCCGTCCGCATGCAGCGGCGCTGCAGACCATGCAGATCATCGACGGCACGAACCGCCTGCTGCGCGCGCCGACAGTGGCCTTCCGTGCCGCGGAGATCAATCTCGAAGCGTTTGGCTACAACATCCCCAATGCCGCATTCCTCGACGTGCTTGGCCAGGCAATCGCGGCCAGGGCTGGCATTACCATGTTCGACGGAACAGTCGACCGCGTCGAGCTTGCCGACACCGGCACGCATCTGACGCTCGCGGACGGCACAGCGCTGACGGCCGGGCTTGTGGTTGGCGCCGATGGCCGGAAATCCAAAGTCCGCCAGGCGGCCGGCATCGACGTCAGGACGACAACCTATCCGCAGACGGCGCTGGTGCTCAACTTTGCCCATGACCTGCCGCATCGCAATATCTCGACCGAATTCCACACCGAAACCGGCCCCTTCACAATTGTGCCGCTCGGCGACAAGCGCTCGAGCCTGGTCTGGGTCGTCAAGCCGGACCAAGCCAAGGACTTGGTCGACATGACCGACGAGGCGCTCAACCGCCGGATCGAGGAGCGTACGGGCTCCATGCTCGGCAAGGTGAAGATCGAGACGCGGCCGCAGGGTTGGCCCTTGACGGCCGAGACAGCGCGCGCTTTCGGCAAGGGCGGCGCCGTGCTGGTCGGGGAAGCAGCGCATGTCTTCCCGCCGATCGGCGCACAGGGCCTCAATCTCAGCCTGCGCGACATCGGCTCGGCGGTGGATCTCGCCGTCAAGGCACGCACTGAGGCCCGGTCGCTCGCCATTGGCGATGCCTATGATCGGACGCGGCGCACGGACGTGCTGACGCGCACCGCCGGCATTGATCTGCTCAATCGTTCGCTGCTCTCCGGTTTCCTGCCGGTGCAGATGCTGCGTGCGGCGGGCTTGCAGCTGCTTTCATCGGTTCCGCCGCTCCGGCATTTCCTGATGCAGGAAGGCGTGGCGCCAGGGCGTGCCATGAAGAGCTTTCCGGACTTTTTGCGCAAGGCCGCAGAGCGCGCCCGGCCTCATACAAGAGCGTAAAGCTCAGCCGATCTTCATCAGCCCCGGAAAGGTCTGCTGGAACCAGATCGAGATATCGCCGACATAGCCGAAGATGAAGGCAAGCCCGGTCAGCACCAGAAGGCCGCCAAGACCCTTCTCCACCAGTCCGAGATGCCGGCGGAAACGGACGAGGAAGGCCATGAACAGCCCGGAAAATGCAGCCGCCAGCCAGAATGGCACGGCGAGCCCGAGCGAATAGATGCCCAACAGCCCGGCCCCCTGCCCCACCGTCTGCTGCGAGGCGGCAACGGCAAGGATGGCGCCCAGGATTGGCCCGATGCAGGGTGTCCAGCCGAAGGCAAAAGCGAGCCCCATAATATAGGCCCCGGTCAGCGTCGACGGCTGGCCGCCGGCCTGGAACCGCGCCTCGCGCGACAGCAGCGGAATTTTCAGCACGCCGAGAAAATTCAGCCCCATGACGATGATGATCACCCCACCGATCTGCGCCAGAATATCGAGATGCTGCCTCAGCAGCATGCCGATCGAGGTGGCGCTGGCGCCAAGCGCCACGAAGACGGTGGCAAAGCCCAGCGTGAAGAACAAAGACGACAGCATGACGGCCTGGCGCGGCGCCCGCTCACTGTCCGCCACCGTCGGGTTGCGGAATTCCTCGATGGAAATGCCTGCCATGTAACAGAGATAGGGTGGCACGAGCGGCAGCACGCAGGGAGACAGGAAAGACAGCGCGCCGGCTGCAACGGCACTCACATAGGAAATCTCGGCGGCGGCCAACGGCGTCTCCACTCATCTTCGTCAGGCGTACTTAGTGAAGCTTGTCGGCAAGCGCCAGTCACCTTTTCTTGAGATTTGTCTGTGCCGACAGAGAAAATTTGTCGCACGGAGACTTGACCGGCAAAAGCCGCTTCGCATATGTATCGCCCGACTCTGCGGGACCGGAAATGGCCACCCGCGTGAGAGCGCGTAGCTCAGCCGGTAGAGCAACTGACTTTTAATCAGTAGGTCATGGGTTCGAATCCCATCGCGCTCACCAAAAACCCAACAAAATCAACTATTTCCGAGACGGTTTTCAACCACAGACACGGACGTCATTTTCGTGTCCGCAGCATGTCCGAAATTTCGCTTTGTGTCGTTTTTTGTGTCCGCAGTGGGCATAAATGACAAACCCGGCCACCGAAGCAGCCGGGCCGAAAGTCCCAACAACCGTTGGGTTATTGCCGCACGATTCGCAGAACGGCGCCGCGAGGATCGATCTCGGGAATAAGCCACTCCGTCCCGGCGAGCGCACTGTGGGCCTGCTGGAGCGCCTTTACCGGCACATCCGGCTGGTAGACGCCGCCGCCTTCCTTCAGCATGCGTTCAGCCAGCCGGTTGCCACTGCCGTCGAAGTCGTCGCTTAGGCATCCGAGGAACTCGTCGGCATAGCCGGAATAGTCGGCCTCATCACCGTTGAGATCGAGCTCGTCGCCATTGGGCTCGGTATCGCCGCCGTCCTCGTCGTCATCGTCCTGGGATTTGCTCTTGCTCCAGATGCCATTTTGACCGGCTGCCGAGAACTCCTCACCCTCGTCGCCGCGTCCAAGATTGCCGATTTGCATACCGCGCTCCGGCCACCCAAGCAGGGGCTCGCCTTCGTCTAGCTGCCATGTCGACAACGGGGCAAGCGCCTGCTCCTGGTCGATGTCCGATGTCCAGCCGAGTGAGGGTTCACCCTGCTCGCCTTCGACAAGCCCTGCCGCATCGCCATAGCCGCTGTCATCGGGTTCACGATCGTCGCCATCGTCTTCGGCGTCGTCGAACACGGCAGCGTTCTCGCCGTCCACCCATCGGACTTGAGAGCGCCAGTCCCGACTCTCGGGGGCGCCAAGAGTTGGCTCAAGATCGACGTCGCCATCAAGGATGTCGAGGAGCGTGATCATTTCCTCTATGCGGGCTTCCAGGGCGCGCCGCTTGCGTTCAAGTGCTGAGGGCCTCATCACAAGCCCTCCCTGTCGTGCGCCGCTGTGCTGGCGAAATAGAAGCCGTGCCCGCCTTCCTGAGCCGGATAGATGCGGACATGAAAGCGCCCGCCGCAATAGTCGTTCAGCGCCTCAGACAAGGCCGCTGAGAGGCGTTCGACCTTCTGGGCCGGATGCTCGTCGCCTTCGACCGCAGCAAAGCCAACGGCGTATTCTGTGCTGGCAGGCATGATATGCGCTGCCCACTTCGGGTCGTCGCACGCCGCAAGGGCTTCGGAGAGTTCGCGGCCTAGGCCCCTTGCCTTCAGCCATGGGTGCTCGCCCTGGGGCGATTCTGCTGTTTGGGTGTTCATTGTCGTACTCGCTGGTTGGACCCGCTGTTCAAGGCGGGGGCAAATGTTGCACGCTGCTACTTTTGCCGATGCCGGTGGCAGACCGGTAGCCGGGAGTTGAACACCTGCCAGCGAGACAGGCCTGTGCTTTTTAAGGGCAAGCCCTCTGGACAGCAGCACAGCTCCCGGCGTATAAAATCGCCGTTCGGAAGCCGTGCCGCCAAGCACGTCCGTTTGTTTCTCAATTTGAGAAACATTTCACCGCTGCCCAACGCTGCCAGGCGTCGAGGCAATTCCTGCCAGGGAATTTTAGCGGTTATCGCTAGTCCGGGTGTTCAAGCCCACGGAGAGCATTTCACGATTTGCTCAATTTCACAAGCACCCCGTTCGCGGGGGTAGCCTTGTGCGTGCGGCTGACATCTGCCAAATTCAATCGCAGCGGGTTTCAGAACCAGGCGAGAGGGGTGAGGATGACCGGCTGGCTGACAGTTCTCTTGGGTACGGTAGCTGTGGCAATCGCGCTGGCGCAATGGCTCGTCGCACGGCAAAAGTTCGTCCTCGACCTATTCGATCGACGTCACAGGGCCTACACGGATGTGGTGACAGCCGTTCGTCCTGCGATAGTCAGCCTCAGAATGACCGACGAGGAACGACGCAATTTGAGGGCGGCGATCGAGAATTCCAAGTTCTTGTTCGGCAGCGACGTCAACGACTATCTGCAGGTTTTGTGGAAAGTGGTCGTCAGACTGGACTATTGGAATAACATTTACGGCACAGATCACCCGGACGCCGGAGCAGCCCCGGAAGCCCTAGAGCGAGCAGCGCTGAAAATCGGTGATTTCTTCACAGAGTATCCAGCTCTTTGCGCCCCCTACATGATGATGCCAGAGAAGCGCGTCCGAACCCCTATAGGTGGTTTAACGACCGCAATGCGCTGCGCAAGAGCTACGGCGACGAACCTCGCTCCATCGATCTACCAGAGCAGTGAGCACCCCGCCTTTCCAAGGGTGACTGCTTGCGTCTTGACTATTGCGTGTGCTGTGTCAGGCTGCACCGATAAGACGCGAGGGGCGCCTTTCGGGGGAATGCAATGAAAATCAGACTACTTGCCACGCTGGTGATTTGCGCGCTTGCGTCATCTTGTGCGGTCACGGTGCCGGTCGCGGTGATTTCTCAAAACGGTGATGTCATGCGCGGCACTGCAACGGCCGATATGAAGCAGGGATCGTTCCGTGTCGCCGGCAAGATCCACGGCCGACAAACGACGTGCGAGGGCACCTATGACCAATGGGACACTTCGGTTACGATCTCGATGGCGGTTCACTGCGCCGATGGGCGCAAAGGCATTGTCATGGCCACGAGAGACGCCTCAGGACTCTCAGGCCAAGGCCGCGTGCGGCTGACCGACGGCACTGAAGCCGACTTCATCTTCGGCAAGGCCGCGGCGAAGATCTGATAGGGAATGTAATATGGTAGACATTACGATCAGCCGAAACACTTCCGAATTTGACCAGTTTCAGCTTCTTCTAAGCGGCCTCTACCCGGGTGAAGTCGAGATCCACACCGCAAACGAGTACAAGGTGGCCGGCGGCCTGCTTAATACAGTCGACGAAGCGACAGGCCACGATCTCCGATATGACAACAAAGGCGTTCCAATATCCGGTACGCTTACAGGCTGGACCGAAAATTATTTGGGCGAGATCGTCAAAATCGAAGGCGTTAATGTCTCTGCCGCTCATGTCGCTTATGTCGGCAAAACCAACAAATGGGCCGATGATATTCACCTCTTGCAGAAAATCCTCAGCGGAGACGATACAATCACCGGAGGCGCAAACCAGGAAACGCTTTATGGCTATTCCGGCGACGACGTCCTAACCGGCGGCAAAGGCGATGACACACTTGTCGGCGCGCTTGGTCGCGATACTCTGAACGGGGGAGCGGGATCGAACTCGCTTGTCGGCGGAGATGGGCGAGACACGTTCGTTTTTGCTAGGTATGCCAGCGGCTATAGTCTGATAGATGACTTCCATGCGAACGGAAAAGATCATGATGTAATCGACCTACGCAGTTTCGACAGCATTCATAAATTTTCCCAACTCTGGCATCACATGACCGAGTTCGGTGGCGACACCACGCTTACCATCGGACACATAAGCTTCGATCTTCTTCGCATCAGTATTCGAGAATTGGATGGGCATGACTTTATCTTTGCCTGATGAGGATGTTCGCGACTGCTTAGCCGTGACGAAGGCATGTGCATGACACACATACCCTGCGCAATTTTGCGCATACCCAGGTCTGCTGAATTTTAAGCAGACCCTGCAGGTATTGCCATGAGGGCAATGCCTCTCGTCCGTGGCGGCCGAAAGGTATGGTCATGACGACCATACCTTGACTCCGGCCGGCGCCGTGGCAGATTTCCCTGTCAGGGGGACACCATGACACATCCGACGGAACTATACGACTTGGACGAAAAGCAACTGCTCGAGCGGATCGCAGGGGCAAGCCCGAATTCCGAACATGCGTTTTCGATTCGTATGGAATTCGAAAGAAGGGCCGCGGTCGCTCAATTGTCGGCCGCGCGATCGGCAGAGGCGTCAGCGCAGGCCGGCATCAAAGCTTCCGAATATGCGAAAACGGCCGCTGATCATGCAAGAGCGACGGCAAAATGGACAATGATTTCGGCTATCGCGATTGCCTTGTCGACTGCTTTGGTCGCCGTGACTACATACACCCAAGTTCAAAGCTACGTCTCGGCGCGGCAACATCCATAATGGTACATCCGCATGGTTGGGCGGAGGTCTGGACTTCGCGCCAATCGGCACGAAGTTCTCACGCTGCTCGCCCCAAATTTGTCCGCTGGCGATCGTCCAGCGTTTCCGGCTCGATGGTGCGGCTTTGCCCTTGCTCGCGCTGAGCGCCTTCCCTCGCCTTTGCATTCGCCAATTTGATGAACCGGCTCGCCTGCGACCATGAAATCCCGCTCTCGTCCTCTACCCAACGACGGAAATGGCCGCGGGGAAGCTGCGCTTTCATAGCAATCAGCTTTTGACCGAGCTCGACCTGCCGGGCGATTGGGACATGCTGGCCTTTGTCCGGCAACTGCGGCCGAACCTCCCGGACAGCCACAAGGCCATTTGCCTCCGGCGCCATCAACTTCGAGAATGCGGCTATGACCGCTTGCCGCTCATCGTCTGACAGCTTCTTGAATTGGGGAATGGTCATCCCGAGCCCGAAGGCCATCGGAGCAACGAACCGGTTCGGGCCGTGGATGTTCCGTAGCCGGTGAAGCTGCCAATTGTTGAGGTGCCGGAGCGTGCCGATGCCTTCGACTTCGATTTCGGTGATCATGCCGCCTCCTGTAAAACCTCTTCAACTATTGAATGGGTTTCGGCGAACCGATCAAGGCATCACGCTGCCTTCCGGGTCGGATCGATCGGCTCGCCGATGACATCGGGCCAGGTGCGCAGCGTCTCGGTTCGGGCGCCGCGGGCGTCGATCGTGGTCAAGTCGACGTGACCGCCAACACACCACACGGGTTTGCCGTCGATCGTGCCCGGCCGTCCGCGCATGATCTCCATCATCCCGAGTCCAGCGCGGCGGACGAAGGCGGGAATCGGCTCGTTCGGCTTGGGGAATAGCCCGGCGCGCTCCACGTCCTCGGTTCTCATGGGCGTGCCTGACCAATAGACCATGCCAGGGTCCCAAACCTCAAACGGAGTGCGCTTCGTGACGTCCTCGCCCGTGGCAAGTCGTCGGTCGCGCTGGTAAGTCGAAAAGGATCGAGCGACGGCACCCTTGCCCTCGATAAAGGCGCTGACGAGGAAATGCGCGCCGCCCTGGTCCGCAGAGATACCCGGCCGATCTCGTAGCCCGTCGGCGAAGGCCTGAAGGGTGGCGATCGTCTCCGCGGTGCCGAGAATGTCAGCTCGATTGCAGATTTCTTCTTGGATCTTCTCGACAACGGCCAAATGCCCCCTCGCCGTCACAGCGAGCGGCGCGCGCTTGGCGCGGAAAGCCTTGCATCGCACGAAGGCAAGCGTCTGGTCGGCCGCGTCCCAGACCGCGCCATCGGTGAGGAGATAGGCAGGCTGCTGCGGGAAGGCGAAGGAAATGAACGTCGACATTTCAGCTTACCCTCAAAAACATGCCGGTGTTGCCGTTGGCGACGCGGCACATGGCCTGCCATGTCGTGCCGGATCCTGGAGAGCTGCCGCCGCCGGTTCCTGCGCTGTCGCTGTAGGCCAAATTCGCGCCGGAAGTGGTCGCTCCCGCGTTCAGGATGCCACCAGAGCTATTTTTCATCGTGGCATAGGTGCCGTTGCCTCCGACCGACAGGCCTGACGATCCTTGCGCTACCAGGGTGGTTGGATCGGCTATCTTTGCGACGGTAATCGATCCATCAATGTAATTCCGGGTGTCGCAGGCGTCGTCGGCCAAATGGGCATTTGTGATGCCTGGGCTGACGTAATGGCCGCCATATACCCAACTGGAGGCTTGTCCGCTCGCGTTGACGTGCCTCAGCCAGATATAGACGCCTGTGCCTGCAGCCCATGGGCGAAAAATCCAAACTTGCGGGGTCGCGCCGTACCCTCGCGATACAGCGCTGGCAAATATCGAGCTATCATCTGTCGGGCCGACTGTGCTGCTCGTCCCCAATGCTATGTCCGTGCGGACATAATCAGGGTCGTCGATTTGCGCCCATGAGAGGGGGAAGCCCAACGGTGACGCCGCTGTTCCCATCGTGACCACGGACGGAGCAGCGGGCGCGGTTGATTTCTTCACCGGCTGAAACCCGGCATAGCTGGAAAACGGGTTCGATGTGGTCAGCACGACACAGTTGGTCGTCCAATTGCCAGGCGCGCCGGCAAAGTTCCGTGCCCTGACACGGGCCCGATAGAACTTGCTGGTATTGGCCCTAAACGTGAAGGTTTCCAAGCCCGCCGGCGCGGTGCCGCCAAGGCCGGTGACCGTCCACGGGCCGCCAGACGTATCTGATCGCGAGACTTCAACGTCGTAGCGGACAGTGCCGCTCACGGGCAGCCAGGACACGGTGGTGGCGATGTCGATCGTGCCGTCGCCGTTGACGTCCTGACTGTCCTGGATGCGGAATGTCGGCGCCAGCGCGGTATTCGGATCGAAGAGCATGTTATTTCCCCTTATCCTTTGCCTGTGCTTCCGCGGCCTTTTGTTCCACGATCTGTTGCCAGTTCTGAGCGGCTGATCGGACGAATGCGCGCGGCGCGCGGTTCTCGCCGCCGTATTCAGCGACACGGGCATATGCCGCGACGTAACCGAAATAGAGTGTGGCGCCGGGTTCCGCGCCGGCAATGATGGCCTCGACCTCACCAGCATCGTAGTTGTAGGTCTGGCCTTCCTTAGGCACCGCGGAAGAGTCAATGACTGGCATCGCTGTTGTGGAAGCGTGAAGTGAAGATCTCAGAAATCCGGTGTCCACGGGCATGTTGCCAGCTGCGCCGAAGCCTCGCATATTCACCGGGCCAACAGCCTTCTTGAGATTGCCCCGCTCACCATTCGCCTTGACCTTACCCAAGCCGGCGCCCTTGCTGATCGCATCTGCCGTCGACGCCATCGAAGGGCCCTCCGTCTGCATCTGTCGCACGACTTCCTGAGCGGACTCCTTGACGACCTGATCGATGCGCTCTTTCGCCATTTCGGCGAAAGCGGCCACTTGAGCGGCAAAAGATTGATTGGCCATTGGACCCTCGCTTATTCCTTGAAGTCGCGCGCCGGGAGAGCCGAAAGGATAAACGTTCCCCCGGCGCGCTGGCCTGACCGTGGATGGGCGGCCGGCTTGGTTGAATTCAGCGTCGCCATGATCAGGCCGCCGCCTGCCCTGCCCACGCCTCATAGGCGGCGTTCGGGCTGTCGAGGAATCCGGTTTCGTCCTTCATGTCGCCTGTGGCGAAGTTGACCGCGACGTCGAGCACGGTGGCCGCCTCCTCGATCTCATCGAGCACCGCGAGCGTCGGCCCGAAATCCCGCTCGACAATCCGCTTTTGCACGTCGGCGAGGAACTGGGGCGTCGCGCCGATCATCTGCGGCGGGAGCTCGAAAACGGCCTGGATGACGATGTCGGGCATGCTGTCGTCAAAGAGCACCGCAGCCTTGCCGCTCTGATCCATGCCCTTGATCCATGCCCGCACTTCGGAGCGCAACATCGCGGCGACAAGGTCGGTTTTGTCGACCGGCTTGAGGCCGAGTGCCGCGCGGCGGGATTTCACGTCGTCTCGCATCCGCTTGACCATGGCCGAAGCCTGATTGAGCGCCGGCAGCGTCTCGGTACGGGCAAATTCCCGAAGCTTTTCGGAGATCCCGGCTTTCGTGAGCTTGCCCTCTTTCCGGAGCGCCTCGCCCTGGTTTCTGATCCGGATGCCAGCGCCGGTGGCGCCGACAAAAGCGTTTTGGATCGAAAGGAAATCGGAGACATGCGAAAGCCGCTGCAGCCGTTCCCGAATGTTGTCATATTTGTCCATGGCAAAGTGTCCTTTCGTGCGCGCGTTTAGGATTCAACGTAAAGCGGGACGCCCGGCCCTGTCGGCCCCGGACCTTGAGGCCCGCCCGGCTGGCCGAAGCGAGGGCTTTCGCCAATCGGCGTGTACCAAAAATATCGCACCGGTGCGGGGTACCGTGACGGGTCGCCCGGCGCTCCGTTGAGATTGGCCTGTTCGGCCTTGCGCTCGGTCCCGGTATAGGTGGCGAGAATTTGATCGGCTCTCGGCTGAATGGCCTCAAGCCACCGCGGCGAGATCGAATTGGCGTAAACCGGATGCACAAGAGAGCCGGGCAGCGCCGCAGCGCCTTCCCCGAATGTTCTGAGGTCAGGGACGCTCGTCATCGTAATGCGCTTGTTCGCGACAACCTTGTCATAGGCCGCCACTTCGATGTAGGCGGCCCGGATGGCGTTGATCACCGTGAAATAGGCGGCGCCGGCCGTGTCCCTCGCCGCCGCGATCGTTGCCGCGGACGTCACCGGATACGAGGCAATGATCTGATCGGCGCGGGTCTTGGCGGCATCGAGCCAGACGCCCGACACGCTCGGGGCGTAGACTGGATGAAGCAAAACGTGCGGCAACGCTGTGAGCGCACCGGCAAAGCCTCGGGTGTCGACGGTATTGGCCAATGCGAGGTTGTTGTTACGAACCGCGACGTCATAACCGAATAGCTCGACGTAGGCCGCGCGGATCGCGCCGATAGCCGTTGCATAAGCGGATCCGGCCGCATCGCGGGCAGTCACAAAATTATCGCCTGTAGCCATCGTGATATCCTTTCTTTCAATGTCTGCCCGGCAAGGCAAAATGCTCTACGCGGATTGAGCCCATTCTGGTGCCGTAAGTGCCGAATAGGGCCGTGACTTCGTTCTTTGCCTTTGAGCATAGCCAAACCGCTCCGGCTGCGGCATTTGCCAAGTCGTCGTGAAGCCCCGCCGGATGGTCGACGCGGTCCTTGCCAGTTGAGAACGTGCGCCGCTCCAATGCGCCGAATTGTCCACAAAGACGCTTGCTGTCCAGAAGACGAAGCCTTCCAGCTGTGAACAATGGGAGGGTTTCAAGGTAGATTTGCGAGCGGTCCAAGTCTGAGGCCTTGTAGGCGATGCCATTGGCCTTGAACGCCTCGATCACGAAGCCGACTGCATACCGGTCTGCGACAACTTCGTGGATTCCGTAAGCCTTGAAGAGTTGCGCGACCTCCGTCGCTACTTCGGTCGGATTAAATGGCGGCCGGCGCTCATAGATCGCATCGAGGACGGCGGTGTCCCCATCTTCATGACTGACTGCAGCCGTGAAACTGTCCTTGCCGGTGCCTCCGGCCACGTCCGCAAACCCGAAATATCGGACATGGTTGAGGCGCGGCCTAGACGTAACGCCTGTGTCGACAACGGCCTCGATCAGCTCACGCGGCAAGAAATCTGTGATGTCGCTCCGAAATTCGCCTAGCCATTCCGCCCGGCCCTTTTCCGGGTCTTCGTCCATCGCCTCTTGAATTTCGGCAGCATCAAGTGTCGGGTTCATCAGGATCGACGGAGCCTGGATCACAAGCACGCGGTCGCTATCCTTGCCGAAGTGTTTCGCGTATTTCTGGTATAGCAAGCCGGATTTCTTGTAAGGGCTACTGATACCGATGATCATGCTTTCCGGCGCCAAGGTGCTCAGGCCCGGGCGCAGCGCAGAATAGGTTTCGACGTCAGGGCTCGCGGAACTGTCGTCACGGTAGAACGCACATTCGTCCAGGATCGCAAGCAGGATCGTTTTGCCGCGGACAGAGCGAAAATTGTTGGTCGTGACGACGATCTCGACTTGGTTATTGAGGTCAATCCCTGTTTCGCGGCCATCGCCGACAAGCATGTGTTTCAGGTCGTCATGCTCGGCAAACATCGCCTTGACGTAGGAGAGGACAATCTTGGCTTGCTCCCGATCGCTGGCTAGACACGCAACCGTGGCCTTTTCACCAGGCCGCAGCCGGCCAAGGTGGGCTTCCTCGACCGCGGCGACATAGGTGGCAATGCCCGACACGATCGAGTCCTTGCCGCCGCGCCTGCCCACCACGATCCACAGTTCCCGGACGCGCTTGGCCGGCGGCGATCGATCCCCGGCAATCTGATGGAAGATGGCAAGCTCGCTTTCGTCAAGGGCATGGCCGAACGCCGCCTTCAGGACGACGCGCCACGCGTTCCAGGAATCACCCTCGAACCATGGCCCAAGTGCGTCGTCATCGGTCAGAGCTTCGATGATGCTCGGAGACGTCATTGACCGGCCCTCTCGGCTTCGGCCTTGGCGCAGATGGCGTCCAGCCTGTCCAGCTTGTCGAGATAGGCGCCGATCGGCACGCCCATGTTGATTTGCCAGTTGATCGGATCCAGCACGGCCGAGATAATCGCCCGGTCCCGCCATTCGATGATCTGAGGGCGCAGCCGGATAAGGGCGCTCACCAATGCGTCGCGCTTGATCCCGTCTATCGGCTCATCGTGGTCGGCAAGGCTGTCCTTCATGCCGCTGCCTCGCGCTTCGCCATGAGCCTTTCCTTGACCGACTGCCGAGGCTTGGCGAAAGCATCTTTGATCGCAATCTCTCGCTGTGCCCGTTGCGCTTGGTTGGCCGTGCGGACAACGTCATCCGCAGGTACGCCATCACCGCGAAGATGAGCCGCCCTGGTAAGCTCTGCGACAACTGCCAACTCGGCGGCGGTCACAATCTTCAGCGCAAGGATGTCGCCGATTTCGCGCCCGGCCATCGCTGCCGTGAACATGTCGATAAGCTCGCAACGACGACGCCATGCCTTTGAGCGACGATCAAACTTCGGCACGATCTTTCCACGTCCTACCGAAGGCTTATCTGCGGCGTTGGCGCTTGGTTGATTCGTGGTAGTCGAAAGCATGTTTTCACGCTCCAATGCGGATACTGTGCGGACACGATAATTCGCGTCGCATTAAATCGTCAATGATTTCAGTTATTTTGTCGCAACTTGTCTACTGATAACAGATCAGTGTCAAAGCATGTCACCGCGAGGCGACAGGCGGAAAGGCTGGCGTTTGATACAGACCAAAAAAGCGTGAAATCGGCCTTTTCCTCTGGTGGGTCTCTGCTGCCGTCCTCTCGATCGGAATGACCTTCCCGCCATTGATCAAGCGGGGCGGTGGATACATCACCTGGAGGGCAGCCTTTCGCCACAGCGCTTCCCTCGCATCGATGACGTTGGACGGCTGACTATCAGCCCATGCGAAAAGGTCGAGTTGGCCGGGATGGCTCTTCCCCTTCATGCGACCGCTCCCCTGGTGTCCCATTCTTCGATGTCATATGGGGTGAGATGCCCGGCCATAAGCTCGACGAGGAGCCGGATCATTTCGCTTTCCGGAACACCATGATCGCGGAGGAGCTTCCGTCCGGCGGCCTCGGAAGGGGGAACAGGGAACTTCCGAAATGATCCCTTACGCGTATCCGCATCCTCTCTTTCCTTTTCCAGAGCCGAATATGGTGACTGTGCTTCTGGATCTGATTCTGGATTTGAATATGGATGTGGTTGTGGTTGTGGTTGTGGTTGCTTAGGCCCGGCATATTGCCCGGCTTTCTCATTATTAAAGCCCGGCTTATAGCCCGGGTTATTGCCCGGCTTTTCATCGCGCCTCGGTCGGCCACCTTTTCGGCCAGCTTCGGACCGCTTTCTGTGCGTCTCTTCAGCTTCGATCCGCTGCTCTTCGAGCCTCGGAAGTTGCCAGCCGGGTTCGAATAACGGGGCTACCATCTCGCTCAGGAGGGGCCATCGATCCGACGATGCGCGGGCGATCCGCGCAAGACGAACATCGTCACTGGGCAGGCCGCCGTGCTGCCAATAGTGCATGATCAGGGAGACATAGGCGCCAAACTCCTCTGCCGTGAAATGTGAGGTTCTGGCGAGCTCGTCGCCGATGTAGAGCGGCATCCAAGGAAGGTGTGTCATGCAGCGTCTCCGATCAGATTCACGAGGCTGGTGAGCAGTTGGCGCTCGCTCTCTTCTGCCACCTGCAGCACGCGCAGCTGGTCGGCCGGAAGGTGACGCTGAATGATCCCCTCGACGAGAATTCGCAGTTGGTGGGGGTCGATCGCGTCAAGTTCGACCGAGATATCGCCAAACCCCTTTGACCGGCTGTCGGTCGTCTTTGTCGGCCGCGTAGGCAACGACCACGCGGCGATTTGGGGTCGGGTAACGGCGATCCGCTCAAAATGGATGTCAGCAGCGGGGGCCAATTCCCTCAGGGTTTGTTCGATCTTCTCGCCGGCATTGACGCCGCTGGGATCATAGTCGCCCAGGTGATAGATGAACGTCGGAACATCCAGGCTCGCGATATACTCGGCGGCCGAGTGGAGAAACGACAGGCTTGCATAGCCGCGGGCGACCATAAGCGGGACGTCATAAAGCGAGGTGATCGGTTGGATCACGCCAGCGAGTGCGTCCTTCTCAAGCCAGATCTCAACGTAGGATCCGGCATCGGTCCATAATGCCTTACGGTAGAAACGAGCCGTGTCGTTGAGCGCCTCCTGAATGCTGTCGAAAGTGCGCGGCTTTCGCTGCCACCGCGTATTGTCGGCGAGCCAGTCATAGGGCAGCATGCCCGACCTGCGCATGTGAACAAGATCGGTCTGGACTTTCGAATAGCCGGCCTCGGATTTCTCGACCAGGCCGCGCACTGTAGCCTGGTAGAATACCTGTCGGACGGTCATCGGTCGCATCTCGGCAACGATATTGAGAAGTGCGAGCCGTCGCGCCTCCATGTCCGACCGTGTGGCCCGCTTCCGTTTTATCTGGCTAGCCGGATAAACTTGCTCATCGCCCGCGCCACCGAAGAGCAGATCGATCGCAAGCCCGGCGATGTCGGCAAATTGAGCTTCAGCTTTGCTCATGACGCGGCCACCCTCCGCATCCTGTAGCGGCCGGCCAGCGCGATCGTCTCGCAGGCCTCGGCTTGGCTGATGCCAAATCGCTGCTGCAAAGTCGGCACCACCGGCTTGATGGCGCCGGGAGCCTGATCTGCAAGCCATCTTGCGGCCTGTTCGACCTGGGCGGAATGGCAGTGCTCTGGAGCGGTCAGATCGGGCATTATGCAGCCCTCCGCCGGTTCGGCTTTTTCTCCAGGCTCTCAAGCCATTCCTGGACGCTCTTGCGCCGGTAGAGGATGCGGCCGCCCATTTCGGTGTAGGGCAAACCGTTGGCCTGATCCTGCCAACGAATAATCGTTCGAGCGGAGACGCGGAGTTCTGCCGCCAGCTGATCGCGAGTGAGGTAGTCATCAAGTAGGCTTGTCATTTGCCGTCATCCCTTTCGGTTTTGGTGACGGCAGATAACTAAAACACGACAACGCCAATCTCGACGTTGGAAGGGTTCCGGCGTTCAGGGTTGAAGGGTTCAACCCGCTCGTTTCTGTCCGCCGCGCATGGCCTCCGGAGAGCGAACAAACGTCGCCATCATCTTTGCTTGATTTTCTGAAATAGCCGTACCTTTCGGCAGCTTTTGAGCTATGAAATGTTGCTCAAGGACATCCTTCTTCAGCGTCGGGTCGACCTCGCCTGTGATTTCGAATTTCCTGATTGCCTCAATCATCAGGACCATAAAAGGCGACAAATAAAGCCCCTCTGGGATAGTCTGAGGCAACGCGGCGCCAAGCGATGGATCAGGCCACAGATTGTCAAGGGCGGCCGTCTCCACGAAAATACCGTCGCAACTTACCTGGCCCTCTGACGGCTCCGAGTACGACAAATTGTGGGGCCACCAAACGTCCGTTGAGAAATACCAGGCACCGTTTCGGGTGGCGGTCTCATCGCCAGACTTGACGAGCAGCGGAAGGGCATCCTCACGAACTGCGTCAAAGATTGGATTAGGCGCGCCTGGTTTAAGGGATAGGCGATCGGCAACAAGCTTAGCTGCGTGGCGGATCAGAAGCGACTTTGGACGAAACATTGCTCACTTCCCCCTCAGCGGAATGACTTCGGCTGACACGGCAGCTGGCATCACAATCGCACCGACGCGCTCTGTCGCCTGCCTCAGCGGATCGTCCATCAGATGGGCGTAGCGCGCCGTCGTCGCGGGCTGAGAGTGGCCGAGGAGCGCGCCTATGACCGGAAGCGAGAGACCGGCGCTCGCCAGCACGGAGGCGTATGTGTGGCGCAGATCGTGGATGCGGGCCGACGGCACGATGACGGTCTTCTCTTTACCGTCGGCGCCCTTCACGGTTTCGGTTTTGACGACGCCCCCGGCGACGCAAACCTCCTTCCATTCGTTTTTGATCTCGACCCGGTGCCCGGCTTCGGAGCCGGCCGGAAAGACGAAGTCGCCCTTCCCCGTCTCTTTGTGGATCTCCGAAAGCAGTTGGCGCGCCGGCGCCGAAAGAGGGATACGATGGAGCTTCTTCTGCTTTGTCGTGCTGGCGGGCTTTTCCCACACACCCTCTGTCAGGTCGAACTGATCCCACCGGGCCGACTGAACCTCGTTGCGACGGGCACCGGTGAGCAGGAGCAGCCGAATGATGTTCGCAGCCTGCTTGTCATCCAACGCGGTCAGCGCGGCTCCCAAGGCCGAAAGCTCTGTGATGGAAAGGTAGCGCTGCCGCTTTGTCTCATCGTTGCGCTCGATGCCCTTGCACGGGTTGTCAGTCCGCCATTTCCATTTGATGGATTCGGTGAACATCTTCGACAAAAGGGAGTGAACCCGGTTCGCAACATAGGGCGCGCCTCCCCGCGTGATCTTGCGATGAAGGGAGTCAACGTCCGAATAGGTGACATCGGCCACCTTCATGTTTTTCATCGCCGGCAGGATGTGGTTTTTGATGTAGGCCTTGTAATCCCGAGCGGTGCTCTCGCGCTTCTTCGGGATGTGGTCCTCGGTGAACCGCTTGCAGAGGTCGTCAACGGTCTTGGCCGCTTTCGCCTCTTCGATTTGGCTGAGAGGATCTTCGCCCCGGTCGACACGACGCTTGAGGGCCTTTGCTTCCTCCCGAGCCGCAACAGTCTTCCAATCCTGGCAATCGCCGATCGTTATGCGGCGCTCCCGGCCCGACTGGTTTCGATAGTTCAAAATGAAGGACCGAGCGCCGGCCGCGGTAACCCGGCAGCCGAAGCCTTTGACGTCGGTGTCATAGTGGATTTTGTTGCCCGTCGCAGGGATCGGAAGGGCCTTGATCGCCGTATCAGTGAGCTTTACAGCCATTTTCGTGTCCGCTTTGTGTCCGCATTGAAAGTGTCAACTGCATGACGTTCAATGTCGCACACTGTCCTGATAAGTCAATATTTAAGTTACTGTTTTCAATTACAATTTAATGCGGACATGGACATTATTGAGGAAATTCCGAGACTTGCAAAAGCGTCTTTAAAGTGACTTTTAATCAGTAGGTCATGGGTTCGAATCCCATCGCGCTCACCAACAAATTCAATAGCTTAGCGCATTAATTCCGCCGCAAAACAGGCTAGAATACCCTCACATACATCTCGGACAATTTAGAGGGCAAAATGGCATCCTATATGATCCTCGGCGATAAGGTCCGACTCTACCAGCGCGCCAACTGTTCGCTCTGGCAGTGCTCCACGTATCTGGAGGGGAAGAATGGCATGTCAGCATGAAAAGCGGCAGCCTGTCGCATGCCGACCACAGCGCGCCGTCCTATGATTTTTGATCGAATGGCGCAACGGCAAAGCGGAGCCGGCAAAGTGCTGGCTCTCGACGCTGCCGGAAGATACCACCCTGGCCACGCTCGTCAACGTGACCAAATTGCGCCGGCGGATCGAACGGGATTACGAGGAGTTCAAGTCGGAACTCGGGCTGGCGCTTTTTGAAGGTCGCGGCTGGATCGGTTGCCACCACGACGCGACGCTGTGCATCGCCGCCTACAGCTTTCTGATCCACGAGCGCGCGGCGATTTCCCCCTCAGCCGCCGGCAAGCGCCAAACACCTGCCTTACCCGATCGTCCTCAGCCCCGAGGCTCCCCCCATCCGGCCCGAGCGTCGTGTATTATACTCGATCGCTACCGTCCGACGAAAGATTACCGTCGGCATCGCCAAGTCACTGAGCCAATGTCCCTGCTGCCAAGCGCGACAAAATCGCAATCCATTCTGTAAGCGCTTGAAACCGCTTCTCTACTTTTCCAGCGTAAATCCAAGCAACCAGTCCAAGAGTCAATCAGGCCGGTCGGCATCTCTGGTTCGAGAAGCCCACTGACGTCGCCGCACAGCATTGCTCCACACAAACGCCGCAAGCCAAATATGCTATCTCCACGGTGATTATTGGGGAAGTCGCTTCACGCCGCGAAGAACCCCGCCCAGGAACCGGCCGACCGCTTCTGCATCAGGGCTCGGGCGCCGAACATCCTGCTGATTGTTATTGTCTTTCGCGACCACGACGTGTGTCTGTGCCCCCTTCTTGTAAACTTTCCTGACGCGAGTATCCGGCTGGCCCGTTGTCACCTTCTTTGATGGTACATAAGTGGTCACCTTCTTTCGTGGCACATAAGAAGAAAGCGCGGCTTCGGTCTGCAATGAAAGCATTTCGAGCTGGGGTTGATTGAGGTAGCCGGTAGCCGGCAATCCTTTCGACAATTGCCAGTTGGAGACAGCATTTCGGCTTCGGCGACCGAAATTGCCATCCGGCGTGCCGGTATCGAAGCCGGCAATATTCAATCTCGCCTGGATTTCCTTGAGCTTGCTCTTGTCCAGTCGCAGTCCCGCCTCGGTGTCCTGGTTGGCCGGCATGGATTTGACGGCATCCGTCGCCGCCAGGGTGGGCGTGGTGTCTGGAACACCGGCACGATCGACGGCAGCGACCTTTGTTTCCTGGGCCTTTGTCGCCGCCTCGGCGTCGAGACGCTCGACCTGCTTGCGGGCATTGGCGGCATAGAGGCCGTTGGGGAATGTCTCCAGGTAAGCAAGGTAGTCTTCGCGTGCACCCGACTCCCGGGCCAGATTGTAGAGCATGGTTTCGCGGTTGAGCGTATCGGCTTCTTTCGACGCGTCCGTCGCTGGCGCGGGCGTGACGATTTCAGCATCCTTGGGCTTCGCTTCGACCTTGGCGGTACTGCTTGGATTGAGAACGACCTCGCCTGTGAGCGAGGCATTCATCCACGGACGCTGCGTCTTCTTGGTGGCCGAATAGACATCGCCGGTGATGCGCGCCATGACGACCTGCAGGTCCGTATCCGGCGCGTCAATCCGGTTGAGGAGTGCGGTGGTGAAAGGCGAATGCCCTCCGTCACCGTCCAGCGCGACCTCGTCGGGACTGGTGGCGAAAATGATCGCCGTGCCTTGCCCGGCATCGCTGACCTTCACTTCGGCAAGGCCTTCATGCAGTGCCGTCGAACGCGTGGCCAACGACATCGACCGCGCCAGGATCTGGGAAAAAGGATCGTTGCGGCACGCATCGAGGATGACGACGCTCACGCCCACGTCACTCTGCATCTGGCGCATCACCAGATCCATCGGAACGGCCTCGAAATCGAGCGAACTCGCATCGGCAAAGGCAGCGTCGACCGGCACCAGGTAGTTCTTGCCGTTCACCTGCATGCCATGGCCGGCATAGAAGACCAGCCCGATATCCGCATTGCGGACGGCCACCGAGAAATCGCGTATTTTGGTGGTGAAGCTCGCCTGATCGAGATCATATCCCTCGACCACGATGAAACCGAGTTCCTTGAGCTTCGCCGCCACGGCCCTGCCGTCACGCTCCGGATTGGGCAGAGCCGCGACATTGCGGTAGGCGCTGTTGCCGATAACCAGCGCGACGCGCTTGCCCACGGCAGCATGGGACGTGCCGAAGGAAAACGCAACTGCAAGCAGGACGAAGAACAATAGCTGGATCTTTCTCATGCCATTCATCGGAGCAACTCCTCGAATATCGTCTTGTTCGATCACGAAACGGGGGCGAGATTGATAATCTCTACCCGGCAGTTGGCTGCGTTCTTCTGGTCGCCGGGCAGCGCGAGGCGTGTCTGGCCGTAGCCGTCGGGCTTCAGGCACCCGCGCGCAATGCCGTAAAAGGCGGCGAGATGATTGACGATGGCCTCGGCGCGGTGCTGGGAAAATTGCTGATTGCAGAGCGGCGTGCCGACATCGTCTGTATGGCCTGCGACCTGGAAAATCATGCCGGCCAGACCTTCGCGGTTTTGGATTCGATAGGCCCGTGGCCGCTGTTTGAATTCCAAAATTGGCCGCTCAGCGGCGTTTGCCGAAGAAAAACAAGCAAAGAAAAACAAAATCAGGTGCAAGAACGCGCGAACGGACCGGCAAAAGTCTGCCATCATCTTCGCTTCCCTGGATTCCGGCAAATATATCCATCTCAACTTGGCAAATAATAGACGATTTTTCAACTACACGCAATACTGGAATCGGTGAAGTTTACGTCAGAACCCGATTTTATAAGGAACACTGCTGCCAGCTGCCGGCCTGGTCACGGCAGAGAAGACAAGCAGCGGCCGCGCCTCCAACACCAATTCTAGTTCGATTTGAGTAAGCCTTTCGCCGAAGCGAGCTTAGGGTGCCGCCTCTACTTCATACTCCAAGATTTCTGTTCCTAAATGGAATTCTCGCTTGCAAGATTTATGTCTAAGTGCATGTATATATGATGGCGGCGAAAGCAGCCATCCAAAGAGTTTCTGCCCGGCTCATTGCGGTCGTGGCATGGGGGAGCATGTTTGCCCTTCAAATCGTCCAAGAAAGACATGATTTTCGGTTGAGTGCATTTGCCGCGTCGGCGTGGAGTTTGCGAGTGATGTTGGTGTTGGCATCCCACTCTGTTGATCCTGTTATCGCTGCCATCCAGGCACTTGCCGTGTTTTGTGTGCTGGCACTGCTTTTGCGGTGGCCACGCAGCCCTGTGTTTCCCACCGTGATCGTTGGCGGCGTTGTGTTCGGTGTCGACACAAGATCCGGACGTCTTAGCTTGAGGTAGCGTCATGGCGAAATCTCTCGATGACTCCTTGTCCATGTTGGAAGCCGGTGTGAAATTCAGCACTGAAGGCACCATCAGTCGCCTGGCAGAGATGGCGGCTGAGTTCATAGAACGCGCGGATTCGTTTGCGGCGCCGCGCGGCCTTCCGACCGGCGAGCTTGCTTCGCTTCAAAACGAAATCGATGGGCTTGTTCGGGCGTACCGGCTCCATAGTCTCATGCGCATTCGAAGTGCCCGCAATGGTTCGCTTCGCGCAATTGTCAGGGTTCGCGATGGAACCGCATTATTCTCCTCGCAGGTCTGTGAAGCGAATTTGCCGCCTTGGTTGCGCCCCTAGAATCGGACAAGCGTGACGCCCCACATGCCCTTCTCCTGCAGCGGCGGGACGTGGAGGTTGGGTCCGAGAGCGATCGCCATGCCCTTCAATGGGATTGATCGAGCGCGTGCGGTAAAGGCCCCTGCATTTGGGGCTTTTCCAACCGTCCGGGAGCAACAATCCGACCGCAGCCGCTCACAGTCAGGAAGGCGATCGCGCTGATGTCCGAAATGCAGCATGGGCAGACTCGGAGGTAACGCCCAGTCAAGCGGGTCAGTGTCGAAGACGTTCCGGGAGCAGCAAAGCAGGCAATTATTTTGCGCATCGAGATGGAAGAAGAACTTTGTTCCGCGCGCAGTTCCAACGTCGGCCGAACCATGCGGAACTCTTCATCGCGAAATACGTTTCAATCGACTTGGACATATCAGGGGAAATTCGTTGTTAAAGATATCGGAAGCGTGGTCGAACGCGGATGACAGATACCGGCTTCTGATCGATTCAATTGTCGATTATGCGATTTTGATGCTGGATAAGGAAGGAAACATCACCAGTTGGAACGCCGGCGCCGAGCGGATCAATGGTTATGCGGAGGCGGAGATCGTCGGTCGGCATTTCTCGCGCTTCTATCTCCCCGAGGACAGGCAGGCCGATTTGCCGCGTCGTGCGCTTGCAACCGCAACAGAACAAGGCCGCTTCGAGGCAGAAGGTTGGCGCCTGCGCAAGGGCGGTTCCCACTACTGGGCGCATGATGTCATCGATCCTATCTTCGATTCCTCCGGCAAGCTTGTCGGTTTCGCCGAGATCATCCGCGATCTCAGCGAACGCAGAGCCGCCGACGAGGAATTGCGCAAGAGCGAGCAGCAGTTTCGCCTGCTCGTGCGAGGGGTCACCGATTACGCGATCTATATGATGGACCCTGAAGGACATGTCTCCAGTTGGAATGCCGGTGCCGAGCGGATCAAAGGATATAGTGAAGAGGAGATCATCGGCGAGCATTTCTCAAGGTTTTTCCTGGCTGAGGACAGGCAGAAAGGCGTTCCGCTAAAAGCCCTGGAGGAAGCGACCCGGGTCGGCCGGTTCGAATCCGAGGGCTGGCGCATACGCAAGGATGGCACACGCTTCTGGGCGAATGCAGTGCTCGATGCGCTCAGGGATGAGAGCGGCAAGCTCATTGGCTTTGCCAAAATTACCCGCGACGTCACCGAAAAGCGTGACGCCCAGCAGGCACTCGATCTTGCGCGCGAAGAACTGTTCCAGGCGCAGAAAATGGAAGCGGTGGGACAACTGACCGGCGGTGTGGCCCACGATTTCAACAATCTGCTCATGGCGATCCAGGGCAGCCTGGAGCTTCTCAAGAAGCGCATCCCCCATTCCGCGGAAAGCGCATCTTTGATCGGGAACGCACTGCAGGCGACGCAGCGTGGCGCGTCGCTGACACAACGCATGCTGGCTTTCTCGCGGCGGCAGGAACTGCAACTCGAGGCGGTCGACATTGTGGAGTTGATCCGCGGGATGACCGATATGCTGCAACGCTCCATTGGGCCGGCGATCATCGTGGAGACGCATTTTCCGCTGCAACTGCCCAAGGTATGCACTGATCCCAACCAACTCGCGAATGCGCTCCTCAATCTCGCGATCAATGCCCGCGATGCCATGCCGCACGGAGGAACACTCGCCATAGGGGCGCGGGTCGTGGCGGACACGAAGCAGATTTGTTCCGATCTGGACTCCGGCGAATTCGTCTGTCTCTACGTCGAGGACAGCGGCGAAGGCATGGACGAGCAGACGCTTGCCAATGCCACCACGCCCTTCTTCACCACGAAAGGCATCGGCAAGGGGACAGGCCTCGGCCTTCCCATGGTGCAGGGGCTGATGGGTCAGTCCCGCGGCAAGCTCGTGCTCCGCTCGAAGGTCGGCAAAGGCACGACCGCCGAGCTGTGGCTGCCGATCGGCACGCCGGAGCACATGCCGGCGCCGCCCGAGCCGGTAATCGAAACCGTCCCCGAGCAGAAGCGGCTCACGATTCTCGCCGTCGACGACGATCCGCTGGTGCTCATGAACACGGTGTTCATGCTTGAAGACGTGGGGCACGCCGTCATCGAGGCCAATTCGGGCAATCAGGCTCTCTCAATGCTTGAGGAGCAGCCTGTCGACATGGTTATCACCGACCAGGCGATGCCGCACATGACGGGTCTGGAACTCGCCAAGGCCGTACGCCAACGCTGGCCGGAAATCCCGGTGATCATCGCTACCGGCTATGCGGAACTTCCGGTCGGCGCCGGCCATGATCTCGTCAAGCTCTCCAAACCGTTTATGGAACGCCAGCTCCTCGACGCCGTTCAGAAAGCCCTGAGCGTAGAATCCGGATCTACATAGGCGATCGACGACAACATGACGGGAGCGCGCCGGCGCCATAATCCGGCCGCTCATGGGTGGCGATATCAAACGCAGCCGGCGTTGCTCATTGAGACCGCTCGACGGATGGAAACGAGGCGGAGACAAAGCCATGCTCGACATCGCACAGGCCAGGAGCCGGATGATCGACGCTCAGCTGCGGCGCCGGGGCATAAGCGCGGCGTCCGTGCTGTCTGCGATGGAGGCTGTGCCGCGCGAGCGGTTCGTCGAGCCCGGCTCCGAGGAATTCGCCTACGAGGATTCACCCCTCCTGATCGGTGAAGGGCAGACGATCTCACAGCCCTATATCGTCGCCTTGATGCTGCAGCATGCGGCGATCCAACATGACGATATCGTGCTTGAGATTGGAACCGGCTTCGGCTATGCCGCCGCCGTGATGAGCCGCTTGGCGAAGCACGTCTTCACCATTGAGCGACATGCCCGCCTGACCGAAAGCGCGACATCCCGCTTCCGAACGCTGGATTACGGCAATATCACCGCCAGGACTGGTGACGGGACGAAGGGCTGGCCGGAGGCCGGACCATTCAGTGCAATCCTCGTCGCGGCCGCAGGCGGCGACATTCCCGTAGCGCTGACCGAGCAGCTCGATATCGGCGGCAGGCTGGTCATTCCCATTGGCACGGCGGAACCGCAGCGTCTGCTGAAGGTGACACGTACCGACACCACGACATTCGAGGAAGAGGATCTGGGCGGCGTCGTCTTCGTGCCGCTTGTCAGCGCCCATGCTCCTCAGCAGAGTCTCAAGAACAGCTGACACGCTCATCGGACAGGGCGACGGGAAATTCACAAAGCCCGCGCAGGCATGGGCTCGTCACCGTCGCGCTCATTTGCCCCAATGATCGGAGGAAAAGCATTGCAGGCGTTGGTGCATATTGAAAACAATCGGCAGTCGCTGTATTCGGGCGAGAGTGCCGGGCTGGAATTGTGCGCTTACGCGAAAAATTCTTCGCGCCATGCGGCTCCAAAACCGGTGCAGTCATTTTCCTGTTCACGATTTTGTGGCATGAGCAATGACAATGCCAACCGAAGCCAGATTCACGGGGTGATTTCGAGCATGCCGGCCAAGATTTACCGTCCCGCCAAGACCGCTATGCAGTCGGGCAAGGCCAAGACCCATCTTTGGGTCCTGGAATATGATCAGGAGAAGCCGCCCGTCATCGATTCGGTCACGGCCTATACCGGCTCCGGCGACATGCGCCAGCAGCTGAAGCTGACCTTCGCCACGCAGGAAGAAGCCGAAGCCTATGCGAAACGCGAGGGCATCGAATACCGGGTCATCGAACCCAAGGATCCGACGCGTAAGGCCGTTTCCTATTCGGATAACTTCCGCTATACCCGCGTCCAGCCCTGGACCCACTGACGGTCCGGCAGGAACATCAATATCCGCCTCCGGGCGGCGAGCGGCCCCTTAGCTCAGCTGGATAGAGCACCTGCCTTCTAAGCAGGTTGTCGCAGGTTCGATTCCTGCAGGGGTCGCCAGTTAAATATGCCTCGCCTGATATCCCCGGACTATCGCCACGAAATCCGGACTCGCCTGCCCAGAGTTATTTCTCGGCTAGTTCAGTGGCCGTTTAAGTCTGACACGGAGTTGGAATGGGAAAGTCGGAAGCGCTGGAAATCATGCGCCGGTTTCTAAAAGACGCCGAGACCGGCATGGAGCCTGAACTTGTACCGCTGGCGATCGGCTCTGCCGAAGAATTGGCTGATCCCGAAGGCTGGGTATTTTATTACAATACCCAGAAATTCGTGGAAACCGAGCGTTTTGAGTACCTGATAGTCGGACAAGGACCGACGATTGTGCTAGCCGATGGACGTTTACTTGCGGGAGGTTCTGCGGAAAGCGTCGATATGGTGTTGGAGAGGTTCGGTGTATCGCGGTCCGATTGTGCCAGCGAGCGTGGCTAAGCGAAATCGTCGTTGACAAGCTAATCATGAGCTGGCCGAACAAGAGATAAGCTGAACGTTGAATCTGCTGTCTCGTGGCGAACGGCGCGGGAATCCGCTCTTGTGTGGCGACGAGTCCGAAACCCGCTGCATCGGCAGCGATGATTTTCTAGGACATTCACCGAAACCGAATCCGTCCCGTCGTGGCGACGCTCATTAAATTACTGATTTTATGCAATATCTTTTACTGCCGAACAATCGTCATGACTGGAGACACGGAACATAAGGGCCAGACCTTCTGCTTCGTTGAAGCACAACTTCAGCCAATTCAAATCCCTACGGATTCAGAAAATCGGCCCGGTGTTCTCAGAATTTTGCGGACGCGATCATCAGACAGATCAATATCCACCGGTCGCGAGATGGTGTCCCCCGTCGCGTCCCTCATCGCGGCAAAATCAGGATTTTGCTTGGCGAAAGAATCCTTCAAGGGGTTCATGTCCACCGCTTCCGAAATCAAGAGAGAGACATATTTTGTCTGCAGGGGCTTGGACATCCTCTGAGCCGCAATCCTGTATGACCTCCGCTCGACTGGGGTCATTGCTCCTGATGCAACCATGCGATTGCATCGGAGCACCATCATGGCAGCCACATCCGACATCGCCTCGTTCCTGCGGCCAGGATCCGGCCATCCATCCGTTTGTACCGCAATCCCGCTTTGAGCCAGGAAAGTGCCCACGGCATCGTCACACGCGTGATAGTGAACGACAACGACAGGCCAGCGCTCCCGCCAGTTTCCCAGCCGCTCCTGATAGCGGTAGTAGCCGTATTTGTTGCCCTCGGTTAATCCCCTTCGAAATCGGCTGACGAATTCACCACAGGGGGCTGTTTCGCCGCCCTTTATCGCTTCTCGATACATTGAGAAAATGTGCGATACTGGCTCCCTGAGATAGCAGACCACCTTGGCGTTTGTGCCAATGACACTGAAAGCTCGATCAACGGCTTCACGATCCGCGCAGAACCAGAAATCTTCCGATGACAGAATACATTTTTCAGAGGACGTGAATCCGCCCGAGATAGCTTGCTTGAACTCCGGAGGGATTTCATTGACGGTATTCCTGAACAGCGCCGAGAAGTGTCGATGCGCCTGTGCGCCCGCTGGGGTACGGCCGACGATGGGAAAATCCACGCCTTGCTCCAGCAATCGCTCGCGGTTCTCGGATAGATAGGCCTGGATAGCCGTCGTTCCCGTCTTATGGGTTCCAATATGCAGAATGAACTCGGTCACACACTCCCCCCAGAGTCGCGCTTTCCGTTAAACTCGAACCATATCGGCAATCGACGGCGACGTCCAGCTTATTCCAAAACGAACTCTTTGAATTTTCTCGATTATTAGGTGTTCAGCCACCTTGGGGAACGCAATGGTGGTGGCGCCGAATGGTCCTGCGAGGGCAAATGAAATCAGCACGAATGGCACCTCATGATCACAATGTCGCGCTTGTCGTACCGGATGAGCAAAACCTCGCGGGCTTTGAAGCGGCCCTTGCGGCTGGCTGGTCTCCGAACCCCAGAAGAGCACAAGATGAGATCTACATTCGTTCGAGGCTCGAGGAATTGCGTGAAGACAGATTGGAGTTCTTGGCCAATCTAACGCGGCCGACGGAACCCGGCTTCGTCAACCAGTTGTTCTGGATTTGGGACGCGGAATTCTGTGGCAACATCGTCCTGCGATTCCGGCCCGGCACAGAGGAATTGCCGTCGAGCGTTGCCGGGCACGTGGGATATTCCGTTGTGCCGTGGAAGCAAGGCCGGGGATATGCGAAATCCGCTCTGCGGCTACTGACAGAGGTCGCGAGAGAGGAAGGGCTCGAGCGACTGCTGATCCTGTGCAACGCGGACAATCATGCGTCGAGGCGAGTGATCGAGGGGAATGGCGGTAGACTGTTCATGACCGCTCCCCATTCGTCCGACAGGCCGCAACAGATGAAGCATTATTTCTGGCTTGCTGTCGGGCCGTCCACTGAAGCGGTTTAGACGATCGCGCGCCGCCCACAGACAAGCGGCGCGCCCTCTTACCTGATCACTTCGCTATCTTGATCGACGAGGCGATGTTCTTGCCGTGTTTCCTGGCATAGGTAATGGCGACTTTCGTGCCTGGCTTGAAGTCTTCCGCTTCGGTTCCCTCCGCCAGCGTGAACACGCTGCCATCGGTCAATCGCAGTGAATCGCCTGCCGTGTCGACACTCCTAACGACCCCGGACATTGTCGCGGCGTCTGCGGAAACTGCGGTGAATGCGATCGCCGTCATAATGGCGAGAGTCATTGCCTGTTTCATTTCGTTTCTCCAAGTTTTCCCGGACCACCGGGGTAACGGAGAACTCGGTTCGAAAATCGGCAATAAAGCGCTCTCTAATATACAAAAAAGTCAACGACTGCAGTGCAATCGCGGCAGATGAGAAGCTGCCGGCCGGCCGATCGGAGAACAGGCACCGCACCCGCGCAAATCGCATCGCCGGAAAACTTCGAGAAAAACCAAGCAATTGACGGACTTACGTTTCAAATGGCCTGGTCGGCAAAATCCGACGCAACTGCCAATCGGACACCTTACGAACCTGTAAGTTTTCGCCAACCTTACAAATCAGTAAATTCCCGGACATAATTCCGTATGTCGCCACGCCTAACCTTTCTGTCATCCGGCATCGGAATGGCCTTTCTCACGGAAAGGGCATCGATCGCCGCAGGCATCAAGGAGACCCTTCCGTGGAGGTTCGTTCCGACCGCGCCCTTCGTTTCATTTCCGCCGCTGTCGTCGCCACGGCAATCCTGACGATGCCGGTGACCCGGTTCCCGCTCGCAGCACCTGCCTACGCCGCTGAAGCACCCATTGCTGCCGAGAAAAATCCGCCCGGCGACATTCCCGACAGCCAGGTCTTCATCGACTACACCTCAAAGCTCGGTTTCACGATAAAGGTGCCTGAAGGGTGGGCACGCAAAGACAAGACCGATGGCGCGAGCTTCGTCGACAAGCTCGATGGCGTCGTGGTCACCGTGACGGACGCCAAGCAGAAGCCGGACGTGGCGTCGACGAAATCGGACTATCTCGCTGAGCTCAAGAAGACCTCCCGCGCCGTCAAGGTGAGCGCGGTCAAAGCGGTGAAACTGCCGTCCGGCGAGGCGATCCGGATCGTCTACACATCCAATTCGGAACCGAACCCAGTCACCAACAAGCAGGTCCGGCTCGAGAACGAGCGCTATCTCTTCTACAGGGACGGCAAACTGGCGACCCTGGAACTCTATGCGCCGAAAGGGGCTGATAATGTCGACCAATGGCGGCTGATGTCACGTTCGTTCGCGTGGAAATGATCGATGCTGCTGCGG
Source organism: Rhizobium sp. P2_G9 (assembly GCF_056403475.1). NCBI lineage: Bacteria > Pseudomonadati > Pseudomonadota > Alphaproteobacteria > Hyphomicrobiales > Rhizobiaceae > Rhizobium > Rhizobium sp. P2_G9. The sequence continues at coordinate 26,740 of NZ_JBFUFK010000035.1, read as the reverse complement.
GTCGCCGAGCTCTATCGGTTCTATCATGTCGGAGATGAAGAGACWGCGGCGCTGCGAGGCCTAAGCCTCGACGTGGCTGCGGGCGAACTCGTCGCCCTCGTGGGTCCTTCCGGCAGCGGCAAATCCACCCTCCTGACTTGCATCGCTGGTCTCGACGAGCCGGACGGAGGCTTTGTCGAGATTAACGGCGAACGCATGAGCCGGAAATCCGAAAAGGTCCGCGCGGGCCTCCGCGCCCGGCACCTGGGCGTGATGATGCAGACAGGCAACCTGTTTCAACATCTCACCGTCGCGGAGAACATTCGTCTGCGAATGATGCTCGCCGGAAGGCGGAACGAAACACGTTTGGCGGCGGTGCTTTCGATCGTCGAGCTGACACCCCGCAAGGACAGTTACCCCGTCCACTTGTCTGGCGGAGAAACCGCCCGCGCCGGACTTGCCGTGGCGCTCGCGGTCGATCCACCCCTTCTATTGGCCGATGAACCGACAGCCGAGATTGATCGCGCCACGGAACAATCCCTGATCGCCCATTTCGAAGCGAGACGGACAGCCAAGAAAACGACCCTGATCGCCACCCATAGCGAAGCGCTCGCCGAGCGCGCCGACCGCATCGTCCGGCTCAAGGACGGCAGGATCGATCATGGCTGAGCACGTCGTCGAGGCACAGGGTCTTTCCAAGCACTTCGCGTCACGCCACGGCGAGCCCCTGGAGGTGCTTCGCGACGCCAGCTGCACGATCAGCCTTGGGGATCGCATCGCAGTGGTCGGCCCCTCCGGGAGCGGAAAATCCACCCTGCTCGCCATATTGGGCGGGCTCATAGTCCCGACATCCGGCGATGTCACCTGGCCGGCGCTTGGAGACCGTCGCGACCTCCAGCCCCTGCAAGTCGCATTCGTCTTCCAGACCCCGAGCCTCTTTCCTCCCATGACGGTTCTGCAGAACGTCACTCTGCCCCTCGTCTTGGCAGGGAAAGTGTTACATTCCACGGAGCGAGCCGAACACCTGCTCGACCTTTTCGGGCTTGCGGACCTCGCCAACAAACTTCCGGAAGAACTTTCCGGCGGTCAGGCGCAGCGGGTCGCGATGGTGCGCGCGCTTCTGGCACGCCCAAAGCTGCTGATCGCCGACGAACCGACCGGACAGCTCGACACCCAAACCGCGACCGCATTTCTCGATACGGTGCTGGAACAGCTCGCCGACACGCCGGCGGCCTTTCTCATGGCCACGCATGACACAAAAGTGGCCGGACGGATGCAGACGCGATGGCGCATGGATCACGGCCACCTTTGGACCAGTTCGGAGGTTGGAGAGAACCGATGATCGGTCTTTGGTTATCCGGCCTGTTGAAGAGACGAACCGCCAGGCTCGCAGGCCTGGCTGCAGGCGCCACATTGACCACAGCACTTCTGTCGACGCTTGCGCTTTTTCTGGCGGAGAGCGGCGCGTCGATGACCCGACGCGCGATCAGCGACGTTCCGATCGACTGGCAGGTCGAGGCAGTGCCATCGGCCGATCGGCCGGCTATCGCCGAAGCGATCCGACAGGCCGCCCCGGTTTCCAGCATGCACCAGGTCCAATATGCTGCGGTCGACGGCTTCGAGGCGCAAACAGAGGATACGACCCAGCAGACCGGTCCGGGCAAGGCAATCGCCTTCGATCAAAACTACCAAGCCGATTTTCCCAAGGAATTGAGATGGCTTGAGGGAAAGCGGACGGGCGTTCTCATTGCCCAGCAGACCGCCGCCAACCTGCATGTCGGTCCAGGCGACAAGGTGTCCATCCGTCGCATCGGACTGCCGCCCCTGGATGTCATTGTCGACGGGGTCGTCGATCTTCCCGACGCCGACGCCCTGTTCCAGGGGGTGGGCTTGCCCGCGCAGGCCGCGCCCCAAGCTCCGCCGGACAATGTCATTATCCTGCCGGTCGCGGCTTGGCACGACATCTTCGATCCGCAGCAGGTCAAGCGACCCGACACGACGCGGATGCAGTTTCATGTCAGGCTCGGCCATGACGGGCTGCCGTCCGATCCGACACGGGCCTATACCGTCGTGGAGGGGCAATCGCGCAATCTCGAGGCACGTGTCGCCGGGCAGGCTTTGGTGTCAAACAACCTCGGCTCCCGTTTGGACGCAGTGAGAAGCGACGCGCTCTACGCCACGGTGCTTTTCCTGTTCCTGGGTACGCCGGGTGTCGCGCTCGCCGTGATGCTGACCGTGTCCTTCGCCAATGCGGGATCGGGCTTGCGGATCCAGGAGCAGTCGCTGCTGCGCATTCACGGTGCTGCGGATCGCAAAGCCATGCTGCTGTGGTTGTCGGAGCCGCTTGCGGTGAGCGTGGTTTCGACCATCCTCGGGCTGGGAGGCGCGCTCGCAATCGCCGCATATTCCGGGTCGCCCGTTTTCGACGCCGCGACGCTGCTTCCCGTCATCGGCGCGGCCACGACCGGCAGTCTGGTCGTGGTTGCCGCGATCGCGATCTCGGCCTTGAGGACGTCACGGTCCCTGACAGTGACGGCTGCCCGCCGGGCGGTCGGCCGGGATCATGTGCCGCTATGGCAGAGACTGTGGCTCGACATGGCCTTGCTGGCGATTGCAGGCCTCCTCTTCTGGCAGTCCGCCAGTACGGGCTATGAGATCGTGCTGGCGCCGGAAGGCGTGCCCGCCGCCGCCGTCGATTACAACGCCTTCCTGTCGCCCGCACTGTTCTGGATCGGGGGCGGTCTCCTTGCCGTCCGGCTTTCGATGTATTTCGTTTCGACGCGCAATCCGGTTTTTGCTGTCGCGCTCAGACCGATCGCCGGAAATCTGTCAGGCGCGGTCGCGGCATCGCTCGGCTTTCAGAAACGGCGGCTGACCCAGGGGATCGTCATGACCGCGCTCGCCATCTCCTTCGTGACGTCCACTTCTATCTTCAACCTGACCTATGAAGCGCAGGCACGGATCGATGCGGAACTGACCAACGGCGCAGACGTCACGGTCTTCGGCACGACCGCCCGCCCGGCGGGTGACAGACTGGACGTGATCAGGAGCGTGCCGGGCGTTGAGGCCGTGAGAACCATGCAACATCGCTTCGCCTATGTCGGAGCCGACCTGCAGGACCTTTATGGCATCGATCCGAGATTGATCGGCGCCGCGACGACCCTGTCCGACGCCTATTTCGGCGGCGGATCGACGCGTGAAATCCTCAAAAGGCTCACCGATACGCCGAACGGCGTCCTGGTGTCGGAGGAGACGGTCAGCGACTTCCAACTGCAGGAGGGCGACACGATCAATCTTCGGCTGGTGAGCGCCGCGGACAATCAGTACCACGCGATACCGTTCAAGTTCATCGGCGTCGCGCGTGAGTTTCCGACGGCTCCGAGGGATTCCTTCCTCGTCGCCAATGCCGACTACGTGGCCAGGATGACCGGGATGCCGGCCGAGGAATATGTGCTCGTGCGGGCTGCGACCGATCCTGCCGCTTTGGCTGGGGCCATCCGCAAGGCCCTGGGGCCGGCTTCGGGCCTTGACGTCAAGCATATCGGCGATGCGTCCCGCATCATCGGCACAAGTCTGACCGCCGTGAACCTGGGACGGCTCACGGTCATCGAGCTCCTGTTCGGAGCAGTCATGGCCGTCGCCGCGGCGGGGCTCATGCTGGCTTTGGGCTTCGTCGACCGCCGCCGCAATTTCGCGATCCTGACCTTGATCGGCGCGAAGCCGCCGCAACTGGCGAGCTTCCTATGGTCGGAAGGCGTCCTGGTCCTGGTCGGAGGCGTCGTCTTCGGGTTGACGTCGGGCGTGATCACCGCCTGGATGCTGGTCAAGCTCCTGACCGGAGTCTTCGACCCGCCACCGGAGACGATCGCGATACCCTGGGGATACCTGCTCATCGTCCTTCTCCTGATCGCTCTGTCTATCGGCGTCGCGGTTATGATCGCGACCAGAAGGTCCAGAGCCTGCGCATTTGAGACGCTACGAGACCTGTAAAGTGGGAGGAGGCCGAAGGTCGGCATCCTCCCTCTTGCCTGACGAAGGACACCTGGAGCCATTTGCGCCACTTCCACGGCTGCGTGCAAATGGAGAGCAAAGGCGCTATTGACAGGGTTTGATGCTATCCCCAACTGTCATTGTACGAGACCAATCTACGAGACGGCTTTCTGACCAGATGGTCTCCGTTTTCGAAGTAGGCATTCCGCTCCGGCGGTTTATCTCGATACACAGCTATTTTCGCCGTCGAAAGCTTGAATAATTTAAGGCACATGGATCCAGGTTCGCTTGTTGCTGTGCCCTGCATGAGAAGAAGAGGATCGATGATGCGCACCCTTGCCAAGAAACTTGCTCCCGCAGCTGTCATCCTGTTGGTCATGTCATCTGCCGCCTATGCTGACAAAGGTGGCCGGGGTGGCGATCGGGGAAACCACAGCGACAAGGATTTTATCTGGCGCCGTCATGAAAACGGCTGCGCCGTCGGCAACGATCCGCCGCCGGGCGCCAACTGTACCGGCCGAGATAATCGTCAAAAACGCCAATAGGGTTTTGGCTGCCATGCACAGAACAAAAGCTGAAGCGCGAGGGCGAACCTCAGCGGCCTGACCTCACGCGAAAGCACAATAACGTGAACGAATTCACTAATGATTCCGGGAACATAGAAAAGCCAGGTTCATTTGTCTGAATGACGTGCACGAAGAAAAAGAGGATAACCATGCGCACCTTTGCCAAGAGACTTGCTCCTGTCGCGGCAATCCTGCTGGTCATGTCATCCGCCGCCTATGCCAGGGGTGGCGACCGAGGTGGTAATGACCAAGGCGGCAGCCACGGCGACACTTTCATCTGGAAAGACCACGAGAATGGCTGCGCGGTCGGCAACGACCCGCCTCCGGGCGCCAACTGCACCGGGCGGGACAACCAGCAAAATCGCTGAGAGGATCGCAGACGAAATATCGGTAAGACAAATCGAGCAGGCGGACCGCCTCCTGGCGGGGCCGCTGCTGACAATTCGGACGAACGCGCTGGTCAGTCTCGCGCGTTCGCTTTGCGCTTGAGGTCATCCGCGATGTTGTTCATCAGTTCCAGCATATTGTCGGCCTGGTCGAACGTCATTTCCACCAGCATCTCCTCATCAAGGATTGCCGGCAGGCCGGTGATACGATCATAGACCGACCAGGTGCCGTTTTCCTCGCCCACAAGAGCATAGCGCGGACGTCCCTCCCCCGATGTCAGCTGGTCGTCGTCCAGAAAGTTCAAAGGTTGATCCGAAGCCATTTTCCTGCCTCCCTGCAATAGCTGTAGAGCTGTCGGCACCGTTTCGGGCTCGCGCAGCACAACGCCTTGCCGCTATCGTAAACCATAAATCCGGCCAAAATCCACTGCGACGCAGCGTCGTCTCGCGGGAATGCCGTGGGCAACCGGGATTGCCCCTCGCTTCCGTGGCCGATCTTCCCAAAAATGGTGTCCTGAGCGTTGCTTGACTTGTCATATGGTCGTGGCACCGTGTGGCCAAGCAACGTCGGAGGATTCCCATGAAGCACTATCTCGTCCCGCTCGCACTTGCCACGATCATCCTGCCGACCGCCTGCCTCGCCGATGTCAGCTGCGCGCCCAAGAGCGACGCAGCGCGGATTCTTGCATCGCCCTCGCCCAACGACATCCATCCGGATTGGGCGGGCAGCAGCAGGATCGGGCTGAGCTGGAGCTTCGTGCCCGAGAGTGACGGTCTCACCGGCAAATATCTGCATGGCGATCTCTACTCTCCAAGAGGCGGCGTGGTGAACGAGGGTATCTACATCCTGCGCGGTGAATGGGATTGCGAATAGCAAAGGCAAGAAACGGCCCATGAATTGAACGCGGCATCGCTGGCCGCGCGGATTTGTTCAGCATTCGGCGCCAAAGTGCGGATCCGCCGGCTCGCCAAGCAATGCAAGGCGTGATGCTTCGTGTTGAAACGGCCTACCGCTAACTGTTTGAATTCATTAACCCCGATTCCTGTTTCCGGATTCCGGGACATGATTTTGCAAGGCCGCATCATTAATGTGCGTCTCCATGATGAGACGCCCCATTCAGATTTTAGCCTGGCTAGCCCTCGCTGCCGTTGTCGTTGTCACCGTATTGCCGCTGAACCTGCGGCCGCGGGATGTTTTGCCTGTTGATGCGGATCGCGCGCTCGCTTGTGCGGTGTTTGCAGGTCTGTTCGTGCTGGCTTACCCAAAGCATTGGAAGCTAATCGGCCTGATCATGGTCGCGGGCGCCGCGGCAATTGAGGCGCTCCAGCTTCTCTCGCCGACGCGGCATGCCCGGATCGACGATGCGATCGTCAAGGCCGGCGGCGCATTCATCGGCGTGGGTCTTGCTGTGGCGATGAATATGGCCGCCTCCCAGATCTCAGCCTGGACCACATCGATCCGGCGCGTCCGGACCAAGCCGGTGCTGGCGGTTGCCGACGGCATCTCGGTGGAAAGCTACATGCGGGAACTGCCGGTGCAGTCGAAGATCATCCAGGCAGTCTATTTCAGCCCCGAAGACGGCAAGCTTCGCATCCGCTTCAAGAGTGGCGAGGAGCGCTTCTTCGAAAACGTGCCCGAGGAAGAGGCGGAAAGCCTTGCCGCAGCTCCTTCGCCCGGCGAATATTACATCGACAACATCCGCACGAAATTTCGGCGCAGCGCAGCCTGATGCTGCGCCACCTGTTGAAGATCGCACTGGCATGGACAATCCCAGGCGTCGCCACCTCGGATGGCGTGCGCCAAGCCCAAGACCACTTTATGTAATTCAGAATGCAACCTCGAAACGCATGCCGTCATAGGCCGGCTCGACATGAGCGGGCGTTTCGCGGATCACGGTCTCGTAGTCAAGTGGGATGTGCATATGCGTCAGAATCGCCCGCTTCGGCGCGATCTTCTCGATCCAGCCAAGCGCCTGCTCGAGCGACAGATGGCTTGGATGGTGCTTGTATTGCAGGGCATCGATGATCAGGATGTCGAGCCCGGCGAGCTTGGCGACGGATTCTTCCGGAAAGTCGCTGACATCGGTGCAGTAAGCGATGTCGCCGATGCGGAAACCGAGCGAATGCGTCTCGCCATGCTGTTGCCAGAGCGGCAGGAAAGGAACACTTCCGCCGGGGCCTTCCACTTCGAAGACGGCATCGAGGTCAGAGATGATCTTCGAGCGCCCGATCGGCGGATAAGAGCTGCCCTCCGGCGTCTCGAAGCAATAGCCGAAGCCTTCCAGCACCCGCTGCATGGTGATCGGATCGCCCCAGACCGGCATGCGATGCTGGTTCTTGTAGACGAAAGAGCGGACATCGTCGATGCCGTGCAGGTGGTCGGCATGGGCGTGCGTCAGGACGACGGCATGCAGGTCCCTGGCGTCGACGGCAATCATCTGGCTGCGGAAATCCGGTCCTGTGTCGATGACGATCGAGGTCATTGCGCCGTTGTCGGCAAATTGCTCGACCAGCATCGCCGCGCGGGTCCGTTGGTTCTTCGGGTTGGACGGGTCGCAGGCGCCCCAATCGCCGGTTATGCGAGGCACGCCGGGGGACGAGCCGCATCCGAGAATGGTAAAACGCCTTGTCCCCATCAGTCGGCCAGCCTCGGCATCTTGGAGAAGCAGCGGAAAGCATTTTCCGTGGTGATCTCGGCAATCTCTTCCGCGCTCACGCCGATCGTCTCGGCCAGCACCTCGGCGGTATTGACGACGTAGGAGGGTTCGTTGCGCTTGCCCCGCCACTTCTTCGGCGCGAGGTAGGGCGCGTCGGTCTCGACCAGCAGCCGGTCGCGCGGCACGGCCTTGGCGATGGCGCGGATATCCTCGGACTTAGGGAAGGTCAGGATGCCGGAGAATGACACATAGCCGCCGAGTTCGACGCCGGTCGCTGCGAGCGCAGGACCGGAAGAGAAGCAATGCAGCAGGAAGGGAAAGGCGCCATTGCGCTCATGATCATCCCGCAGGATCGCGGCCATGTCATCGTCGGCGCTGCGCGCGTGGATGATCATCGGCAGGCCGGTGATGCGGGCGGCGGCGATATGTTTGCGAAGCCCTTTGGACTGCTGCTCGGGTGTCGCATAGTCATAGTGGTAGTCGAGGCCGACTTCGCCGATCGCCACGCATTTTTCGTATTCGGACAGGCGGACCAGTTCTTCGGTCTCGATATCTTCTTCCTGAGCATGGTTGGGATGGGTGCCGACCGAGCAGAAGACATTCGCATAGGTCTCGGCGACCGCCTTGATGCGCTCGAAACGATGCACCTGCGTCGAGATGGTGATCATCTGCTTGACGCCCGCCGCATCGGCGCGCGCCAGCAGTTCATCCCGTTCCGCATCGAAATCAGGAAAATCGAGATGGCAATGCGTGTCGATCAGCATGCCGTCACGACTCCTTCGGCGGGTAGTATTTCGGGAAGACCGGCTCGGGCTTTGGCAGGTCCACGCCACTCTTCAAGCGGCCGACCTCACCCAGGAAACTGAACTTCCGCTCCACCTCGGGGATCGCCAGCAGGTCGAGCAGCTTTGCGGTCGCAGCCGGCACATAGGGCTGTAACAGGATGCCGATCTGCCGCACCACCTCCACCGTCACGAACAACACGGTTGCCATCCGCACGGTGTCGCCTGACTTGGCGAGCGCCCAAGGTGCCTGGGCGGCAAAATAGCCGTTGGCTTCCGAACTCAGCGAGAACACGGCGCTCATCGACTTATGGATCTGCTGGGTTGCCATTTCGGCGCGGCAGACCTCGATCGTCCTGTCGGCCAGCGTCAACAATGCCTCATCCTCAGCGGTGAACGCCGCTGGCTCGGGCAGCTTGCCCTCGAAATTCTTGGCAATCATCGACAGCGAGCGCTGCGCCAGATTGCCGAAATTGTCGGCGAGATCGGCATTGATGCGGTTGGCGATCGCCTCTTCCGAATAGGAGCCGTCCTGGCCGAAGGAAACTTCGCGCAAGAAAAAATGCCGCACCTGGTCGGCGCCGAAATGCTCGACCAGATTAAAGGGATCGACGACATTGCCGACCGACTTCGACATCTTCTCGCCCTTGTTGAGCAAAAAACCGTGGGCAAAGACGCGGCGCGGCACTTCGATGCCTGCCGACATCAGGAAGGCCGGCCAGTAAACGGCGTGGAAGCGGATGATATCCTTGCCGATAATGTGGATCGCCGGCCAGAAATTCCACTTCGGATCGGTCGTGTCGGGATAACCGATGCCGGTGATGTAGTTGGTCAGCGCATCGACCCAGACATACATCACGTGCTTCGGGTCGTTCGGCACCGGGATGCCCCAATCGAAGGTGGTGCGCGAGATCGACAGGTCCTTCAGACCAGATTTGACGAAAGACAATATCTCATTGCGGCGCTCATCCGGGCCGATGAAATCCGGATGCGCCTCGTAGTAATCGAGCAGTTTCTGCTGATAATCGGAGAGGCGGAAGAAATAGCTCTCCTCCTCGACCCATTCGACCGGCGTGCCCTGCGGCCCATAACGGACGCCGTCGCGCACCTCGGTCTCTTCTTCCTGGTAATAGGCCTCGTCGCGCACCGAATACCAGCCGGAATAGCTGTCCTTGTAGATATCGCCCGCCTCGGCCATCTTGACCCAGAGATGCTGCACCGACTCATAGTGGCGCTTTTCCGTGGTGCGGATGAAATCATCGTTCGAACTGTTCAGCGCTTCACCCATGCGGCGGAACTCGGCCGAATTGCGATCGGCGAGCGCACGCGTCTCGATGCCCTCGTTGCGTGCCGTCTGCTGCATCTTCTGGCCATGTTCGTCGGTGCCCGTCAGGAAGTAGACCGGCCGGCCGTCGAGCCGCTGGAAGCGCGCCAGTGCATCTGTGGCGATCAGCTCATAAGCATGGCCGATATGCGGCTTGCCGTTGGGGTAGGAGATGGCGGTGGTGATGTAAAATGGCGAATTGTCGGTCATTCGCTATGCCTTTTTTCTTCTGTCTGGCAGGGCTTCTAGCCTATGTGAAGTGACGTGAAAACAATAAGTTTGCATCGCGGGAGAGGAAATCCGCCCTGCGATCGCGGCGCTATGTCCGGGGATCGTTAAGCTGCCGCGCCTTGACACCGAATTGTCACAAAGTATATCCCGCTATCGTGTGGGTGAGGCACAGCGGCAGGACATGATCGTCCGGCGGTGGCCAAGCATGGCGTTTCGTCATGCCTGAAAGGGGCTGAATTGGCGTTTTTGACTTCGTTTAACCCGATCTACTCTATTTCGGGGCTGGTTGTTGGTGCGCTCGTCGGTGTGACCGGGGTTGGTGGCGGATCGCTGATGACGCCGCTGCTCGTGCTGCTCGGTATCCATCCTGCGACGGCCGTCGGTACCGATCTGCTCTATGCGGCGATCACCAAGTCGGTGGGCACTGCCGTGCACGGCACCAACAAGACTGTCAACTGGATGATCGTGCGGTTCCTGGCGCTCGGCAGCGTGCCTGCGGCGCTGATCACGCTCTATCTCATGTCCGGCGTCGACCGCAAAAGCATAGCGGCGGTGTCGTTCATCACCTATGCGCTCGGCTGGATGCTGCTGCTGACGGCCGTGCTTCTGCTCTTCCGCAATGTGATCGTCAACAAGGTTGCCGCATGGCGCAGTCACCGGCCGCCGCTCAGCGAGAATACCGTGAAGGTGCTGACCTTTCTGCTGGGCGTCACGCTCGGCACGCTGGTGACGCTGACATCAGTCGGCGCAGGAGCTTTGGGCGTCACCGTGCTGCTGGTTCTCTTTCCGCGGCTGCAGATCCGCGACGTCGTCGGTTCCGACATCGTGCATGCGGTGCCGCTAACGCTGGTTGGCGGGCTCGGCTATTGGTACATCGGCGAGATCGACTGGGTGCTGCTTGGCTCGCTACTGATCGGCTCCATCCCGGGCATCATCATCGGCAGCTATCTGTCGCCACGCATGCCGGACAAGGTCATCCGCCCGATCCTTGCGATCACCCTGTCGCTGGTCGCCTGGAAGCTGGTCTATCACTGAGCAAATCTAAACCTGCAAGACCAGTTCGCCGAGCGTCGTCAGAACCGTCTGCTTGCGCTCGAGATTATAGGCATCGGCCACGGTAAACCGTTCGGTGATCGCGCTTTGCAGGCGTGAGAGGTCGAAGGCGCGGCCGACCTTGCCCGCAAAGGCCGCTTCGCGCGCCCGCTCCGCGACAAATACGCTGACGTGATCGACGAAAAAGCTGTAGAGCGTGTCGCTGTCGCGCTGCGACACCGCGTCGGCCAACCGATGCATCGCCAGGCGCTGCGTCGGCCCCGATTGCGATATCACCTGATCGAAAGCATCGATGATGTCGAGCCCACCGTAATTGACGAGCTTGATCGCCTGCGCGACGCTGCCGCCGGCGAGATCCAGCACCCTGCCCGCAACATTCTGCGGCAATTGAACGCCAAGATGGCCGAGTGCGGCCAGCAAATCATCCTCTGCAAGCGGCCGCACCACCAGCGGCAGGCAGCGCGATCGGATGGTCGGCAGCAATTTCCCTGGCGCGTGCGAGAGCACAAGGAACATGGCCCGCTTCGGCGGCTCTTCCAGCATTTTCAGGATGGCGTTGGCGGCGTTGCGATTGAGCTCGTCGGCAGTGTCGACGATGACGATGCGCCAATTGCCGGTTCCCGATGTCTGCGAGAAGAATTTTCCGGCCCGGCGCACTTCATCGATCGTCGTCGTGGTCTTGAGCTTGCCGGTCTTGGGATCGGTAGGGCGGKTGAGATACAGCAGATTGTGAGAGGCGCCGCCGGCGATCTGCCGGTAGACCGGGGAATTCGGGTCCGGATCGGCGAGCGTGTCGGGCGCGGTGCGGAAATCCGGATGGTTGAGGACATGGTTGGCAAAGCGAAAGGCGAGCGTCGCCTTGCCGATGCCTTCCGGCCCATCGATCAGGATGGCATGGTGTCCCTTGCCCGAGGCATAGGACTGCGCCAGGAAAGCCTGCGCCTGGTCGTGGCCGAACAGCACCGTGTTGGCCGAGGGCGCGATGGCGCCATCAAGCAGCGTCGTCTCCGCTTCCGTGCTCACGCGCTGCCGGTCTCCTTGACCCGGGACGATTGGATCGGCAGCAGCGGCTCGACGATCGAGAATACTTTTTCCGCGATTACCTCCGGCGCGTTCGATGCGTCGACGACGCGGCAGCGTAGCGGCTCCTGGTCGGCGATATCGAGGAATGCCTCGCGGCGCTTCTCATGGGTATCGAGTTCTTCTTTCTCGAACCGGTCGGGAGCGGCCGCCTGCGGCTGGGCTTCTGCACGGCTGCGGGCACGTTTCAGGCCTTCGGACGCCGGCAGGTCGAGAATGATCGTACAGTCGGGCATGACGCCGTTGACAGCCACCCGCTCCAGGTTCTGGATGAAGGCCGGCTCGAGATTGCCGGTAATGCCCTGGTAGACGCGCGTCGAATCGAGGAAACGGTCGCAAAGCACGACAGCACCGCTGGCAAGTGCCGGCCGGATGATCTCCTCGACATGATCATTGCGGGCAGCGGCGAACAGCACGGCTTCGACGCGCGTGCCATATTCCTCGGCGGCGCCAGACAGGAGCAGGTGGCGCACAGCTTCGCCGCCGGGCGAGCCGCCCGGTTCGCGGGTGGTGAGCACGTCGACACCCATGCGGCGCAGGCGATCCGCAAGAAGCCGAATCTGGGTGCTTTTGCCGGCACCCTCCCCGCCTTCGAATGTCACAAACAGCCCTTGCTTGGATCGCACCAGTCTATCCCGTTCCACTACTCGCGCCCAATAGCGCCTGCTCTCCGGTCAAAGCCAGAAGAACAGTAACTCCTTTAGCCCGTCAAACGCCTTCGACGTCAGCGTGCCAGTTCCGATGGGCATGGTCGCGTAGACATCGACGTCGCGCAACGGGCGGTCACCCAAGGAAATCGTCATGGTGCCGATCTTCTGGTCGTTGCTCACCGGCGCCTTCAGCGGCCATGTATAGGCGATTCTTGCCCGAATTCTGTCCGCGTTGTCCACTGGAATATAAATATCGACGTCATCATGCGCCTTCAACGGCACCGCACCACGGTCTCCGCCGAAGACCGGCGCCTCGGCCACCGCCTCGCCCTTCTTGAACACGGTGTGCCGGGTGAAACTGGTAAAACCCCAGTCCAGCATCTTGCGGGATTCTTCGGTCCGCTCCTTGTCGCTCGAAAGCCCGCCGAGCACCATGAACAGGCGCGTGCCATTGCGCTCGGCAGTGGCGACGATGGCGTAGCCAGCCCCTTCCGCGAAGCCGGTGGCGAAGCCGTCGACGCCGATATTCTGCGAAATCAGTGGATTGCGGTTGCGCTGATCGATCTTGTTCCACTCGAACTCTTTTTGCGAATAGAGCTTGAAATAGTCGGGATAGGTCGACTGGATGTGCCGCGCCAGCAGCATCAGGTCGCGCGCCGTCATCTTGTTGGCCGGGTTCGGCAAGCCGTTGGAATTGCCGAAGACGGAATTCTTCAGGCCAAGAACCTTGGCGCGCTTGTTGAGCAGATCCGCAAAAGCGCTTTCCGAACCGGCGAGCCCCTCCGCCAGGATGATGCAGCCGTCATTGGCGAGTTGAACGACGACGCCTTGCAGCAGATCGATGACACGGATATGCGAATTGAGCGCGGCGAACATCGCCGAGGTGCGCGACAATGCGCCGCCGGTGCGCCAGGCATATTCAGATACCTTGTATTCGGTATCTTCTGTGACATGGCCAAGCTTCAACTCGTTGAACACATATTCGGCCGTCGCCAGCTTCTGCAGCGAGGCTGGCGGAAACGGTGTGTCCGGATCCCGGGAGAACAGAACGGTACCGGTGCTGGCCTCGATCAGCAGCGCCTGTTTCGCCTTGGTATCGAAGGCTGCCGGTGCAGGCTGCGCAACACTTTCGGCTGCGCAGAACACACCGACCAGGAGGCCGACGGCCAACAGAAGCCTCTTCACACGATCCGCCAAGAGTTTTTCCCGAAAGTCTTATTTCGGGATAATGAACGGAAACTATTGCCGCAACAAGACATCGGAATGAATATATCCCGATGTCGGTTAATGTCCTGGGATCAGTTGTCGCTGAGGCCCGGATATTTGCGATAAGCGGCGGCGATGATCGCCTTGGCATTGAGCTTCCGGTGCGGCTTCAGGATTGCCTTGAACGGCGCGTCAGAAGCCGTTGCCGGCTCATCGGCATAGGCCGCGAGCGTGCCGAGGCTTCTGTCGTAAACCTGAGGCCGCTCCATCGGCACGGGGCCGATTTCCGGCAGGACGGCGAATTCGGTGACCTCCTGGATGGCGGTGAAGCCGGCTGGATCCTTGGAGGACTGCAACGCTGTTGCAGTAGACGTCACGTCGAGATCCCGCGTGTAAGTCGTCGACACCGACGGGCGGAACTTTTTCTCGTTGGAGGCGACCATGACGCCGGGGATATCCCCGCCTGGATTGAACTGATGGAAGTGCTCGCCGCGCTTGGTGTAAGATGCCATCAGATAGGCGCTGTCGCGGCCATCCATCCGGGCGCGGCCGACATATTGCACGCGCACCATGGCGGTGCCGCCGCGGTCGACTTCAAGCATCTGCGCGGCCTTGTTGGACAGATCGATAATGCGGCCCGGGTGGTAGGGGCCGCGATCGTTGACGCGCACGATAACCGAATCGCCGGTCGTGAGATTGGTCACCCGGGCGTAGCTCGGCAGAGGGAAGGTGGGATGGGCGGCGGTCAACGAGTATTGATCGTAAATCTCGCCATTCGCCGTCTGCCGTCCATGGAAGGCCGAGCCGTACCAGGAGGCGAGGCCGACCTTGTCATAGCGCCTGTCTTCCTTGGGATAATACCACTTGCCCTTCACCACATAAGGATCGCCGGTAATATCACGGCCGCCGCCCTTGGGAATGTTACGGCCGTAATAGAGCCGCGGACTGGCCTTGACGCCGTATTCGCTCTCGGAAAAATATTCCTTGCCGTGACGTTTGTGAACGACATGACGCGTCTGGGTAGTACCACAGGAAGCGACGGTCGCCGACAGGATGCAGAGGGCAAGCCATTTCGCGCTTCTGCCCCATCGCGCATCAATCTTAATTCTCTTCATTCGCGTCCCGCGCCGCTCGTCTCGTTTTAGTACAAGAGGGGCGCCATCGTCCCACGCGACAGCCCCTCGTTGATCACACTTGGCTAAAGCATGCCAACAACGTGGCTTAAATGCGAACAGAAATGTCACACTGCGGGACATTTCGAAAATTATGGTTTTCAAAGGGTTAATGAGAGAAGTTCAAGTGAATATCATTAAGCCGACTAACTATATTCCAGAAGCCTGGCAATCCTCGCCAACGCGTCGACACTCCGACGGCATCCACGGCGCGGAGACTGCCTTGACAAATGAGAAATGACGGTACTTTAATCATGCCAGCGTTTTAGGCATCCTAGCCGCCGCCATACATGACTTTGATCGTCAAAGGGCAACACCGCCCCATAATGCCCCAGCTTGCTGGATCGGCGTTATGGGGCTTTTTGTTTTGGATTTGCGCATGCGGGAAGCGGTAAAACTGGGTATCCTCTATTCAACCACCGGGCCTTACGGCTCGCTGGGGCGGGATGCGCGCGACGGCGCGGAGTTTGCCTTCAGCGACTATCGTCTGCGGGGCGGCGGCGCGATCGAGCCGGTGTTCTTCGATCCGCATGCCGATCTCGCGGCTTACGTCGAGGGAGCGCGCAGGCTGATCCGCGAACATGGCTGCCGGCATATCATCGGCACGATCACCTCCGCGGCCCGCAAGGAAGTCATTCCGCTGGTCGAGAAATATGACGGCCTGCTCTGGTATATGTGCCCCTATGAGGGTTTCGAGGCCAACGAGAACATCATCTATATCGGCGGCACGCCCAACCAGCATCTGATCCCGCTGTTCGATCATCTGATCCCGCGCTATGGCGCGCATCCCTATCTGGTTGGCGCCAATTATGTCTGGGGCTGGGAGATGAACCGGCTGGCGCGTGAACTGGTCACCAATGCCGGTGGTTCGGTGCTCGGCGAACGCTACCTGCCGCTCGAGGAAACCATGGTGGAGCGCATTGTCGCCGATATAGAAGAGAAACGCCCGAGCTTCATCCTCAACAACCTGATCGGCCCATCGAGCTACGCCTTCCTGGCCGCCATGCATGCGCTGGGGCAGCGCGATCCCGCATTCCTGCCGGAAAATTGCCCGATCGCCAGCTGCGACCTGACCGAATGCGAACTCGACAACATTGAAACCGGTGCAGCCACAGGTCAATTGTGCGCTCTCCCATATGTCGACAGCCTCGACACGCAAGAGAACCGGGCGTTCAAGGCCCGCCTCAACGCCTGGAGCGCGGAGCCACGCCGGGTGTCGAGCATGTTCGCCAGTGCTTACGCAGCCGTGACGCTCTGCATCGAGGCCATCGAAGCCGGCGATAGCGATGAGCCGGCTTTGGTGCGCCGGGAAATCGTGGCGCGACCCTGGCCGTCCGTGCTCGGCAATATCGTCGTCGACCCGGCGACCAATCATGCGGCCCTGCCCTTCCATCTCGGCCGCATCAATGACGGACCAGGCTTCGATGTGATAGCATCGCGGCCTGCTTTGGCGGCGGATCCCTACCTGACCGGCGCCGGTCAAAAGCCCTTGCCGCGGCTGAGGGTGGTGTCATGATCGCCAACACGCCCAATTTCACCGGCTGGCACGCCGTCATCCTTGCCGAAGAGGATGGCAATACCGATCGTCTGCGCCGCCAGCTTGGCCTGCTTGGCCTCAAGGTCGAATGCCAGTGGAAGCCGCTGACGAATGCCGAGGCGCTCGACCTTGTCTTCGTCGATGCCGACCAGGGTTGGGACGAATTGCTGCCCTGGAGCGGCGACCGCCCATCATGCCCAGTCGTCGCCTTGCTCGGATCCGAAGCGCCGGGGCGCATTGCCTGGGCGCTGCGCCAGGGCGCCGGCGCGATCATCCCCAAACCGGTCGCGGCCTCGGCGGTCTATCCGGCCCTGGTGCTTGCGGTTTCCGTACACCAGGAAAGGATAGAGGCGGAGCGGCGCATTGCCCATCTCGAGGAACGGCTGCGGCTGAGGCCCATCGTCCATGCGGCTGTCACCAGGCTGAAGGCCGAACGCCGCATCGACGATGAGCGCGCCTATGCCATCCTGCGCGACTGCGCCATGCGCCGGCGGCTGACCATCGAGCAGATCGCCGCCTCCTTCCTCGGCGGTTCCGAACCCTTGCGCGAGGTCGGCTGATGCGGGTTTTCAAGGAAATCTTTCGCCAACCGACCGCGCTTTTCGGCCTGATCATCGTGATCGCCGTGCTGGTCCTGGCGATCGCCGCACCCTGGCTCGCGCCTTTCGATCCCAACAACCAGATGTTCGATGGCCTGACGGAAGAAGGCGCACCGATACCGCCGGGCGCCAAATTCCTGTTCGGCACCGATACGCTCGGCCGTGACCTGTTCTCGCGGCTCCTGTTCGGCGCCCGCACCTCGCTGATCATCGGCCTGGTCGCCAATGGCGTCGCTGTCGCCATCGGTCTGCTCGTCGGCATTGTCGCCGGCTATATGCGCGGCCTTTTCGGCACCATCCTGATGCGTTTTACCGACCTGATGATGGCCTTTCCGGCGCTGCTGCTCGCCATTGTGCTGGCGGCCCTGCTGAAACCCAGCCTATGGATCGTCGCCATGGTGATCGCCCTGGTCAACTGGGTGCAGGTGGCACGCATCGTCTATACCGAGACGCGCGGACTGGTGGAGCGGGACTTCATCATGGCCGAGCGTTCGCTCGGCGCCGGCCATGGCCGCATTCTCTTCCTGCATATCCTGCCGCATCTTTTTCCGACAGCGATCGTCTGGGGCACGCTCGGCATTGCCACCACCGTCTTGCTCGAAGCCACCTTGTCCTTCCTCGGCGTCGGCGTGCAGCCGCCGGAACCGTCCTGGGGCAATATCATCTTCGAGAGCCAGAGCTATTTCCAGGATGCGCCCTGGCTTGTCTTCATTCCCGGCGCGATCATTCTCTTGACCGCACTCGCTTTCAATCTGGTGGGGGATGCGCTACGCGACATCCTCGATCCCACCCAGCGCGGGAGGGGCTGATGGGTCTGATCATCCTTCGCCGTCTCGGCCAGTCGATCCTCATCCTGCTCGGCGTCGCAGCCATCACCTTCCTGCTGCTCTATGCGCTGCCGGCCGATCCCGCCGTGCTGATCGCCGGTCGCAGCGCCACACCGCAGATGGTGGCCAACGTGCGCCACGAACTCGGCCTCGACCAGCCCTTGGTCATGCAGTTCCTGCATTATCTCGGCAACCTGCTGCATGGCGATCTCGGGCGCTCCTACACCCAGCGCACCGACGTGCTGCCGCTGATCATCGCCCGTCTGCCGGCAACATTAACGCTGATGGTGGCTGGCATCTTCATGGAAGTGGTGATCGGCGTGACATTCGGCACGATCGCAGCCGTCCGCCGCGGTGGATTTGTCGACCGGGTGGTGATGGTCGCCTCGTTCGCCGGAACCTCTGCGCCGCAATTCATCGTAGCACTGCTCATACTCTATCTGTTCGCAGCGACGCTGAACTGGTTCCCGATGTCAGGCTATGGCGGCTTCTCGCATCTGGTGCTGCCCGCGGTCACGCTCGGCCTTTGCGGCGCCGGCTGGTATGCGCGCATGGTGCGCTCCTCGATGATCGAGGTGCTGAACCAGGATTATGTCCGCACTGCCCGCGCCAAAGGCCTGTCGTCGGCGCGTGTCATCCTGCGCCATGCATTGCCCAACGGCATCCTGCCGATCATCGCCATGATCGGCATCGATATCGGCCAGTTCATGGGCGGTGTCGTGGTTGTCGAGGCGGTCTATGGCTGGCCGGGGATCGGTCAGCTCGCCTGGCAGGCCATCCAGCAGGTCGACATTCCAATCATCATGGGCGTCACCATCATGTCGGCGCTCGCCATCGTCATCGGCAACCTGCTGGCCGACATCGTCGCCCCCGTCATCGATCCGCGCATCCGCGCGCAATAAGCAAAGAGGAGAACGTCATGACCAGACCCTTTCTGACGCAAGCGGCTTTGGCCGCCATGCTGGCGACGAGCGCGCTCGTGCCGGCGATGGTCCAGGCGGCCGAAAAGCCGCTCAAGGGCGCCACCATCACGGTGACCTATAAGGACGACATTGCGACGCTCGACCCCGCCATCGGCTACGACTGGCAGAACTGGTCGATGATCAACGCGATGTTCTCGCGTCTGGTCGATTATGATCCGGGCGGTACGGTGGTGAAGCCGTCGCTGGCCGAAAGTTTCACCGTCTCCGACGACGGCAAGGTCTATACGTTCAAGCTGCACAAGGGCGTGAAATTCACCAATGGCCGCGAAGTGAAGGCCGCCGACGTGAAATATTCGCTTGAGCGTACCGTCAATCCGAAGACCCAGAGCCCGGGCGCCAGCTTCTACCATTCGATCGTCGGCTACGACGATGTGGCGGGCGGCAAGAAGACTGACCTTTCGGGCCTCAAGGTGGTCGATGACGACACGGTGGAGTTCACGCTCAGCCAGCCGGACGCGACTTTCCTCAACTGCCTGGCGCTGAATTTCGCCTCGGTCGTGCCGAAGGAAGCCGTCGACGCCGCCGGCGATTTCGGCAAGAAGCCGATCGGCTCAGGCGCCTTCACCCTCAAGGAATGGACCGTCGGCCAACGTCTGGTCTTTGCCCGCAACCCGGATTATTTCGTCAAGGACCGGCCGAAGATCGACGGCTATACGATCGAGATCGGCCAGGAGCCGCTGGTGGCGCTGCTGCGCCTGCAGAAGGGCGAGGTCGACATTGCCGGCGACGGCATTCCGCCAGCCAAATATCTGGAAATGAAGAAGTCGCCCGACTTCAAGGGGATGATAGTCGACCGCCAGCAGCTCGAAACCAGCTATGTGACGATCAACACCCAGGTCAAGCCGCTCGACAATACCAAGGTTCGCCAGGCGCTCAACATGGCGATCAACAAGGACCGCATAGTCCGCATCATCAATGGCCGCGCCATTCCTGCCAACCAGGTATTGCCGCCGCTGATGCCGGGCTATGACAAGTCCTACAAGGGCTATGCCTTCGATGTGAAGAAGGCCAAGGCGCTGCTCGCCGAGGCCGGCCTGAAGGACGGCTTCTCGACCACGCTCTACACCTCCAACACCGACCCGCAGCCGCGCATCGCCCAGGCGATCCAGCAGGACCTGGCCGCGATCGGCGTCAAGGTCGAGCTCAAGGCGCTCGCAAATCCGAACGTGATCGCCGCCGGCGGCACGCAGGGCCAGGCGCCGCTCACCTGGTCGGGCGGGCTCGGCTGGATCGCTGACTTCCCGGATCCGTCCGACTTCTACGGACCGATCCTCTCCTGCGGCAGCGCTTCGGCCGGCGGCTGGAACTGGTCGTGGTATTGCAACAAGGACATCGAGCCGAAGGCCAAGGCGGCGGACGCCCTGCCGGTGCCGGCCAAGGCGAAAGAGCGCAACGAGGCCTGGGCGAAGATCTTTACCGAGATCCAGTCCAAGGATGCACCGTGGATTCCCGTGTTCAACGAACGCCGCGTCGTCGCCAAGGCCAAGCGCATGGGCGGCCCGGACGAGATCTACATCGATCCGACCCGCGTCATCGATTACGAAGCGGTGTTCGTGAAGCAATAAGCGGGGTGCCTGTGCCCCTTATCAAAGCGGGGTGCCCCGCCCCTCACCCTAGCCCTCTCCCCGTAGTGACGGGGAGAGGGAATCCGCTCCCAATATGCCGCGCTGAAAGCCTCCGCCGAGGTTCAACGTAGCGTGGAACGGCGCCGCAAATCCCCTCTCCCCGCCTGCGGGGAGAAGGTGGTGGCAGCCGGATGAGGGGGCAAGCCACGACGTTTCACGGAGAATTCCCATGTGCATCGCCTGCAACCACACCATTCACCGCGCCAAGCATCATTTCGGCTGGAACCGCGACTTCGAGCCGGCGCTCGTCGCCAAGCCCGGCGAGACGATCCATTTCGAATGTCTTGATTCGTCCGGCGGCCAGCTCGGGCGGGATTCGAATGTCGAGACGCTCAACACGCTCGACTTCGGCAAGATCAATCCGGTCACCGGCCCGGTCTATGTCGAGGGTGCTCAGCCCGGCGACGCGCTGAAGGTGACGCTTCGAAAATTCATCCCATCGGGCGTCGGCTGGACGGCCAATATTCCCGGCTTCGGCCTACTTGCCGACCAGTTCAAGGAGCCGGCGCTGCACATTTGGACCTATGACAGCAATTCCATGGCGCCAGCCCTCTACGGCCCGGGCGGCAAGGTGCCGCTGAAGCCGTTTGCCGGGACGATCGGCAATGCCCCGGCTGAACCGGGCCTGCATTCCGTCGTGCCGCCGCGCAATGTCGGCGGCAATCTCGATATTCGCGACCTTACCGCCGGTGTCTCGCTCTACCTGCCGGTCGAAGTCGAGGGCGCACTGTTTTCGATCGGCGACACCCACGCCGCCCAGGGCGACGGCGAGGTCTGCGGCACGGCCATCGAAAGCCAGATGGAGGTCGAGGCGACGATCGAGCTGGTCAAGGATGCGCGCCTCAAGAGCCCGCGCTTCACCACCACCGAGCCGGTCACTCGCCATCTCGATGCTGCCGGCTACGAGGTGACCACCGGTGTCGGCCCCGACCTGATGACAGGCGCCAAGGAAGCAGTGGCCCGCATGATCGACCTGCTCACCGCCGAGCACGGCTATAGCGCCGTCGACGCTTATCTGCTCTGCTCGGTCTGCGGCGATCTCAGGATCAGCGAAATCGTCGACATGCCCAATTGGGTCGTCTCGTTCTACTTCCCGAGGATCGTGTTCGCGTGATTGAAGCCAAGAATGCCGGCGCGCCGGTGCTGAGCGTTGAAAATCTCAGCGTCGACGCCCGCACGCCGCAAGGGCTGAAGCCCGTGCTCCAGGACGTGAGCTTTTCGCTCGACGCCGGCGAGACTCTGTGCCTGGCCGGCGAATCCGGCTCGGGCAAGTCGGTGACCTCGCTGTCGATCATGGGCCTCCTCCCCAAGACCTCGCTCAGGGTCACCGCCGGCAGCATCAAGCTGGGCGAGCGCGAACTGACAAAACTCTCCAACCGCGCCATGCGGCATGTTCGTGGCGGCGACATCGCCATGGTCTTCCAGGAGCCAATGACGTCGCTCAACCCGGTGATGACGATCGGCAAGCAACTGACCGAGGCGATCCGCGAGCACCAAGATGCCAGCAATGCCGAGGCGATCGCACGGCAGATGCTGGAAGCGGTACATATGACCGAACCGGCGCGGCGCCTGACCCAATATCCGCATGAGCTTTCGGGCGGCATGCGCCAGCGCGTGATGATCGCCATGGCGCTTTCCTGCCGGCCGAAAGTGCTGATCGCCGACGAACCGACCACGGCGCTCGACGTCACCGTCCAGGCGCAGATCCTGAYGCTGATGCGCGAGTTGCGCCGCGAATTCGGCACGTCGATCCTGATGATCACCCATGACATGGGCGTGGTCGCCGAAATGGCCGACCGGGTCGCCATCATGCAAAACGGCCGTATTGTCGAACTCGGCAATGTCATCGATATTTTCGAGCACCCGAGGGAGCTCTACACACGCCAATTGCTGGCGGCCGTGCCGAGGCTCGGCGCCTATGCCGGCACCGATGGCCCGCCGACGGTTTGCGCCAAGCCGGCAGAGCCGCGGGAGCCGAAATCGGTGCTCGAAGTCAAGGATCTGACCGTCACCTATGGCACAAAATCCGGCTGGTTCGGAATGTCGAAGACGGCGCAGCCGACAGTCAAGTCCATTTCCTTCTCGATCCAGGCGGGGCAGACTCTCGGCTTGGTCGGTGAAAGCGGCTCCGGCAAGTCGACGACCGGCAAGGCCGTGCTCAATCTCATCCCCTTCTCCGGCAGCGTCAGGCTTGATGGCGCCGAGATCGGCGGGCTCGGCCAGACAGCCATGCGGCCGATCCGCCGTTCTGCACAGATGATCTTCCAGGATCCCTATGCCTCGCTCGATCCGCGCATGAGCGTCGGCAAGGCGATCGCCGAACCCATGGTCATCCATGGCATCGGCAATGCCGGGGAACGGCAGGATCGCGTGGCAGCCCTTCTCCAGCGTGTCGGGCTGACCGCCGATGCCGCCAGCCGTTACCCGCACGAATTCTCCGGCGGCCAACGGCAGCGCATTTGCATTGCCCGCGCACTAACGCTCGAACCGAAGCTGATCGTCGCCGATGAAAGCGTTGCGGCCCTCGACGTCTCCGTCCGCGCCCGGGTGCTCGACCTGATGCTGGAACTGCAGGAGCAGATGGGGCTCTCCTACCTGTTCATCTCGCACGACATGGCGGTGATCGAGAAAATGTCCCATCACGTGGCGGTGATGCGCAGCGGCCAGATCGTCGAAATGGGCACACGCCGGGAGGTCTTCGAACAGCCGGGGGATAGCTACACCAAGGACCTGATGCAGGCGGTGCCAATCCCCGATCCTCGCCGCTATCGTCTACGCGCTACGGCGTGAACGCCCGGAACGGGCCAGCTGTCGATCGAGCCGGGCGTAGCGATGCCGTGGAGGTTCAATCCGCCTCTCGGTCTTCTTCAAATTCGACATTTGCCTCGCGCCTGGCGATGGATTGGACAAGGCTGAGTAAATGCCCACGAATTTTAGCATCTGGAATAGAGTGAAACGCTTTCGAGAGCGCGTGACCCTGACGGGTCATCAATATCTTCGGTTGAAAATTGTCGTTGATTGATGCGGGAGACTGGGTGCCATCGAAGAAGATGCGGACGTCGGCGCCGAGAATGTTGGCGATCTGCACCAAACGGCTTGCGCTGACGCGGTTGGTTCCCTTTTCGTATTTTTGAACCTGCTGAAACGTCACCCCGATACCTGTCGCCAGTTGGCTTTGTGAAATGTCTCGCTCGATCCGGAGGCTGCGAATTTTCTGGCCAACAAGAATATCGACGGGTTCGGGCATAGGCGGTCGCTCCTCTAGAAACACCACGGCTGCACTTGCAAGATACAGTCCTGCACGCATCAACCTATAGCGGAGCGACCGCATTCAAGCAACTGATTGGCGTGCGCTACGCTGTCGCTGCCAGCTTTTTTCTCGCCCTTCCGCCACGCTTGGAATCCAGCTTCTCGCTGAGCTCCTGCAGCACGACACTCAGCAGGTACTCCACGAACTCGTCACCAGTCTGCTGGGCCAGTTGAAAGGCCAGGAGCGTATGAGAATAAACCAACTTGTAGTCTTCGATTTCCCCGGACATGGATTCATCTCTCCCTTCTGCTTATGCTGCTTCCGCGACCATGTGTGTCGTGACCGAGACGGCCGGCATCATCCTGCGATAGAGCGGCAGATCGACACCGAGAGCGGCACGCATCCTGACCAGCACTCTGTCAGACACCTCGAAAGCCCCGCAGCAAACAGGATGCTTGCCGTATCCATCGGCGCGGCCGAGCTCTTCGACGTCGGCGCCGGCCCGGCGATAGACGCGCTTGAGCTGGGGTTCATAGTTGGAAATCATCGTGTGGATGCCATGGGCAAGCGCGCATTCGCAGAGCGCGAGAAGCATCAGACAGAAAGCCCGACCCGCATCGATCGATGGAAAGGTCCGCGCGACAAGCGCCTCGTCCACGCACATGCGCGTTCCTTCCCAGATCCCCGGCGCGATCAGATTGACGTCGTCGGAGAAGGTGCGCCGAAACACGTCATAAAGCAGCGTTGGTCCGGTGGTCGGCATGAGACGCAGGCCGCCGTAGAGCACCTCCGCCTTTTCGTCGCACCAGACCAGGTAGACCGGCCTGTACTCATCATATGCGTCGCGCTCGTAATCGCCGACGACAGGGACATTCCACTGAAGCTGGTCGGCGAAGACGCGCTTGCGAAGACGGAACAATTGATCGATCAGCCCCGCATGCTTGGCATACTCATGTGATTGAATCGTAATAAACATTTTCGTTCCCCTCGGCTCTGGTTGCCGAGGAAAACATGCGCTTTTTTAGTGCTTTCTGAAATTCCCCACGATTGGCTAGCCCTTTTGGGTACCCTCTTAAGTGGGTATCACGGATTGATCATCCTGAGCTTGATCGCCTTGGTCACGGCTTCCGCAATGGTGCTGCAGACGAGCTTGTGCCGCGCAGACTTTAGGTAAGCCTTTGTCGTATGTTCGGAGAGATCGAGGAGCCGGGCAATCTCCTTCGCCTCCTTGCCCCGCGCCGTCCAGGTGAGGCATTCGAGTTCACGGCGGCCGAGTTGCGGCAACGGATCGTTCTCACCGTGCAATTCGTAGATTGCCTTGCGATGAATGAGATTGGCCAGTTCCGCCCAATTCTCGCGATGCGCCTGCACCACGCGGTTCCAATCGTCGCCGGCAACTGCGCTGTTGATGGAAAACAGCGCCCGTCTGCCATGGCGGTCGGTCACCGGAATGGAATATCCCGCCGGTCCAACGCCGTGCTGGATTGCGTCAACCATCAATTCGTAGGCAGCGGGCGATACCTCGACCTCCGACCAATCGAAAGGAAGCTGGCGCGCAAAACCTTCTTTTACAATGGGATCAATCTTCACATAGTCCCGGAGCAAGTATCGCGCCACCCATTCATCGCGGTAGGTCGTGCGAACGAACGGTGCGTCGACATTGCCTGAAATCGTTTGCGCCAGATGATAGGTAACGTTGGCAACACCATACTTTTCCTTAAATAGATGTATTGCCTTATCAACATTAGCGCTGGCTTCAATCAACTTGAAAGCCTGCCGAAACACTTCAATCCCTATATCGTCAACCATCGATGCCCCCAGACGATTGCAAGTTATCAGACGCTTTTTTTCTCAACTTTGCAAGTGCCGATACCCCCTTTAGAGGGTATCGACCGGAATTGCGATGGCTGGTAGGCTGGGGAGATGAACTGCTGCTCCGAGTGAAATCCCAGTGAGAGCAGCGGAATCAAATCGTGGACGTGTTGCCGACATGGATGTTGCCGACGAACTGAGAAATCAGGCCTGTGACACTCTGATCGAGATTTACAGCGACATGGCAGCCGCTGAGGCATTGACGCGCGCGATGATCAAGGAGCGCGCCGGCGAACGCGAGGAAGCGCAGATGTGGTGCGAGGTGTATGTCCGCATCTGCCGGTACGAAGAAGGCATTCCAGCCGAGATCGTCAGGATTTGATGCCGTCTTGCTCCTATCCGTGATCCCTGCGACGCTGCGCATGGCTTCGGGTAACAAAACCAGTCCGGTCGCGACATCCATCGATCACGGAGAACGACTCGGTAGCGGTGGAGTCTGTGGGTATTTTTGTCTTGCCGCGTTGTTTAGCGATAACCGTGATTACAGCTCTGCAGACATCATGCAGAAAACAATGAGGCGCCGTAAATTACAAAAACAATATCAAATACTTGGCGGATGGGGTGGGATTCGAACCCACGGTACAGTTTCCCGCACGCCGGTTTTCAAGACCGGTTCCTTAAACCACTCGGACACCCATCCAAACAGTTGAATTCGTTGGCATTTTAGACGTAAAGCAAAAGCCGAAAGTTGGCGTTTGCTACCGAATTCACTACCGGCTTCTTAGCAGCTTTGATTGTGGCGTCAATACGCCTGCCACGAATGGCGCGGCGGTCTAGGTTGGCAGCGCGGCGGTCCGAACGTTCGGATACTCGTTCGGGCTAGGCCGTAAACTCATAAACGGGCTTCCCCTTTGGGTTTGACGGTGATTCAAGGCTGCCATTGATTTGGGAGCCTAATGATGACCCGTCGCCGCCATGAGCTGACTGATTTGGAATGGAATATTATCGCGCCTTTGTTGCCGAATAATAAG